>JBNKYL010000068.1:0-39870 GCA_050300875.1 Paracoccaceae bacterium
GCATGAATTCGCCCGAACGCTCAGACCACTTCCCTTCTGTGCCGTCCATTGACTAGGGTGCCCGGGAACCGCGGCGCCGGTGTGCAAAACAACAATTGCCTAATTTTTGTGCATCTCGCCCGAAGGTTCATCGAAATTGAATCACAGGGGCCAATCCCATGACCGAACTCCTGACCGCCGCCCAGATGCGCGCCATCGAACAAGCCGCCATCGACAGCGGAGAAGTCACCGGGCTGGAACTGATGGAACGCGCCGGGCGGGGCGTGGTCGAGGCGATCTTCGAGGAATGGCCGGAGCTTGCGAAAACCTCGCACCGCGCCGTGGTTCTGTGCGGCCCCGGCAACAATGGCGGCGACGGGTTTGTCGTGGCGCGGTTGCTGAAGGAGTGGGGCTGGACGGTCGAGGTGTTCCACTACGGCGACGCCGACAAGCTGCCGCCCGATGCGCGGGTGAATTATGAGCGGTGGGGGGAGATGGGGGGGCAAACCTCTCCCATTGCAACGGATGACACCCCTGAAACGTATGGTGCTGCAGCCAAAGTGTTTTACGAAGCGGACCTATTTGTTGACGCGCTCTTCGGTGCGGGCCTTTCGCGCGCCGCGCCTTTCCTGGAGGCGGTTTCGTACTCGCTTCATAGCTGCTTTGCGGATGCACTATTCTGGACCGGCGATTTTTCTAAGCCGCGTGTCGTGGCGATTGACGTACCGTCGAGCATTTGTGCCAATTCGGGGCGTGAACTCGCATTTGACGACCACATGTATCTGACCGAACCATACGCTGCATACCTGACCGTGACATTTCATCGCCCAAAAATCGGACATCATTTGGATAGGGGGCCGACGTATTGCCACAACGTAAGAATCGTTGATATCGGCCTGCCGGAAAATGAAGCTGAGCACGTTGTTTCGCGCCACCCGATGCGTCATGGAACGTTCCTGACGCGTTCGCCAAGGGAAGACTTTGAGGTATTTCAAAGGCTGAAACGTCAGAACGGTGGCCACAAGTTTTCCCACGGACACGCGCTCGTCCTCGCGGGACATTCCGGGAAGGGTGGTGCGGCCCGTCTTGCGGCAAGGGGTGCCATTCGGATGGGTGCGGGGCTCGTTACATTGGCCTGCCCCCCCGAGACTCTGGTCGAGAATTCCTCGCAATTGAACGCGATCATGACAGCCCCGGTCGCCGATACAACCGTGCTTAAGGAGATCCTGCACGACAAGAGAATAAGTGCTATTTGTGCTGGCCCCGGTCTTGGCGTTGGCGAAACTACCCGGGAACTGGTCGAAATCATCGTCAGTCGCGGCAGTGGCGCAGTGTTGGATGCAGATTCATTGACGAGTTTTGCTGACGACCCCACTGCATTGTTTGAACTCATTCGGGCCACAAACACAAACCCAACCGGGAAACTTGACAGGCAGCAGGTTGCGATGGCGTTTCCTGATGAAGACCCAGATGAGTTGATAGCGCGCCAAATGGCACCGATCACAAAAGTTGTCCTCACCCCCCACGCGGGCGAGTTCAAGCGCCTCTTCCCCGACATCGCCGCCAAACTCGAAGCCCCCGCCACGCGCGGCCCCGCCTATTCCAAGGTCGATGCCACCCGCGAGGCCGCCGCGCGCGCCGGGTGCGTGGTGTTGTTCAAAGGCC
Organism: Paracoccaceae bacterium; assembly: GCA_050300875.1. Taxonomy (GTDB): domain Bacteria; phylum Pseudomonadota; class Alphaproteobacteria; order Rhodobacterales; family Rhodobacteraceae; genus CBDCFL01. The sequence goes on from JBNKYL010000068.1 coordinate 1,645, forward strand.
CTGACACCGTGATCGCCGCCCCGGACGGGCGCTGCTCGATCAACTCGGCGCATTACGACCGTTCCGCCCCCTGGCTCGCCACCGCAGGCTCGGGCGACGTGCTGGCGGGCTTTGTCACCGGGCTTCTGGCACGCGGCTTCGCGCCGATGCAGGCCGCCGAAACCGCCGCTTGGCTGCATGTCGAATGCGCCCTGAAATTTGGCCCCGGCCTGATCGCCGAGGATATCCCCGAACAACTGCCTGCGGTGTTCCGCGATCTCGGGCTATGATCTGCGTAATACGACCCGGACCAGAAATCGGTTGGTCACTGGTCCCAATTCGGATCGCGCTTTTCGATGAACGCTTGGATGCCTTCATTCGTATCCGGATGCAGCATGTTATGCACCATGACCTCGCGCACGAAATCGTAGGCTTTCGATAGTTCCATTTCCGCCTGCCGGTAAAAGGCAGGCTTGCCTACAGCGACCGCCGATCCCAACTTGCCCGCAAGCGTCGCGGCGAGCTCATGCACCGCGCTATCAAGTTGATCCTGCGGGACGACCCGATTCACCAGCCCGATGGCTTCGGCTTCCGCGGACGACAGGAACCGACCCGTCGTCAGCATCTCGAACGCTTTCTTGCGGCCGATATTGCGCGACAGGGCGACCATGGGCGTCGAACAGAACAGCCCGATGTTCACCCCATTCACCCCAAACCGCGTGCCGTCAGCCGCAATTGCCATGTCGCAACTGGCCACCAACTGGCAGCCCGCCGCCGTGGCGATGCCATGTACCCGCGCAATCACCGGTTGAGGCAAATCAAGTATACCCTGCATCACCTTGGAACAACGCGTAAATAGATCACTGAAGTAAGCGGCTCCGCCATCTTCAGCCTGCCGCCCGGCCTGCATTTGCCGCAGGTCATGGCCCGCACAAAACGCCTTGCCCGCGCCAGACAGGACAACCACACGTATCGACCGATCGGCCCTGATGTCATCCAGCGCGCCCTGCAACTCCGCCAGCAACTCGTCCGACAAGGCATTCAAAGCCTCGGGCCGGTTCAACTCCAGGTAAGTGACCGCACCCTTTGTCGATTTCTCAAGTATGGCCATCTTGCACCCCCGGCTGTTTCACGCCAAGTCTAGGCGAGGTACGGGACCGGGGAAAGCCATGGAATTGAAAATGTTGCGCTCGGATTTGACGGATTTCATGATCCGGGCCTTCCCGCAGGTAAATGAAGATTTCGAGGTCGAAGCGGTCGCGCCCTACGAAATCACGGTCCGGCTGAAAGTGAACAACGGTCACCTGCGCCCCGGCGGCACGGTGTCCGGGCCGTCGATGTTCGGTCTGGCGGATGTTTCGATGTACCTTGCAATCCTTGCGATGATTGGTCCGAAAGCCTTAGCTGTAACAACGAATTGCGCGATAGACTTCATACGGAAACCCGTGTCGGGTCGGGATCTGATCGGGCAGGCGCGCATCCACAAGCTGGGCCGCCAACTGGCCGTGGGGCAGGTGCTGATATACTCCGAAGGTCAGGACCTGCCCGTTGCACAGGCATCGCTGACCTATTCGATCCCGCCTGCCGACAGCGCCGCTGCCACCCAAGCATTTTGACAGCCCCTGATTTCCCGGCGATAGTCGGGCCAATGGACTACTGGGGAGGGCGTCCATGGGCAAGCGTGTCCTGTTGGTTGAGGATGAACCGAACATCATGGAAGCGATCCGCTTCCTGTTGCTGCGCGACGGGTTCCACGTCGACACCCATTCCGATGGAAAGAGTGCCTGTGACATGATCCGCACCAAAAAACCCGACATCGTCATTCTGGACGTGATGCTGCCCGGACGGTCCGGCTACGACATCTTGCATGACCTACGGCAGGGACCGGACACCGCCGAATTGCCTGTCCTGATGCTTACAGCGCGCGGCCATCGAAAGGACCGCGAACTGGCCGAACGATACGGCGCCAGCCGCTTCATGACCAAACCGTTTTCGAATTCGGAAATGCTTGATGCGGTGCGCGAACTGGCCGGAACATGAAGCCTCTGGTTTTCGTTGAAAAGCCCGGCTATCGCCGCAGACGCGCAGCGGATGCAGCCCGAGTTTTGCCGGTCTTCGGTCTATTGCTGTTCTTGCTGCCGCTGCTTTGGGGTGGCGCAGATACGGGCAGGACGAGCATGTTTGTCTTCGCCGCCTGGACCGTGTTGGTCTTTCTTGCTGCGCTATTGTCCCGGCTGACGGGTGATCCGGAGCCGCCAGCAGCCGAAGAAAACGGCGGTCCTGACGGATGACCATGTCCTTCAATCTGTTGGTTGGCGTTTGCCTGGCTTATGTGACTGTTCTGTTCGTCATAGCGTTCTGGGCAGAAAGGCGCGCGCGGTTCGGGCTGCTGGGCTGGCTGCGTTCACCGATGATCTACACTTTGTCACTGTCCATCTACTGCACCGCGTGGACGTTCTATGGCGCAGTCGGCTACGCCGCGCGATCGGGGCTGGAATTCGTAACGATCTATTTGGGCCCGACCCTTGTCATGATCGGCTGGTGGACCATCTTGCGCCGACTTGTGCGGATCGGGCGAGCGCAGCGGATCACGTCCATCGCTGACCTGATCTCGTCTCGTTATGGCAAGTCCAACTTCCTGGGTGTGCTGGTCACTGTGATGGCGGTTGTTGGCACGACGCCCTACATCGCGCTGCAACTGCAATCCGTTACACTGTCTTTTTCCGTGTTCGCAGGACATCAATCCAGCGGCGCCAACGCGAGCGAACTGAATTCGACGGCTTTGTGGGTCGCGGTCGGTCTGGCCCTTTTCACCATCCTGTTTGGCACCCGCAACATCGACGCCAATGAAAGGCATCATGGTATTGTCACCGCGATCGCACTTGAAGCCGTGGTCAAACTGGTGGCGTTGCTTGCTGTCGGCGCCTTCGTGGTATGGGGCATTGCGGGCGGCGCCGCTGACATACTGACACGGATCGACGCATCGTCGATTGCAGTAAAAGAGATATCGCCCGGTCGCTGGACCACCCTGATCTTCCTGTCATCTGCGGCCTTCCTGTGCCTGCCGCGCATGTTCCAGGTTCTGGTTGTCGAAAATGCCGATGAAAGCCATCTGCGCACCGCGTCCTGGGCCTTTCCGGCCTATCTTTTGGCGATGTCGGCCTTCGTGGTTCCCATCGCGGTTGTCGGGCTTTCCGAATTGCCGGCCGGGTCAAACCCGGATCTTTTCGTTCTGACGCTGCCACTGGCACGGGACGCCGAGGGCCTGGCCATGTTGTCCTTCTTGGGCGGATTTTCTTCAGCGACCTCAATGGTGATCGTGGCCGCGATTGCCTTGGCCACCATGGTTTCGAACCATATCGTCATGCCAATCTGGCTGAGTTCTGAACGATCACGCGCCACGATGTCCGGTGACGTGCGCAATATACTGATCATGTCGCGCCGCCTATCCATCGCGGCTATCTTGGCGCTTGGATACCTGTATTTCCGCTTTTCCGGCGGCAGCGCATCACTGGCCGCCATCGGCTTGATTGCCTTTGGCGGCGTAGCTCAGGTGCTGCCGGCGCTGATCGGCGGAATATTCTGGCGTGGCGCCAGCCGGGCAGGGGCGGCAACCGGGTTGATCATCGGCTTTTCCATCTGGGCCTACAGCCTTTTCTTGCCAAGCTTTGGAACCGAGGCGATCATGTCGGCCCGTTTTCTGGCGGAGGGTCCGGCAGGCATTTCGTGGCTCCGCCCGCAGGCCTTGTTTGGGATCACAGGACTCGACCCGTTGGTCCATGCAATCTTTTGGTCCGTCACGCTAAACACATTGGGCTTCACAATCGTATCGCTTTCGACCTTCCCGGGGCCGCTGGAACGCCTGCAAGGAGCGCAGTTCGTCAACGTGTTTGAACATTCCTCGGCAAAGTCAGGCTGGAAAGGTGGTGCTGCCGAAGCCGAAGACCTTTTGGCCATGGCTCAACGTATCCTCGGCGCGGCAGAAGCCCAGGCGCTGTTCCGCAACGAAGCGGCGCGCCAGGGGCGTCACGGGCATATGCCCGAAGCGTCCCCCGAACTCGTCGAAACCCTGGAACGCGAGTTAAGCGGCAGCGTCGGCGGTGCCACAGCGCACGCGATGATCGGTCAGATCGTGGGCGGTTCGCCCGTATCGGTCGAAGACCTGCTTGCCGTGGCCGACGAAGCCGCGCAGATCCTGGAACATTCCACGCAGTTGGAACAAAAGTCCGCCGAACTATCTGAACTGGCCGGGCAGTTGCGGCGCGCAAACGACAAGCTTACCGAAATATCCGCGCAAAAAGACGCCTTCCTTGGCCAGATCAGCCACGAATTGCGCACGCCCATGACCTCGATTCGGGCTTTTTCTCAGATTTTGATGGAAGGTGGCCCTGCCTTGCTGGATAACGATCAAAGCCGCTATTCCCGCATCATCCACGAAGAAAGCCAGCGCCTGACGCGGCTGTTGGACGATCTTCTTGATCTGTCGGTTCTGGAAAATGGTCAGGTGACGCTCAACACGGACACACGTGAAATCGGCACAATCCTCGATCGGGCGCAGACGGCACTGTCATCAGGCTCCGACATGGCACGCTTGGTCATCCACCGCGATCCCAGTTCAGAAATGATTTCTGTGGAAACGGATCCTGACAGGCTGGCACAGGTCTTCATCAACTTGATCGCAAATGCCGGAAAGTATTGCGACGCAGAGGCCCCGGAACTGACCATCTCGGTCCAGCCGGCCGGATCGACCCTGCAGGTCGATTTTGTTGACAACGGTTCGGGCATACCAGCTGCGCAACGCGACATGATTTTTGAAAAGTTCTCTCGACTGGGCGATCAGACTTCCGCGGGCGGGGCCGGGTTGGGACTGGCCATTTGCCGTGAAATCATGACGCGGCTGGGCGGCAGCATCCGGTATCTGGACAAGGGCCAGGGTGCGGGTTTCCGTGTTTCGCTGCCGCTCGGGCAGGATCAACGCAAGGCGGCTGAATAGACCTGGCGCAAACTTTGCGGGATCAACGCCTTGGTAAGAATGTTCTGAAAGGATGGCGCCAGGAACGGTTAGCGGGCAGTCGCGGATGGATGGCGGGCACAGTGAGGCACTGAAACAGAAAATCCGGCCACCAGCCGAAGCCAGCGCCGACCAGGGTGGCCCGCGCCGCGCATTTCGGCTGGCCATGGCCCGCGCGGGTGAAGCCTTTTCCGGCATCCAACTAAATGTCACAAAATATGAAGAGGAGCCGCTGGAACTTGACGAAGTTCTGGAGCGCGTCGACGGCGCGCCAACGATCTATGTCCTGAACGGGCCCAAGGAAACGTTGGGTATCGCCACACTGGACCATGGATTTCAGGGCGCGTTGCTGGAGCATCTGACGACCGGCCGCGTGAAGTCAGGTGATCCCAACGAACGCAGGCCCACACGCACGGATACCACATTGACAGGTGATTTCCTGAACTTGGCCCTACAGATGATTTCCGAAGAAACGGGCGCCTTCACCGGCTTTCCCGATTTCTCGGCGTTCGCGTTTTCACATACCTTGCCCGACAAGCGCGCCGCAGAATTGGCAATCGAACCCATGCCATTCCGGCTGTTTTCCGCAACATTGGACATCGAAGAGGGGAAACGAAGCGGTCTTGTTTCATTCTTCATTCCCTTGGTACGCGCCGGTCGCGGCGTGGGGCTTTCCGTCGGGGGCTGGGACAAGGTCTGGGGCGAACAAGTCCGCCGGGTCGAGGTTCACGTCGAAGGCATACTTTGCCGGGTCAAACGCACGCTGAACGACGTGATTGCGATGGAGCCGGGCCAGATCGTCGAAATACCAAAGGGACGCCTTGAAAACGTATCATTGATTGGACGCGACGGAAAAATCATCGCCCGCGCCAAGCTTGGACGCCTTGGATCACATCGCGCTTTGAGAATTGGCAATCATGACTGCGACGTCGATGACGCAGGGTTCGACAACAGGATGCGCACTTTCCAAGCGCCGTCCATGCCTGCGCCTCCAACGGCATCGGTGCAAATGGAAACACCGCAATTGCCAGGTACCGACCCCGCTATCCCGGTTGTCGGGCAGGGTGTACCACCATTGCCAATGGCCGACCCGACTGGACCAGGCGGCGCGCCAATGGGTACCACGCCAATGCCGTTGGCCATGCCGCTCCCCGGTCAAGACGACTGATGAACCAGGCTGGTCAGGTTTGATTTGAATCATACCGCGGCCTAGCACCTGTTGTATCCTTGGATGAAACGGATCCAAACGAGGCCAAGATGCCCGATATCAAGAAGTACGAAACCATTCTGACCGCCCGTCTTGCCGAACTCGAAGGCCGCTTGCGCGAGATCGATGAGGAATTGGAATCACACAATTCCCGTGACTGGGAAGAGTTGGCCGTCGAACGCGAAACGGACGAAGTCCTGGAACATATGGGCCTGAGCGGGCAGGCGGAAATTCGTGCGATCAAGGCAGCGCTGCAACGAATCGAAGAGGGCACATTCGGCTATTGCGCGAAATGTGGCGATGAATTGCTGGAGGCGCGGCTGGATCTGGTGCCATATGCGCCGCTATGCCGGACCTGCGCTGGCGCAAGCAAATAGGGTTCAGCCCAGCGTCAACCCGATGACGACAGCCATCAACCCCAGGGCTGACAAACCCAGGGCAGCCATGTTCCATGCCACCAAGCGCTGCAAGGCATTGCGCATCGCATCGTCATCCAGACCCGCCTTGCGCGCATTTGCGGCAGCGCGGATGCAATACATCAGCGTTCCGACGCCGATTAGGGTCAGCAGAGCACCTATCCAGATCAGCCAGCCCATCGCACATGCCCCTGTTTCGTCCTTCCGATGCGTGGCTGCTAACGCGAAGTGCGCGCACAGACAAGCGCTAGGCCTTGCAAGACCCAGAATGCCGCACTAGGCAGGCGCGGCACAAAACGCGTCACCTACAGGCAGGACAACAGATGGACGAAGAGAACAGTAACGCCACCTACAAAGTGGCCGCAGAAGAACTGCGCCAGTTCGTCGAGCGTTTCGAACGGTTGGAAGCCGAGAAGAAAGACATCGCCGATCAGCAGAAAGAGGTCATGGCCGAAGCCAAAGGGCGCGGATATGACACCAAGGTCATGCGTAAACTGATTGCGATGCGCAAACGCGACCGCGACGACCTGGCCGAAGAAGAGGCCGTGCTGGACATGTATCGTCAGGCCCTGGGCATGTAGCCGCACAATCAAGGTGCGATGAAGTTCACGCCCGGTAGGCGGGCGATTTCGCCCAGGTCCGTCTCGTAATTGCCGGTCAGCTCAACCACTGTGTCTTCGGTCCAGCCTGGCAAATCGATCTCTTCCTCGACTTCTTCAGCAATCGCGTATTTGTCGAGGAAGGCCGACAGAATGCGACGACGCTGAATCTCGGTCTTGGGTGGATGACTGGCAAGATAGGCGCGCAGACGTTTCATGCCTTCCGGCTGCATCAGGCGCCGCACGACGTCAAGCCCGCCCATCAACCTGACATCATCACCCACGTCGGCCATTTCGCGCAATATTTGAAGCCAAAGGAATGGCGTATCCTCGTTGGCCCACACCGTTACCGGACAATCGGGATTGGACTGACGCAGCGCTGCGATGGCTTCGGACCACCGGATTGCCAGCGGGTCCGCACCCTGAAGCAAGTCAGCCAGATCTGTACGCGTCTGTTTGGGGTGGTTCAGCAATTCGGGAATGAATGTCGCCGGATTGCAGACCGCCAGCGCAAACTCGACGTCGTGATCGGAGAACAGGGAACGCAACCATGCCGGTTTATGGGCGATGTTGTTGTAGAGCCGCCCATGTTCAAAGACCCTGCCGGGCACGCATATGAAGTTTTCAAAGCTCAGAAACATGCGATCCGCCGAAGAATCACCCAGGATCGCATCCAGAATTGTTTGTCGCGCCTCCTCACTCGCAGGGCGGTCTTTCAGTTTTTGCGCGGCCTGTTCCAACAACCCGCGATAGCGGCTTGGCCCGGGTACGACCATGCCGTTGCGCGACAGGGCATCTGCATTCGACAACAGCCGTTTCAGCAGCCTGTCACGATCCGTGCAATGGGCCCCAAGGTGAATGATAATTTTCATGCGCAAATACCTACCGGTCTGGCGATGAATGTCCATGGCGCAATCTGGACAGCCCGCAGACGTTGCGCTATCGCGGCGTAGTGACCGACAAAAATAGTCTGAAATTTCGCCTGCAATGGCCTGACCGCTGGTCTGTCGGAGCCGTCGCGATCGCGGCGCTCGTGCTTTTGCCGATTGCGGCGGTATTCTCGATCGCCCTAGCGCCAGCCGAAAACATCTGGCCTCACCTGATGCGCACGACCTTGCCGCGCTACATGGCCAACTCTGCCATTTTGGTGGCAGGGGTCGGGGTTTTGGCCGGGGCCATCGGCACAGGCGCTGCTTGGCTCGTGACGATGTACCGATTTCCTGGGTCCGGCTGGCTGCAATGGGCATTGCTGCTGCCTTTGGCTATTCCGGCCTATGTCGGTGCATATGCCCTTGTCGATTTCTTCGAATATGCGGGGCCAGTGCAAACGGCCATGCGGTCCGCCTTTGGGTGGACCACTTCGCGGGACTACTGGTTTCCCGAAATCCGGTCGATGGGATCGGCGATACTGGTCCTGAGCGCCGCGCTGTTTCCATATGTCTACCTGATGGTGCGAACCGCCTTGCGCGAACAATCCGCTGGCGCATTCGAAGTCGCCCGTGCGCTTGGCGCAGGGCCGTTGCGACGTTTCACCGGCCTTGGTCTGCCTCTGGTGCGGCCCGCCATCGCGGCGGGTACCGCAATTGTGATGATGGAAACCGTCAGCGACTTCGGTGCGGTCAGCTATTTTTCGGTCCAGACCCTGACCACTGGCATATTCACCACTTGGCTGGATGGCGGCAATGCCGGCGGTGCGGCGCAGATCGCCAGCTTGATCCTGATTGTTGTGTTCGCGCTTGTCGCCATGGAAAAGGCAAGCCGCCGAAACATGCGCTATGCCCAGAGTTCGCGTCAGGCGCGACCGTTCACGCCGATTGTCCTAAAGGGACCGCGCGCGTGGGTCGCAGCCGGTCTATGCCTCGTGCCGTTCTTGTTCGGCTTCGTGCTGCCGGGCGGGGTCATACTGGCCCATGCCATCGACAATCTGGACGGGTTCCATGACCCGGGTTTGCTGCGCGCTTTGCGCAATACGCTTGTCACCTGCGGGGCGGCGGCGGCCCTAACCCTGACCGGTGCATTGTTTCTGACCTATTCCGTGCGCATGGCGCGCAGTGGGTTTTCAAACCTTTTGCTGCCCCTGACCACTATCGGCTATGCCGCCCCCGGCGCGGTTCTGGGCGTCGGCATCCTTTTGCCGCTGGCGTCAGTCGACCACTGGCTGGCCGACACCTTGCAGGCCGCAACCGGGACCGATCCGGGCCTTTTGTTGACTGGCACATCTTTTGCCCTGATCTACGCCTATTCGGTGCGCTTTTTCGCGATTGCGCAGGGCGCCACCGACAGCGGATTGGGGCGCATCCCGCCATCCCTGGGCATGGCTGCCCGTTCACTTGGCCAAAGCCAAGGACAGGCACTGCGCCGCGTAACCCTACCAATCATGCGGGCTTCGATCGGATCGGCCCTGCTTTTGGTCTTCGTGGACTGCATCAAAGAGTTGCCCGCGACGCTGCTTTTGCGCCCGTTCAATTTCAATACGCTTTCGACAAGAACTTATGAAAAGGCCTCGCTGGAACAGATTGGCAATGCCGCTCCGGCGGCAATGCTGGTAATTGGTGTCAGCCTGTTGGCCGTATTGCTTCTAGCCCGGGCACAACGCGATCCTGCCACCTTGCGCGGACCGCGAGAAGCACGTAAACCCTCGCAGACCAGCGCATGACCCGTTCCGGGTCGCGCAAAACGCCGGTATAGCTCAGCTGGTAGAGCACGTGATTTGTAATCTCGGGGTCGGGGGTTCGAGTCCCTCTGCCGGCACCACGCCCCCTCGCTACAATCCCGCGACTCGCCTGGGCCCACAGGCCCGTGTGCATTGGCCCCGGCGAATATGCCGGCTATCTTCTGCCTCAATCATGATATCCATTAAGTTATTGTATTGGCGTGATTTAAGTTGCCATTCCCGTTCGAAATTTAACTGAAGTTTAATGAATTGTGGCTCGGTTTCAGCCCGTACAGCGTATTTTTTTGGCAATTTGCCCCGAAGGCGTCTCCATGTCGGCCCAATTCATCACGATAACGGTATTCGGGGATGATACGAGTGCTGCCACTATGGATGAACAGGACGACCAGCAAATCTACTTGGGATATTTCGCGACAATTCTGCTCGCGTTAATCGTGGCTGCCTTTGCAGGGCAGGCCTCGGCCCCGTGGATCGCTGACTTTTTTGCGTTTGACGATGTACATCGCACGTCAAACTACCTGACATCCGCGCTGTTTTTTGCAGCCAGCGCGGCCAACCCTGTCGGCTTCGTTCTGCAAGATCGGAACCCGGCTTTTCTTGCAGTCCGTGTCGGGCTGGGCATTGTGTTCGGCCTGGCGGTGCACCATTACCTTTTTGAACCCATCGTAGGCGAGGCACTGACGCGACTGGCGCAATTGCTGATCGCTTCGCTGGCCGTGCCCGTTATGATCCTGCGTGACCATGTGGACGCGCATCTTCGCGAACACGGGTCGGGCAACGCGAAAGTTCTCGCTGAAATCGTAATTCGTGTCAGCCAATGGCCAGATCGCGTGTTGTTCATCCTCATGATGATGATCGCGTTCACGACTTTTGCAATGGTGTCGGCATCAATTAACCAAACGCTCGCGGGCATCCTGGTTTCAATGTTGCTGATGACAATGGTCGCAGCAACGCGGTCTGCCAAGGAATTCTCAAACTACGACGAAGCCGATACCTATCGGGCCTGGCTAGAACATATGCCCGACCAAAACCCTGCCTTGGAACCGATGGATGAAGCGCGTGCCGAAGTAGCCCGAGTGTTAAAGTCGCTTGGACCAGGGGCGACATTTTTCGGCGGTCTGACATGGCTGGCGAGGGATGTTATGCCGCTCGTTCATCCCGAAATATGGAACGGGCTGACAGACATGTCCAAGGCTGAAATCAGTGGTTTGATTGCCATGACCGGCCTGGGTGTCGTCATGTTCGGGGCCCTTGTGGCCGTGGTCATCGGCATTGTTGCCCTGCAGATCGTGGGCCACTATGCGCGCTGGCCGCGCGAACGCCGTGTTTACACGGCCTTCTGGTTGCTCCGCGCCATGTCATTCCGCCCGATGAGCCGCAGCTAGGCGTCCGGCGGCACAAGCCCCAGACCACGCAAATATACGCCAATGCCCGATTCCAGAAGTTGTTCTGGCGGGAAGGGCGATTTCGTTCCTGGCGAACCCCGCGCGAAAAGCTCGACGACCCCGTGGCACAGGGCCCAGATATGGGCAGACACCATCTGCGCAGGGGGCCGCCGGTTCATGGGAATGTTCTGGCTCAGGTCCCGAGCGGCCTTTTCTAATACGCCGTGGGCGCGTCCGGCGACCAATGCTAGGTCGGGGTTTTGATTGATGGAAATGCCACTTTCAAACATGGCGACGTAGTGGCCGGGATATTTCCGGGCGAACGCCAGATAGGCGCGTCCAGTGCTTTCGAATGACGCCAGCGCCGACGGTTGCCCCTTTTTGAAGGCATAATCCATAAGATCGGCGAAAATCTCGTATCCTTGGCGCGCCGCTTCAGCGATCAGTTCCTCTCGTCCCGAAAAGTGCCGGTAGACGGCAGCCGGCGTCACGCCTGCCTGCTTGGCGGCCTCGGACAGGGTAAACCCTGTTGGACCACGCGTTTCGATCAGGTCCAGGCAGGCATCCACCAGCGCCTGGCGCAGGTTGCCATGATGATAGCCGCGTTTAGCCATGCCAGATTTCCGGTCCCCCGGCGATCTTGTGGTCAGTCGGACCGATTAGGGCGGCGTCTTTACCGTCAAAATCCACGCCGTTCAGAATCGCGCGGATCACTTCCAGACGCGCACGTTTCTTGTCGTCCGACCGGATAACCGTCCACGGGGCAACGTCGCGATGGCTGCGTTCGAAGGTTTCTTCGATGGCCGCCGTGTATTCATCCCATTTTTTCAGGCCCTCGACGTCGATCCAGCTCAGCTTCCATTGCTTCAGCGGATCACTTTCGCGCGCCAGGAAACGGCGCAGTTGTTCTGCACGACCGACATTCAGCCAGATCTTGAAGAAGTGCACGCCTTCATCGACCAGCATATCCTCGAATTCGGGGAGTTGCCGAAAGAACGCTTCGCGTTGCACATCGGTGCAAAAGCCAAACACTTTTTCGACGACGCCCCGGTTGTACCAGGAACGGTCAAACAGCGTGATCTCGCCCGCACTGGGCAGGTGTTGCACATAGCGCTGAAAATACCATTCGCCCAATTCGCGTTCGGTCGGTTTTGACAAAGCCACCACACGGGCCACACGCGGATTCAGGTTTTCGCGCACCCGCTTGATCGACCCGCCTTTGCCCGCCGCATCGCGCCCTTCGAATATCACCACCACCCGTTTGCCGGTCGCCTTCACATCGGCTTGCAAGCGGACCAACTGGCGTTGCAGCCCCTCCATCGCCGTGTCGTATTCATCCGACGCCATCGCGCGGGCGTAAGGATAGCTTGAATCAAGCATGGCCTTTTTCTTGGCACCGTCGATAGCTGCGCGAACGTTATCCGGCGCGCCGGTACGGTAGAATTCGGAAATGTCGCCGTCGAATGGCAGGGACATGGATGTTTCTCCGGTTAACTTATGAACAATATGGGGATTTTTCCTGACATGGCAAACGCCGACGGGCGAAAGGCGCGAACTGCGACAGTTCCGTCGCGCCTGCCGTCCCATTCGCGCCGAAAACCGCGCGCGATCAGCTTGGCAAGGCGTGTCCGCACAGCTACAAGTCTGGCCAACATGGTGATGAACCGGGGGCGGTACAGTTGAGCGACACGGACAGTTTCATTGACGAGGTCAGCGAAGAGGTTCGCCGTGACCGGCTATTCCAGATGTTCCGCCGGTACGGCTGGATCGCCATAACTCTGGTTCTGGCGCTGGTTCTGGGCGCGACCTTCCGGGAATACCGCGCTGCAAATGCCCGCGCCGCCGCCGAGGCGGTCGGGGACGGCATCCTGCAAGCGGTGCGCGCAAATGACCTGACGGAGCGGGCAGGCATGCTTTCGGAACTACCCTCTGACGGCGATGCCAGTGCCATCGTCGCGCTATTGACGGCGGGCACGGATTTGGAAGCCGGCGAGCGCACCCAGGCAGCGGCACAGCTTGAAGCCATTGCCGGAAACGCGGACCTGTTGCCGCGATATCGTGACCTGGCCGCCTTGCAGCGCGTCATTGTCCTTTCCGGTGAAATCTCTCCGCAGGACCGGATCGCGGCGTTGTCGCCATTGGCCGTGCCGGGCGCACCTTATCGGTTGCTGGCCGAAGAACAGATTGCGCTGGCGGAAATAGAAATGGGCGAACTGAACCTTGCGGGCGAACGGCTGAATCGCATTGCCGAAGATCAGGAAATTACACGTGGGCTGGCGCGCCGGGTAGGGGACCTAATCGTTGCCATTGGCGCCGACGGACCCGTCGCCGAATGATAAGCCGCCGCCATATTCGCGGCGTGGCCGGGGGCTTGGCTCTGGCCTTGATGCTGGCAGGCTGTGCCGAGCAGGAGGTTATCCTTTCTGGCCAGCGGCTTGATCTTGACGGCCGTATTCCTGTCGAGCCGGTCAACCGCGCAGCCGCGATCCGCCTGCCGGGCCAGACCAACCTATCTGCATGGCCCCAGCAAGCTGTCGGCGCCGATCACTTGATGCCGCATGTGGCATTTTCCGGCACGCCAACGGTGATATGGGCAACGAATGTGGGCGAGCCCAACGCACGGCGTCACAGGATCGTCGCGTCCCCGGTGTCCGACGGACAGGCGATCTATACCCTTGACGCAAAGTCCGGCGTAACGGCTGTGACAAAAGCCGGGCAGGTGGCCTGGCAAACCAATCTGGCGCGCAGTTCCGACAATGTCGACGACGCATCCGGCGGCGGCGTTGCCGTGTCCGGCGGTGTTTTGTTTGTGGCCACCGGCTTTGGTGAGTTGCACGCACTTCAGGCATCAACCGGGCAGTCCATTTGGAAACAAAGGTTCGACGCACCAGTGGCTGGCGCACCGACCATTTCGGGTGGACGCGTTTTCGTAACCACCCAAAACGGCGTGGGATCGGTCCTGAATGCAGAAAACGGGCGACTGTTGTGGCAGGTTCAAGCAGCCAATGCAGTGGCTGGCTTCCTAGGTGGCGCGGCCCCAGCGGTCGGCTCGCAATTCGCGATATTCCCCTTTGCCTCAGGGCAGGTCGTGGCAACGTACAAGGGCCAAGGGCTGGTGGCCTGGCGCGGTTCCGCGGGCGGCGGGCGCGCAGGGCAGGTATATTCATCGCTCAGAAACGTGACGGCTGACCCAGTGTTGACCGGCGGGCGCATATACACAGGAACCGCCGCGGGCCGACTGGTCGCGATGAACGCGCAGGACGGTGACGTCATCTGGCGCAGCGATGTCGGTGCAACCGGTCCCGTGGTGGTAACAGGTGGTTCGGTCTTTACCGTTTCAGATCAATTTGCATTGGTCCGGCTCGATGCATCGAACGGGCAGGTGGTCTGGTCAGCCGATCTGCCCGACTACGTGCCGGTTCAGCGCGAACGCCGCAAGCGCGACGTCTACGCACATTTCGGGCCGGTACTGGCCGGTGGCCATGTCTGGGTGGCATCGTCTGATGGCATGTTGCGCGGGTTCGATCCGGTGAACGGGCAGCTATCGGCACAGATTGCCATAGGGGCCGGCGCCGCATCTTCGCCAATCGTATTGGGGGGCACGATGTATATCGTGACCACCGATGCGCAGCTGATCGCACTGCGCTAGGCGGACCGCCGATAGATCACCAACCGGTTGTTGGCTGGCATAGCGATCAGCCCCACCCGAGCCAGCCCTTGCTGGTCAGCCAAACGGTCAAGTTCCGTAATGTCACGCAGGCCCCAATCTGGATTGTCTGCGCGTAGCCTTTCGTCAAATGTCGCATTGCCCGACCCGGTATGCACGCCATGTTCGGCAAAGGGGCCGTAGAAGATCAGCAGGCCCGCGGGTGCAAGGGTTGCTCCAGCGCCGCGAATAATCCCGGCCATCACGGTTGGTGGCGAGATGTGGATCACGTTACCGGAATAGACTACCGAAAGCGGCCCGAGGCCCCGGACCGCGGCGTCGCTGGCCCAATCAAATGCCGCATCGATATCCAGAACATCGCGTTCCGGCGCCCGCCATTCACGGGCCCAGGCCGTGACCGAGGCGCGATGGCATTCATCCGGATCAGATGGATACCATTCAAGCCCCGGGAAGGCCAAGGCGAAGGCCGCCGCGTGTTGCCCGGACCCCGCGCCGATCTCCAAAACCTTGCCCGTGCGGCCACGCAACCAGGGGCTAAGCTCGGCGATGATGGGCGGGCAGTTGCGATAATACGTGGCCGCAGTCAGGCGGTCATCTCCTTCGGCAACTTTCGTCCGCATCTTCGCGACGTGACGGCTGGTCGGCTTACCCATTCTTTCCCCCTTTGTGGATGCGCTGCATCATGACCCGAAGCCACGCCGACACAACAAAAAAAGGCCCGGAAACCGGGCCTTTCCATCATCATATCGCGCTTGTCCTATTTGGCCGGCGCGATCATCATCACCATTTGCCGGCCTTCCAGCCTGGGCATGGCTTCCACCTTGCCAAGCTCAATCACGTCGTCGGCAACCCGGTGCAACAGCTGCAACCCCAATTCCTGGTGAGCCATTTCACGCCCGCGGAAACGCATGGTGACCTTCACCTTGTCGCCGTTTTCCAGAAACTTGACGACATTGCGCATTTTGACTTCGTAATCATGGGTATCCGTATTGGGACGGAACTTGATTTCCTTGATTTCGATGATCTTCTGCTTCTTGCGCGCTTCGGATTCCCGCTTTTGCTGTTCATACTTGAATTTGCCGAAATCCATGATCTTGCAGACCGGCGGTGTCGCGTTTGGCGAAATCTCGACCAGGTCAAGTCCGGCCTGCATCGCCAGCTCCATGCCGCGGTCCGGCGTCACCACGCCGACATTTTCACCTTCTGCTCCGATGAGCCGGATTTCGTTGGCCCGAATGCGTTCGTTCACGCGGGGGCCAGTTTCACGCACCGGCGGGGCGTTGTGGGGTCTGCGGGCTATGTTCTTACTCCATTGCAGTGGTCTGTTATGGCGCCGCAAAATAGGGGTCGGAAGACCAGCTTTCAAGCGGCTTTCTGCCGAAGCCGCCGAAATGACGACGGCGTTGCAGAATTCACCTTAACCTTCTTCGGTCCTGCTGTCATGAGGCGTGCATGTAGGAACATGACCCGAGAAAGGGGTATCGAGACATGAACAAGGGCATCATCATCGCACTGATCGTGGCCGTGCTTGGCGTGGGCGGCTATGTCGTCTGGGATCGCCAGCAAACCGCCAAGGAAGTTGCCGCCGCCGAAGCCGTTGCAGCCGCCGAGGCCGCCAAAAAGGCTGAAGAGGAAGCGGCCGAAGCCGCACGCATCGCGGAAGAAGAAGCCGCAGCCGAGGCCGAACGTCTGGCTGAAGAAGCCGCCGAAGCCGCACGCCTGGCCGAGGAAGAGGCCGCAGCAGCCGCCGAAGCCGCGCAGGACGCGGTCGAGAACGCAGTAGAAGAGGTTCAGGAACAGGTTGGCGATGCCGTAGAATCGGCAACCGAAGCCGTAGAAAATGTTCAGGAACAGGTGCAGGACGCAATGGACGGCGCGGCAGATGCGCTGACCGTCGACAATTTCGATGCGGACAAGGTTTCGCAGATGATCGCGGATTCCGATTTGGGCGATGCCACCAAGACGGCGCTGAATTCGGCGCTGGAAGCCGCCAAAGCCAATCCGGCCCTGCTGGACAGCGCGCTGGCGCAGATCCGCCAGGCTCTTGGGCTCTGAAACGCAAAAGGGCCCGCTCTTTGGCGGGCCCTTCTTTGGCTATCTCCCGTGGTCAGTCCACGAACGCCTTTTCCACCACGTATTCCGCCGGGTCCGAATTGGCGCCTTCGCGCAGCCCGAACCCTTCCAGCACTGTTTTCATGTCTTTGTTGAACGCCAGCGAACCGCAGACCATGCCACGGTCGGTATCCGGTGAAATTCCGTCGATGCCGAGATCGGCAAAGACCCTACCCGACGACAGGTTATCCGTGATCCGGCCCTGATGGTGGAAATCTTCCCGTGTCGTTGTCGGATAATAGCGCAGCTTGTTGCCCACGAATTCCCCGATCAACGGATCATCCGGCAGGCTCTCGACCAGCTGGCGGCCATATTCCAACTCGGCCACGTTCCGGCAAGTGTGCATCATGATGACCTCGTCATACCGTTCATAGGTATCGGGGTCGCGCATAAGGCTGGCAAAGGGGGCGATCCCAGTACCGGTGGCGAAAAACCACAGCCGTTTGCCAGGCAGCAGGGCGTCCAGCACCAGTGTGCCAACGGGTTTGGGCCGCAGGATGATCTGGTCGCCCACCTCAATATGCTGCAACCGGCTGGTTAGCGGGCCGTCCTGCACCTTGATCGAATAGAATTCCAATTCCTCATCCCAGGATGGCGAGGCGATGGAATAGGCCCTGAGCAGCGGTTTGCCATTGTCGCCCATCAGTCCGATCATCACGAATTCGCCAGACCGGAACCGCAAAGATTGCGGGCGGGTTACACGAAAAGAAAACAGCCGATCCGTCCAATGACGCACCTCGGTCACGGTCTGGGCATCGGGCAGGGCCGGGGCCTTGGTTGCGATATTCTGGTTCACAGCACGTATTTCATTCATTGAATATGTTCGGGCGGAATTATCCCGTCCGTCCTTACTAGACTTTGATCTGGATCAGGTGAAGGGCGTCTTAACCGCGCAGCCGCGATTGATAATCATTTTCCTGCCAATCGGCACGAAAGAGCCAATCCGCTTCGGGTTGCCGGGTGGCCAGTTCGGGCGGAATTTCGACTTCATCAAATCCAGCCCTGCGCGCCATCGCATATTGGTCCGCAATTAACGGCCCCTTCGCCCGCAAACGCCCGGCAAAGCCGCGGTCCCGAAGCTCGCGTGCGATGGTGAAGATACGACCATCGGCAAAGCTGTCAAAGTTTACCCGAACGACGTCACGATCATCCAGATCCGCGGGCAGGGCGGCAGGATCGGTGTCAGACCCAAGTTCGCGGATGTCATTGGCCTCTTTCAGGTCATCGGATCGAAACCCGTCATCGGTCACGACCACCGCACCGCGATAGACGTTGCCGCCGATGAAATGGATGCCGCATTCATCCTTGTCCTGTCCGCGCCAACGCCCGGCACGCGGGTCTTCGCCCTCGGCCACGCGCGACGTGCAGGGCGTGCAGCCCAACGACGGATAGCCTTTGGACGCCAAAGGATGGCGCGGCAGGCGGTTGTTGGTGATGTAATCCTGCACATCGTCGCGGCTCCAATGGGCCAGCGGGTTGACCTTGATGCGCTGGTCATCCTCATCCTCGAAGAATTCTAGCGCCGCGCGCGATGCGGTCTGGAACCGCTTACGCCCGGTCACCCAGGCCTCGAACCCTTCCAGCGCCTTTTGCAGCGGCTCGGTCTTGCGCAGGGCGCAGCAGGCGTCCGGATCGGACAGGTGCAGGATGCCGTCCGGGTCACGCGCAAATACCTGTTCGCGTTCGGGTCGGATCATCCGAACATCCGTCAGCCCCAGCTTGTCTGCGACCTCTTGCTGATAGGTGAGGGTTTCGGGAAACAGCATTTCAGTGTCCAGAAACAGCACCGGCGTGGTCCGGTCGATCACTGACAGCATGTGCAACAACGCAACCGATTCCGCGCCGAAAGACGACACCAAGGCCAGTTGCCCAACCTGCGGATCAAACAAGGCGTGCTCCAGAACCGCCGTGGCCGAATGGTGCTGATAGCGGCGGTTCAGGTCGGCCACGCGGTCAGCGACCGGGGCGAGGGGGGCTTCAAGCGGCATGGGATTTTGCCTCCGGGTATAGTGCGGCCTTGAAAGGTGCCGCGCCAAGTCGGCGATAGGTTTCGATGAAGCTTTCGTCCCGCACTTCACGCAGTTCGAGATATGCCAACAGCAAACGCTCAATCGCTGGAACAATCTCGTCATACGCTAATCCCGGCCCGGCGCGTTCGCCGATCACTGTGTTCTCGGCCGCGTCGCCACCCAGCGTGATCTGGTAGTTTTCGACGCCCGCGCGGTCGAGCCCCAGTATGCCGATATGACCGACATGATGGTGCCCACAGGCGTTGATGCAGCCGGATATCTTGATCTTCAACGCGCCAATGTCATGTTCCAGCTTCAGTTCTTCCACACGCCGCGCGATATCCTGCGCCACCGGGATGGACCGGGCCGTCGCCAGCGAACAGTAATCCATGCCCGGGCAGGCGATGATGTCGGATGCCAGCCCGATATTGGCGGTGGCAAGGCCAGCTTCCTTCAACCGCTTGTGCAGGGCGGGCAAATCCGACCGATGTACATGGGGCAGAACGATATTCTGTTCATGGCTGATGCGGATTTCGTCATGACCGTACAGTTCCGCCAGATCGGCAATCACCCGCATCTGGTCAGATGTGGCATCGCCCGGCGTGGCGCCATGCGCCTTCAGGCTGATCGTCACGATGGCATAGCCGGGCGCACGGTGCGCGGCCAGGTTTGTGTCGGTCCATGACCGGAACCCCGGATCACGGCGGCGCACATCAGCGTAATCCCATGTGTCGCGGATGACAAAAGCCGGATGCGTGAAATCCGCCTTGATCCCCGCCAGAACCTGTTGATCGGCACCCAGGAATTGCCCGCGTAGCACGGCAAACCGCGCCTCGACCTTTTCGCGCAGGTCATCCAGCCCGTTTTCATGCAGGGTGATCTTGATGCGGGCCTTGTATTTGTTGTCGCGCCGACCCAGCGTGTTGTAGGTGCTGACCACCGCTTCGACGTAGGGAAGCAGGTCCGCCACCGGCAGGAAATCCCGGATCACCTGGCCCAGGATCGGCGTGCGGCCCAGACCGCCGCCCACGGCAACTTCGAACCCCGGTTCGCCTGCATCATTGCGGATCATCCGCAACCCGATGTCATGCACCTTGGTCACGGCCCGGTCATTCGGGCTGCCGGTGATGGCAATCTTGAATTTGCGCGGCAGGAATTGAAACTCGGGGTGATCGGTCGACCATTGCCTTAGCAATTCCGCGTAAGGTCTTGGATCTTCTATCTCATCCGCCGCCGCACCGGCGAAATGGTCGGCGGTGACATTGCGGATCGTATTGCCGCTAGTCTGGATAGCGTGCATCCCGACCTCGGCCAGCGCATCCAACATGTCTGGCACATCGCGCAGTTGCGGCCAGTTGTACTGGATATTCTGCCGCGTGGTGAAATGACCATACCCCTTGTCCCAGCGATCGGCGATCTCGGCCAGTTTGCGCATCTTGGCCGCGTTCAGCGTGCCATAGGGGATGGCCACGCGCAGCATATAGGCGTGAAGTTGCAGATAGAGCCCGTTCATCAGGCGCAGCGGCTTGAACTCATCCTCGGTCAGCGCACCCGAAATGCGCCGTTCGACCTGGGCGCGAAACTGGGCGTTCCGCGCGTTCACAAAACCCTGATCGAAATTGGTATGGTCATACATTGACTTGTTCCTGCTTGCCGTGGCGATAGTTCGACGGCCCGTGTGTGCGGAAGGTTTCGCGGAAATGCACCGGTTCCGGTCCATTGGGGCCGAGCTGCGCATCGGCCAGATAGGCGCCCACGACCTGGCCATCGGCCTCAGCCGCCAAAAGCTGCACCTGCGCATGGGCCTCATCGGTGAACAATTCGGCCTCGCCATGATCGCGTGACCATGTGTCCTGCGACGTCCGATAGATCGCGTCACCTTCGATCAGCGCATTTGCCGTGATGACCTTGGGGGTAAACTGTCGTGTCATATCTATCCGCCTTTCGACACCGAATATAGAATTTTGTCCCTTGTTTCCGCCATAGTTCTGCGCAAATAAGGAATATCCTCCCTTTGAGGCCCAAGCATCAAGACATCGTTCCAATTCACGCGGAAAATCGAAATGGCAATCCAAATTGACGACACGGACCGGAAAATCCTTTCAGAGCTTCAGCGGGACGCATCACAGTCGCTCGACGAAATTGCGCGCAAAATCGGTTCGTCCAAGACACCCGTTTGGAATCGGATCCGTAAACTGCGCGACACCGGCGTCATCCGCGCCGACACGGTTTTGCTCGACCCGGAGAAGCTGGGGCTTGAGGCATGTTTTTTCGTGCTCGTGCGCACGTCAGAACATGATGCCAACTGGCAGCAACGCTTCCTGACCGCACTTCGCGAACGGCCCGAAGTGCAGGAAGCCCACCGTTTGGCGGGCGATATCGACTACATCTTGAAGGTCCGGGTCGCCAATGCGCGCGCCTATGATGCGTTCTACCAGGCGTTGATATCAGAGGTTCGCATTTACAATGTCACGGCTCTGCTGAGCATGGAGGAGATCAAGAATACCACCCAACTGCCTTTGACACAAGCGACTTTACGCTGACCGACCCACGAGCAAACTTGAGCGCAACGCCCTCGGGGAGTAACCTGACTACAATGAACGCAGGCACCAAGAAACGTCCACGCAAAACCCCGCGACCGGCGATGTCTGGGCGTGGACGTTTGCTTGTGTTGGTTGTGACGCTTGTCGGCGTCACCATGGTGGTCGGATCCAACTATTTGCTGTCCGTCCGTTATACCGAAACGATCCGAAACCGCGCCGAATTGCGTCAGGCGCTCTATACCGGCAACCTCATGTCCGAGCTTCAGCGTAACTCGGTCGTGCCGCTCTTGCTGTCGCGCGACCCCAACCTGATCTCGGCGCTTGAAAACGACGACTACACCAACACTTCGCAGCGACTGATTTCCTATATCGAGGAATTGGGTTCCGCATCGCTGATCCTGCTTGATGAAAGCGGGCGGGTAGTTGCGGCCAATGACCGCCAGATCATCGGGTCAGTACAACGCAACAGCCCGGCTTTCGTCGAAGCGCAACGGTCCAATGAAACGGTGTTCACCCACGGCCGCAACGAAAGCGGCGGCTTCGTGTTCAACTATTCGCGCAGCATCAAGAGCGGCAACGAATTGCAGGGCGTCATCGTGGTCGAGGCGAACTTGCGCCAATTTGAACCGCGATGGGCTGCGATTTTCGACGCGGTCTTCGTCGTCGATAGCGAAGGCACAATCCTCCTGTCCACCGAACCGCGCTGGCGCGGCGTCTCTGAAGCGGAAGCGCTGGCTCTGGAATCGCCTGAAGATTCCATCCTCGCCATGATGCGTAGTGCTGCGCAATGGGGCGGAGCACCAAGTGACTTGCTTGCAGGAGGCGGATTCTTGCGGCTTGAATCGCGCGTGCCGTTTCGCGGTTGGAAGATGGTGACTTTCACGCCGTATTCGGCCGTCCGCGAAAGGGTAAATGCGATCCTCGCCATCGAAGTCACGGCCTTCGCCATCTTCCTGGCGCTTTCATTCTATGCCGCCAGCCGACGCGCCAGAGCCATGTCGGCGGTGTTCCAAAAGGAATCCGCCGAACTGCGTCAACTGAACGAAGCGCTGCAGCGAGAGATGGCCGAACGCGAAAAAGCTGAACGCAACCTGGAAGTGGCCGAACAGACCATCGCTCAAAGCTCGAAGCTTGCAGTTTTGGGTGAAATGTCAGCGGCAGTCAGTCACGAACTGAACCAGCCCCTTGCCGCGATGAAAACCTATCTCGCTGGCGCCAAATTGCTCCTGCAGCGCAAACGCCCAGACGAAGCACTGGCCTCGTTCAACCGCATCGACGACCTCATTGAACGCATGGGCGCTATTACGCGCCAGCTGAAAAGCTATGCGCGAAAAGGCGCCGAAGCGTTGGAACCTGTGGATGTTCGGGATTGCGTTTCGGTTGCGCTTTCGATGATGGAACCCCAGTTAAGAAACAGGGATGTGGAAATTTCACGCACGGTGCCGAATGAACCGGTCATCGTGCAGGTGGATCGGTTGCGGCTGGAACAGGTGATCATCAATTTGCTCAGGAATGCGCTTGACGCGGTCAAGACGACCCCAGAACCAGCGGTCGATATCCTTTTGTCCAAGGGACGTGTTGGCACGCTGACGATCCGCGACAATGGGCCTGGGATCGAAGACCTGGATAACCTGTTCGAACCTTTCTACACTACCAAGTCACCGGGTGACGGGGTGGGTTTGGGCCTGGCGATCTCGTCCGGAATCGTAAACGATTTCGGCGGTCGCCTGAAGGCCCGAAACGGACCGCAGGGCGGCGCTGTATTTGAATTACAGCTGCCGCTTTACCAAGAAGTCGAGGCCGCAGAGTGACGGCCCGGAGGTAAGAAAGACATGAAAATAGCAATCGTCGACGACGAAAAGGACATGCGACAGTCGATCAGCCAATGGCTGGCCCTGTCCGGGTTTGAAACCGAAACATTCGCCAGCGCAGAAGATGCTTTGAAAAAGGTGGGTGCGGATTATCCGGGAATTGTCGTCTCTGACATCAAGATGCCAGGCATTGACGGGATGCAATTCCTCAAACGCCTTATGAGCGTCGACAGCTCTCTGCCGGTCATCATGATCACCGGCCACGGCGACGTACCGATGGCGGTCGAAGCCATGCGCGTTGGGGCTTATGACTTCCTGGAAAAGCCGTTCAACCCCGACAAGATGACCGAACTGGCAAAAAGAGCCAGCAATGTGCGCCGCACAGCACTGGACGCGCGCGCCCTGCGACGTGAACTGTCCGATGGCGGCACGATCATGAAAAAGTTGGTGGGGTCCTCACCTGTCATGGTGCGCCTGCGCGAAGACATTCTGGATCTTGGCCAATCGGATGGCCACGTGCTGATCGAAGGTGAAACCGGCACGGGCAAGACGCTCGTCGCCCATGCGTTGCATGCGGTTGGTGCCAAGGCCGGCAAGAAATTTGTCATCACGTCTTGTTCGGGTCAGGAAGAAGACGACCTGACCCGCATGCTTTTCGGGCCATCGGGCGACGGGGACGGCCTGCCGCTGATCGAAGTCGCTCGCGGCGGCACGCTGGTGCTGGAAGACATCGAAGCCCTGCCATCGGGTGTTCAGGCACGATTACTGAGTTGGATAAACGATCAGGGAACGCCGCCCGAAACCCGCGTCGTGGCCATTTCGAACCTGCAACAACAGGGCAAGACCTGTGAAGACTTGCTACGCCCCGACCTTTACTACCGGCTTGCGGCCCTGACCCTGACGATGCCGCCGCTGCGCCAACGCGGTGAAGATGTGCTGACACTATTCAACCGGTTCTGCGAACAATTCGCCGATGAATATGGCTGCGACGTTCCGGAAGTGACCGCACAGGAAGCTGCGCAGCTCTTGCAGGCCCCTTGGCCCGGAAATGTGCGTCAACTGATCAATGTCGCAGAACGCGCTGTTCTGCAGAGCCGGCGTGGCACAGGGTCCATTGCATCACTGCTTATGACCGACAACGATGTGGTCGAGTCTTCGATGACCACCGAAGGCAAACCGTTGAAGGAATATGTTGAAGCATTCGAACGGATGCTGATCGACAATACCATGCGCCGGCACAAAGGGTCCATCGTCGCGGTGATGGACGAATTATGCCTGCCACGCCGGACGCTTAACGAAAAAATGGCAAAGTACGGGTTGCAACGCGCGGATTACGTGTGACGCCGCTTCTCTTCGACATGGACGGACTTTTGCTCGACACAGAAAGGGCGGCGCAGGCGGCCTTTGTCGCATTGTCGGCGGCCTATGAACGGACGTTTGACGAAATGTCGGATTTCTTTCTGACACTGGTCGGCACGTCATCTGCCGTTACACGCGACCGCGTTTCTGCCTTTCTGCCCAGCGTCGATCCCAATGAATTCGGCCGGGCATGGGAACGCAACATGCGCCAACAACTGGCCGAACGCGTCCCCGTCATGCCACATGCCCGGGATGTCCTGCATCGGCTGTCCGCACGTGGTCATCCTATGGCCGTTGTCACCTCGACCTCTGGCGACCGGGCACGCGACCATCTCGATCGGGCGGGGATCGCGCATCATTTCCGTGCGGTGGTTGGCGGTGATGAAGTCGCCGGCAACAAACCAGATCCGGCCCCGTACCTTGCCGGCGCTGCCGCAATAGGGGCAGACGCGCAGGCCTGCATTGCCTTCGAAGACAGCGACATCGGCGTGCAATCCGCACGGGCAGCCGGCTGCACTGTCGTGCAAATACCCGGGCTCCGCCCTGCAGATCGGCCATTGCCAAAGCTTGGTCAGCATATCGCAACCGACCTAAGACACGCTGTGTCGCTGCTGGGCCTCGGGTGATCGCAGTTTAGACGTCAGGCACGATTCATCATTGAAATTTCACGCCCATACGTCATATGGTACATGAACGTAACGGCGAGATTGCATCCGCCACACGTGTAGAGAGATTCGCCAAAACCGTAGCGTGCCGCATTCGCGGCTGACTGGATTTGGACCGAGTAAGACCCGTATGGGTCGGAAAATCGCCTGGTCAGGATGTCTGACGACACCGCAGGCCAAGAGTTGGGAACGCGAAACACGCGTCCCGGAAAGAAACGCGGATGAGGTTCGCAGGCAATAAACCAGATAGGTCGCAGGCATTATTTGCCTGTGTTTGCACGCCATTTCATTCGCCAGAAAAAATCGCCCGACATTTGACCTTACCTCTGACAGGTGGGTGCGCATGATCGGGCGGATGAGACATATAAATGGCAAAGAAAATGCTGATCGATGCCACGCATCCGGAAGAAACCCGGGTCGTCGTGGCGGATGGAAACAAAGTTGAAGAATTCGACTTCGAGTCGGAAAACAAAAGGCAACTCGCAGGAAATATCTATCTGGCCAAAGTGACGCGGGTCGAACCCTCGTTGCAGGCGGCATTCGTGGATTACGGCGGCAATCGCCACGGCTTCCTGGCCTTTTCGGAAATTCACCCAGACTATTACCAAATCCCGGTCGCCGACCGCGAAGCCCTGCTGGCCGAAGAACGCGCCTATGCCGAGGCCCAGGCTGCAGAAGAAGATAAGGCCGAAGCCAAGCCCAAGCGCCGGTCGCGATCGCGTGCCAAGAAAGTGACCGACGACGCCGAGGTTGTGACCGAAGCCGCCGATATCCCGGGCATGGCTGTTGTCGATCTGGACGAGGAAGCCGAACTTGACGACCCGGAAGAGGGCCTGTCGCCGCGCGATCGCGCGCAGGATACCCCGGTCGAAGAACCTGATGACAACGCCGTCGACACGGATAGCGACCAGCCCGAAGCCGCGGTCCAGGATCGCGATGAATACAAAGCCGCCGACGCCAGCGACCACGATGAGACCATCGAATCCGTTGCAGAAGAGGACGTGGCAGAAGAAATCCGCCAGCCGCGCAAACCGCGCCCGCGCAAATACAAGATCCAGGAAGTCATCAAGGTCCGCCAGATCCTTTTGGTGCAGGTGGTGAAGGAAGAACGCGGCAACAAGGGCGCAGCCCTGACAACCTATCTGTCGCTGGCTGGCCGCTACTGCGTGCTGATGCCCAACACCGCCCGTGGCGGCGGCATTTCCCGCAAGATCACAAACGCCAACGACCGCAAGAAGCTGAAAGAAATCGCCGGTTCGATCGAGGTGCCGGACGGCGCCGGTCTGATCGTGCGTACCGCCGGGGCGCAACGCACCAAGACGGAAATCAAGCGCGATTACGAATATCTGCAACGCTTGTGGGAACAGATCCGCGACCTGACGTTGAAGTCCATCGCGCCGGCGAAGATCTACGAAGAAGGCAACCTGATCAAACGGTCAATCCGTGACCTGTACAGCAAGGACATCGACGAGGTTCTGGTCGAAGGCGAAGAGGGCTATCGCACCGCCAAGGACTTCATGAAGATGATCATGCCGTCCCACGCCAAGAACGTGAAACATTACACCGACCAAATGCCGCTCTTCGCGCGGTACCAGGTCGAAAGTTACCTCAGCTCGATGTTCAACCCGACCGTGCAGCTGAAGTCGGGCGGCTATATCGTCATCGGCGTGACCGAAGCGCTCGTGGCCATCGACGTGAACTCCGGTCGCGCCACAAAAGAAGGCTCGATCGAAGAAACGGCGCTGAAAACCAACCTTGAAGCCGCCGACGAGGTTGCCCGGCAGTTGCGCCTGCGCGACTTGGCCGGTTTGATCGTCATCGACTTCATCGACATGGATGAACGGCGCAATAATTCGGCGGTCGAAAAGCGGTTCAAGGACCGCCTGAAATCCGACCGTGCGCGTATCCAGGTCGGTCGCATTTCTGGCTTTGGGCTTATGGAAATGTCGCGTCAGCGCCTGCGGCCAGGCATGATCGAGGCAACGACGCAGCCCTGTAACCACTGCCACGGCACGGGTTTGATCAGGTCTGATGACAACCTGGCTTTGTCGATCCTGCGCCAGTTGGAAGAGGAAGGCGTACGCTGCCGGTCGCGCGAGGTCCTGCTAAAGGCTCCGGTGTCAATCTGCAACTATCTGATGAACCAGAAACGCGAACATATCGCGCAGATCGAAAGCCGCTACGGACTTTCCATCCGGATCGAAGCCGATCCGTTCCTGATCTCGCCGGATTTCAGCCTGGAAAAGTTCAAGACCGCCACGCGTATCGTGCCCGAGGCTCAGGCACCGGTGATCTCGGTCGATGCCTCGCTGATGGAAGAGGTGGATGAAGAACCCGAAGAGGTCACCTCCGCCGACGCCGAAGACGCACCCAAGAAGAAAAAGCGCCGTCGTCGGCGCCGCCGCAAGCCGTCGAACGGGGAAGAGGGCGCGCAGGCCGTTTCCGCTGATGATGCCAGCGAAGACGAAAACACCAGTGCGGACGACGCCCGAACTCAGGACGCGGACGAGGTCGCACAGGACGAACCTGAGGTGGTTGAACAGGACACGCCGAAGAAATCTACGCGCAGCCGGTCACGGTACAAGGCCAAGCCCAAGGATGAACCCCTAGCCGAGGACGCCGTACCAGTCACAGAAGAAGCTGCTGCTGAGGAGGCACCGAAGCCGAAAAAGACCCGCAGCCGGACGTCTTCCAGGAAGGCCAAGGCCGCGGAGACACCGGACGCGGAGGCCGAAGAACCCGTGGCCGAAGCACCGAAACCGAAATCAACCCGTTCGCGCAGCCGCAAGAAGGCCGAAGAACCTGCCGCAGCAGCGGAAGTGGCACCCGCACCGGAAGCGGTTCTGACAGAACCTGTGGCTGAAACCGTTGCGGCCCCGGTTGAGCCCGAACCGGTCGCAGTCAAGGAAGAACCCGAAAAGCCCAAGCGCACCGGTTGGTGGTCACTGGGCCGCTAAGGTCGAAAGACAGAACGAAAAAGGCGCGCCGTTCCTGCAAGAACGGCGCGCCTTTTTTGTAAGTTCAGTGATCAGTAACTGCGGATCAATCCAACCAGCTTGCCCTGCACGGTCACCTGGTCATCGCGGAATACGCGGGTTTCATAGGCCGGATTGGCCGCCTCCAAAGCAATGGAATTGCCCTTGCGGCGGAACCGTTTCAACGTCGCCTCGTAACCTTCAACCACCGCCACGACAATCTCGCCATTGTCGGCATTGCTACCTTCTTGGATGATGACGATATCGCCTTCGTTAATCCCGGCCTCGATCATCGAATCGCCTTTGACCTCAAGGGCATAGTGATGCTTGTTGTTGCGCAGCATCTGCCCGGGCACGGCCACGTTATGGCTGACTTCGGCAATCGCCTCGATCGGCACCCCGGCGGCAATCTTGCCCATGACCGGCAGTTCCACAGCACCCGCGGCCTCAACCGGCATGGCATTGCGTGGCGGGTCGGTGCGGCCGCCCTGGATCACCTCAGGCTGGAAGCCGCCCAGTTTCTTTTCCAGGTTCTCGGGAAGCTTCACGATTTCCAATGCACGTGCGCGGTGCGGCAGGCGCCGGATGAATCCACGTTCTTCAAGCGCCGTGATAAGGCGGTGAATGCCGGATTTGGACCGCAGATCCAGCGCGTCCTTCATTTCGTCGAAACTTGGCGGCACACCATCGCGCGCCATATGCTTGTGGATGAATTCCAGAAGATCCATCTGTTTTCTGGTCAGCATCTGCTCTTTCCCCTCGGTGTCGCGCGCGTTTTCCGTCGCATGCGTTCTGCCTATGTTCTATGGTTGTTCTCTATACGTGTCAACAACTTAGGCCTTTCGGCTTGTTTGCCTGCCAGATTACATTCTGTTCAGGGTTAAGAAGTCGTTATCAGATTAGGATAAATTCAACGCTTTCGCCGTCGACCGCAGCTGGTGCGTTGGGCGGACGCACGAGCAGGGCATTGCTGCCCGTCAGAACCGACAAGAGCGAACTGTCCTGTCGGTCCGCCGCTACTATGGTCCCATCCTCGGCCAGGCTGGCCCGCATGTAATGTTCACGCGGTCCATTGGCGGCGACTGGTGCGGCCAGCGGTGCCTTTTGTCGTGGCAGGGCGGTGGCAGGCAACCCTTGCATCGCCCGCAGCACCGGCCGTAGGAAGACGTTGCCGCAGACCGTGGCGCTAACCGGGTTGCCGGGCAGGCCCAGCATCATCGCGTCACCCAACCGTCCGGCCATCAACGGCTTGCCGGGCCGCATCGCCACCTTGTAAAAGCTCTGTTCCATTCCCAGCTCGGCTGCGACCGGGCCGATCAGGTCATGGTCGCCCACCGATGCCCCTCCGGACGTCACTATCAGGTCCGCGCCCTCGGCCAGACCGAAGGCCAGCTTGATCGAAGCTGCGTTGTCCCGCGCGATGGGCAGGATGCGCACTTCGGCGCCTTCCATTTCGGCAATCGGGGCCAGTGCGTAATTGTTCGATGCGATGATCTGGTCCGGACCAGGGTTTTCGCCTGGCAAAACAAGTTCATCGCCCGTGGCGATCAGCGCAACGACCGGGCGGCGAGCCACCGGAACCTCAGCGACATTCATGGCCGCCAAAAGGGCGCATTCACTGGCCGAAAGCCGACGCGGGCCGGTGATGCCGTCTCCCACCCGGAAATCGCACCCCGCGGCCCGGATGTTGGTGTCGGGGTCCGCTTTCGGTCCAATGGTGATCCGATCACCTTCGCGAAGCACGTCTTCCTGTATCACGACCCGGTCCGCGCCCGGTGGCACCGGCGCGCCGGTGAAGATGCGCACTGCCTGACCGGTTTCGACTGCCCCGTCAAATCCGCGTCCGGCAGCCGAGGTGCCGATCACGTCATACGTCGTGCCGGGCCCGAAACCTTCACCCATGACCGCATAGCCATCCATCGCCGAACTGGGAAAAGGCGGCTGGTCACGGCGGGCGGAAACGGAACCCGTCAGGACGCGACCGAAAGCCTGCCGCAGTGGCACCATTTCCGTCGGCATCGCCGGGGCCAGCGCAAAGGCACGTGACAGCGCCTCATCAACGGAAATCATGGCTGTGCCTCGAACCGCCCCGATTTGCCGCCATCCTTCAGGATGAGGCGAATTCCTTCGATGCGCATGGACTTGTCGGCCGCCTTGACCATGTCATAGACCGTCAGGCAGGCGGTGCTGACAGCCGTCAGGGCTTCCATTTCCACTCCGGTCTGGCCAGTGGTCTTGGCAGTTGCCTCAACGCGAATACCCGGCAGTGCCGGATCAGGGATCAGGTCGACGGAAACCTTGGACAGGGGCAGGGGATGGCAAAGCGGGATCAGGTCGGCGGTTCGCTTGGCACCCATGATCCCAGCCAACCGCGCCACCCCCATCACATCGCCTTTCTTGACGTTTTCTCCGGTGATCAGGGCCAGCGTCTCAGGCAACATCACCACGGCACCTTCGGCGACCGCGACACGCGCGGTCACGGGCTTGCCCGACACATCGACCATATGGGCCGCACCTGTGTGATCGAAATGTGTCAGCTTGCCGGTCATGCCACGGCCTGCACGGGGTTGGCCAACAGGTCGCGCGTCGCTTTCTCGACATCGGCCTGGCGCATCAGGCTTTCGCCGATCAGGAAGCAGCGCGCGCCATGAGCGGCCAAATCAGCCAGATCAGCAGGGCCGGACAGGCCGCTTTCAGCGATCAAAAGCTTGTCCGCCGGAGCCAGTGCGGCCAACCGACGGGTGGTGTCGAGCGTCGTTTCAAAGGTTTTCAGATTGCGGTTGTTCACGCCCAGCAACGGGGATTTCAACGCCAATGCGCGGGTCAGTTCGTCTTCGTCATGCACCTCGACCAGCACATCCATGCCCCAGCCGAATGCCGCATCTTCCAGTTCCGCAGCCTGGGCGTCGCTGACCGATGCCATGATGATCAGGATCGCATCCGCCCCCCAGGCGCGGGCCTCGGCGACTTGATAGGTATCATACATGAAATCCTTGCGCAGGGCTGGCAGGGTGGTGGCCGCGCGGGCGGCGGTCAGAAACTCAGGTGCGCCTTGAAAGCTTGGCGTGTCGGTCAGCACCGAAAGGCAGGTGGCGCCGCCTGCCTCATAGGCGCGGGCCAACGCGGGCGGATCGAAATCCTTGCGGATCAGACCCTTGGACGGGCTGGCTTTCTTCACCTCGGCAATCAGGCCATATCCGGTCCGGCTTGTCTGCACCAAGGCGTTGGCAAAGACGCGCGTCAGGGAAATGGCACTCGCGGCCTCTTCAATTCTGGGCAATGGCCGGGCCTTCTTGGCGGCAGCAATCTCTTCCAGCTTATAGGTTTTGATCTTGTCGAGTACGGTTGTCATGCCGCTTCACTAGACTGTCGTGTCGTCAAAGAAAAGCCAGAGCGGAACAGCACCCTTCCAGGCATCTGCAATCCGTATCATCATTATTCCGAATGAAGCCATGGCCACGATCCCGATGAAGATCGTCACCCGGTTGAACGACCATAGCCCCGTGCCAGCCAAGAACAGCGCAGCACCGAGTATCAGAAACGACGGCACACGCAGCGGATGATCCCTGCGCGAAAGCCATCGTAGTTCTGGTTCGACGACGCTGCGCACAAATCTGGGCGAATTGTCGACCTTTGGCATCATGACCGAGTTGCCCGTTTCGAAAAGCAAACAGATCAGGATCGTGAATTAGCGATTCTGCCAAAGGGCCCTGAACAAGACGCAAAAAGTAAGCACGACAAGGACCTGTCCGGCCGGATTCCAGTGTCGCCTAACCCAGGGTAAAACAGATTCATTCCGGGTCCTTTCCAATCCTCTGCATGTCACTGCGCCACCTGACCCAGTCTTCGGGTGTGTCCAAATCGCGCGTGGCGCGGGTGTCGGGGAAGGGAACGGTGACGAGCGTCGCTTTGTCGATAAGCCACCGACCGCCGTCATCGCCCGTCAGCTTGGAAAACCGGCGCAGCATCGGATGGGGAAAGATGACCGGCGTACCGGGACGGCCATCTGGGTCCGTGGCACGGGTGACCTGTTCGGAACCGGCCCGTTCGAATGCTTCGACAACCTGTACGATATCGGCCGATCCGAGGCCCGGAACGTCCGGCAACAGCACCGCCAACGCCTGACCTTCATCTGGCAGGCGGGCGGCGGCACGCAGGGTTGCCCCCATCCCTTCGGCAGCGTCCGGGACTTCGACAATCGTCACGTGCAGGCCCGACAGGGCAGCGCGGCGGGCCAACGTGTCGGGGGGCAACATCACGACAACCGGGCAGCCCGTTTCAAGGGCTGCCATCGCCTGCCGGCGCAGCAGCGACCTGCCACCGACCTCTTCCAACAGCTTGTCCGCCCCGCGCATTCGCGCCGATTGCCCGGCGGCTGGAATGACGAGGAGCGGTTTCATCTATTTTTCCGGGATCAGCCCGCGCGGGCTGAAGCGCAGGACCAGCAGAAGGATCACACCCATAGTCAGCAATCGCATATGCGCCGCGCTGTCGATAAGGTGTTTCTTCAGCGCCGAACCTTCGGACATGCCAGATGTGATCAGGTCCATCAGCCACAGTCCCATCGGTTCGACCATGACCCAGAAATACCAGATCACGATACCCCCCAAGACCGCGCCCCAATTATTTCCGGACCCACCAACGATCACCATCACCCAGACAAGGAAGGTAAACCGCAAGGGCTGGTAACTGCCCGGTGTCAGCTGGCTGTCGAGTGTGACCATCATCGCACCCGCCATGCCGCAGACGGCGGAACCCAGGATGAAGATTTGCAGGTGTCGGCCGGTGACATCCTTGCCCATGGCTTCTGCGGCAACCTCGTTGTCACGAATAGCCCGCATCATCCGACCCCATGGCGATTTCAGCGCCATTTCCGTCATCCAGATCAGCAACAACAGAACGACGCCGAACAGCCCTGCATAGCAAAGCTTGACCACGATGGAACTGGCCGTGACCGGATCCGCTCCCCAGCTTTGCATGCGTTCGACGAAGCTTGTCGAATTCTGCAAGTCAATCTCATAGGGAACGGGGCGCGGGATGCCGATGACGTTCTTGACGCCGCGCGCAAGCCAATCCTCGTTTTTCATCACTGCAATGATGATCTCGGCGATGCCCAACGTGGCGATGGCCAGATAATCCGAACGCAGCCCCAGCGCGGTCTTTCCCACGATCCAGGCCGCGCCTGCCGCCAGCAACCCGCCCACGGGCCAGCCAATCAAGACAGGCAGGCCCAGACCGCCCAGGTATCCGGTGCCCGCCGGGTTCACGGCCTCTACTGCCGCGACGGCAGGGTCGAAGACCCAGCGATAAACGAAAAAGCCGACGATCAGCCACGCGATCATGGCCAGCGTGCGCATCCGGCCCGCCGCCATCCGGCGGAACATGACGACCGCGCCGACGATGGTGGCTGCCCCCAACGCCAGCGCAAAGATCAGGCGCAGGCCGCCTGCGGCCCAGGCCTCGCCCACCGGCGGCATGCTGACCAGAACGGCCCCCAGGCCGCCCAGCGCCACGAAGCCCATGATCCCGACATTGAACAGCCCGGCATAGCCCCACTGCATGTTCACGCCCAGCGCCATGATGGCACTGATCAGCCCCATGTTCAGGATCGCCAGAGCGACGTTCCATGAATTCATGAAACCTGCCGACACGATCAGCGCCCCGGCAATGGCGAAATAGACTACGTTGCGCATATTCATACCGATTTCCCCCGGAACAGCCCGGTCGGGCGGAAGAGCAGGACGATGATCAGGATCGCGAAACTGACCGCGAATTTATAGTCGGTGGACAGAAGCTGCACCAACCCGTCAGGGGCCAGGCTTTCGGGCAGCGCATAGCCCAGCACCTTTTTCCAGGCGTAAGTGACCGTAACTTCCGAAAAGGCGATGACGAAACCGCCAGCAATGGCCCCGACCGGGTTACCGAGACCGCCGACGATGGCAGCGGCAAAGATCGGTAGGAGCAACTGGAAATAGGTGAAGGGCTTGAAGGATTTGTCGAGCCCGTAAAGCACGCCCGCGATGGTGGCGAGCCCCGCCACGATCAGCCAAGTGACCATGACGACGCGTTCAGGGTTGATGCCGGACAGCAGCGCCAGGTCTTCATTGTCCGAAAAGGCGCGCATGGATTTGCCGGTGCGGGTTTTGTTCAGGAACCAGAACAGCGCGGCCACCACGATCACCGCCGTGATGACGGTGGTGGTGCGCAAGGCGAGGCCTTCGGCGAGGCCGGTCATTTCCTTGAAATCGCGGGCCGAAATGACGAAGCGTTCGCCATCGGCAAAGCGCTGTTCGTCTACGCCGATGATGAAACGGACCAGCCCGTTCATGATGAACATCACACCCAGCGAGGCAATCACGTAGATCACCGGCGCAGCTTTTTGCCGGCGATAGAATTTATAGACTGCGCGATCAGTGAAGATCAGCAGCGCCGCCGTCGCGGCGATACCGAAGGGCAGGGCCAGCAGCGCGGTGGGCAGGGGGCCCAGATGGATTCCCCATCCCTTGAACAGCCAGGTGAACAGGATCGTCACCATTGCGCCAAAGGCCATCGTGTCGCCGTGGGCGAAGTTGGAAAACCGCAGGATGCCGTAGATCAACGTCACCCCAAGCGCGCCCAGCGCCAGTTGGCTGCCATAGCTGATCGCGGGGATCAGAACGAAATTGGAAAGCGCCACGAAGGCGTTCAACAGATCCATTATTGCGGCACCTCACATTGGCCGAGCAGAACTTGGACGCCCGGCTTGCCGAGCGTGTGGACTGTGAGGCGAAGCGTGCCGCTGCGCCCAAGGGTGAAAAGGGCCGGGCCTGGGCTGCCGATCAAGTCCATTTGCAGACCGGCGGCAGTCCAACCACCGGTGCCCACCAACATAAGCGACCCCAACATCAACTGGCCCTCGACATGGTCCTGATCGCCGGTGAAAATCAAATCGCCGGATCGGCCCGAGTCTTGGCAAGGCAAAGGGGCGCTGCATTCCAGAGCAATCTGGCAGGGCCAAATCGTCGTTTTGGCAAGGCCTGGCAAGGGCATGATGCCAGTCAGCACCCCAATGGCCGCAACTAGGTCCCGCGCGGCCATCAGGTCGGTCCCTCGCAAGTCAGAAATCCCACTTCGGTCACCGGTGGGCTGGACAGGTCGCGGCGGATGCGCAGGGCGGTCTTGGACCCGGTGAAGATAAATTCCTGCATGGTCCATTCTTCATCGGTCCAGATCATGGTGAAATCGGTGCGCAGGGCGGCCTGCGTGACCGTGTCGCCATAGACCATGTGATAAAGCCCTTCGCCCTGCGGGCCGACCTCGATCGGTTCGATGGTGAAGGCCCATTGTTCGCCCGATGGCGCGCAGGCACCAAGCCCGTCGCAGGTCTGATCCACCGAGCAGGTGAAATGCTGCCGGTTGCCTTCGGCAAACGCGGCGGCCGGGAACAAAGCGATCAGGATGGCTAGAAAACGCATCTGTCAGCCCCCCAGGAAACTGCGACGAACTTCAGGGTCGGCCAACAGCTCCTTACCCGTACCGGTATGCGCGTTCGCCCCTTGGACCAGCACATAGCCCTTATCGGCAATCTCCAGCGCCTGACGGGCGTTCTGTTCGACCATCAGGATGGAAATGCCGGTGCGGGCGACCTCGATGATGCGGTCGAACAGCTCGTCCATCACGATCGGGCTGACTCCGGCGGTCGGTTCGTCCAGCATCAAAAGCTGCGGTTGCGTCATTAGCGCCCGGCCCACGGCGACCTGCTGGCGCTGACCGCCGGACAATTCGCCTGCGGCCTGACGGCGCTTGTCCTTGAGGATCGGGAACAGGTGATAGACCTGTTCCATCGTGGGCTTGATGTCATCGCGACGCAGGAAAGCGCCCATTTCAAGGTTTTCTTCGACGGTCATCGAGGTGAAGATGTTTGAAGTTTGCGGTACGAAGGCCATGCCCTGCGGCACGCGGTCTTGCGGGGACAGTTTAGTGATGTCCTTGCCGCCGATCCGGACCGAACCCTGACGCAGGTTCAGCATCCCGAATACCGCCTTCATCGCCGTTGACTTTCCCGCGCCATTCGGCCCGACGATCACGGCAATCTCGCCCTTTTCGACGGCAATTGTGCAATCATGCAGGATGTCCGGGCCATTCCCGTAGCCGCCGGTCATGTTTTCGCCGATTAGAAACGGCCCGCCAGGCGCATCCGCTACCGGCCCCGTGCCGTCACGATGGTCCAATGTCCTGCGTCCCTTCGGGTTGGTGATGCTGGCGTCCTTGTTGCCGCGGCTGCCATAGGGGCTGTCGGTGTCGGTCATCCCGTGTCAGTTCCCGTCTTGTGATTTTTCGGCGACCAGATCGGCATAGCTCACGCCGTCAATGGTCATACGTTGGGCCAGATCGGCGATCTGCGCCTGAATGATGGCTGGATCGAATTCCGTTTCCGCATCGTCTAAACTGGATATCAGCAGATAGACGCTTTCGGTTTCCGTGAGGAATTCGATGTCATAATAGACATAGGTTTCGTCGATTTCGCCAAAGTTTTCCACCGCGACCACATCGTCGAAGATGAAGGCGCGTTCTTCGGGCAGTATGTCGCCCAGGATTTTGTCTACGGCGAAAGCGAACAAACCAGTCCCCAAGGGATTGCCATTCACGAGGTCCGCGTAATAGTCCAGATCGCCCTCATGCCCGTATCCGCGGTCGGTGGAAATCGACATGGTGACGACACCATCTGAGTGTTCGTACTGGATCGTCTGAGATTGATCTTCGCTGATAATATCCGTGGGCGTCCAATCTGCCGGAATGTCACAAATCTGTACGCGGCCATCCGTTGTGGACGGGCAGTACCCATCCTGCAAAGATGACGCGTCGCGGTAGTCGACAGCGTCGTCGGCAAAGGCCCAGCTTTTGTCATCATAGATGATGACCTCGTAGCCCAGGTAATAGCTGCGAAACAGCTCCTTGGGCTCGGCTGACAACGCAGCGGGCAGGGTGCAAAGCGCCAAGATTGCCAGCGCGGCCCTCATGCTTCGACCTTGTCCTTGTTCTTCAGGCCGGTACCCAGATAGGCCTCGATCACATGCTCATTGGCCTTGATTTCATCGAGCGTGCCTTCAGCGAGAACCTTGCCTTCGGCCATGCAGATCACCGGGTCACAGATACGGCCGATGAAATCCATGTCGTGTTCAATGACGACAAAGGTGTATTTGCGTTCCTGGTTCAGCCGCACGATGGCATCGGCGATGGTGTTCAGAAGTGTGCGGTTCACGCCGGCGCCGACTTCGTCCAGAAACACGATCCTGGCATCAACCATCATGGTCCGACCCAGTTCCAGCAGCTTCTTTTGGCCGCCCGACACTTGTCCCGCCTTGTGATCGGCCAGGTGTTCGATGGTCAGGAATTCCAGAACCTCGTCCGCCTTGGCGCGCAATGCGCGCTCTTCGTCGGCGATGCGTTTGCGCCCGAACCATGTGTTCCACAGCGTTTCGCCCGACTGCGCGGCTGGCACCATCATAAGGTTTTCGCGGCAGGTCATCGACGAAAATTCGTGCGCGATCTGAAAGGTGCGCAAAAGCCCCTTGTGAAACAACTCGTGCGGGGCAAGTCCGGTGATGTCCTCGTCTTCCATGAAGACATGGCCCGAGGTCGGTTTGAGCACGCCGGCGATGACGTTGAACAGCGTGGTCTTGCCCGCGCCATTCGGTCCGATCAGCCCCGTGATCGAGCCTGTCTCGATCTTCAGCGTCGCGCCGTCGACCGCGTGAAAGCCGCCGAAATGCTTGTGTACGTTATGAACTTCGATCACTGGCCATCCCCTCGGGTATGAAAACAGCCCGGATTG
>JBNKYL010000069.1:0-3418 GCA_050300875.1 Paracoccaceae bacterium
GATCACCAGGCCGAACAACCCCTGCGCCAGGGACATCACCGCCATGGCCGTGACCTGCGCCGCCCAGGTCTTGATCAGCGCATTCCAACCCGCATGCAGGAAGGCCGCGCCGAGAACTGCCAGAAATACCCCGATCGACACCGCTCACCTGACCGATTTTCGCGCCAGATTGCGCATGCGCGCCGGAATATTCAAGCGACCGCGGATCAAATCAGCAGCCCTGCCGCGCCTTCGTGACGCAACAGCCAGACTTTGGTTTCCACCCCCTGCCCGCCGGAAAACCCGACCAGCTTTCCGCCCGCCCCCATGACCCTGTGGCACGGAATCAGGATCGGGATCGGGTTGCCTCCCGCCAACTGACCCGCCGCCTGCGTGGATATCCCAAGCTCAGCGGCCAGTTCGCCATAAGTGCGCGTTTCGCCAAATGGGATCGCTGCCATGGCTGCGCAGAACCGCCGCTGCATGGCGCTTCCCGGTGGCTCCATCGGCAGGTCGAACACCTGCCGCGACCCATCGAAATAGTCCCGCAGCTGCCCCGCCGCCAGGTCAAGCAGCCCCGTATGATCCCTGCCCGGGTCACGCCACCCCGCCCCGGTGATCGCACCATCGGTTTCAACCAGCGTGAAGGGCCCGGTGGGGGTGTCGATGGTCAGGCTCGGCATTACACCAGCCCTGCATCGTCGCCCGCCAACGCGCGGGCCACGAAATACTCGGGATCAACGGTGAAATTCTGCCACAACCGGAAATGATCCGTATCGCGATATGCGTACGGGTCGATCCCACGCGGCGTCATCCGCCAAAGGGCCGCCCCCGGCACCGCCATCAGCAAGGGCGAATGCGTCGCCATGATCACCTGCGCGCGCGCCGATTGCTGAACCTCGGCCAGAAACCGCAGCAATTCAACCTGCCGCTTGGGGCTCAGCGCGCTTTCAGGTTCGTCCATGAAATAGATACCCTGACGGTTCATGCGCTCCGAAAATACCCGCAGGTAACCCTCGCCATGGCTATGCGACAGGAAATCCGCACTCGTGCTGCCGACATCGTCCAGATAGCGCGCCACCGAAAAGAATGTTTCCGCCCTGAAAAACCAGCCGGCGGCGACCTTGGGCAACCAGCCCGCGCGCAACTGGCCCGCCAGGTCACCGCCGCTGCCTTCTCGCGCCGCGCGGCTGACCGCGCCGTGATCGCGGCTCCCGCCCGCCTCACCGAACCCCGCCAGAGCCGCCAGCGCCTCGACAAGCGTGGACTTGCCCGTGCCGTTTTCGCCGACGAGTATTGTCACCGGTTCTTCGAAAGTCAGTTCGAACCCGTTCAGCCAGGGCAAGGAATACGGATAGCCGGCCGGTAACGCGCCCTCGGTTTTCAGCCGGACGGAACGGAGAAACGGGGCAGGCAGGCTGGTATCACGTGTCTTTCGCGCCATGGGCGCAGATCAACACGGGACCGGCGACCCGGCAACCCCTTCTTCACTTTTCAAGTATCCTCGGGGGGAGCGCGAGGGGGGCAGACAGCCCCCCCTCGCCGTTTCCGATCAGCCCAGCGCCTCGTTGCAGCGCCCGCAGGTGCCCGGATGGGCATGGGTGCCGACATCGGGAAGGATCTTCCAGCAGCGCTGGCACTTGTCGCCTTCGGCCTTTTCAAACACCACGCCCACGCCCGCGACTTCCGGCAAGCGGAAGGCCTCTTGCGGTTCGGGATCACCCGTCACGGTGATGGCCGATGTGATGCAGATATCGGTGAAAGGCACCGAACGCACTGCTGACAGCACATCGCCATCCTCGACATGCACGACCGGCGCGGCTTCCAGAGAAGCGCCGATCACCTTGTCGCGGCGCTGTACTTCCAGCGCAGCGGTCACCACCCGCCGCACCCGCCGGACACCTGCCCATTTTGCCGCCAGTCCCTCGTCGGTCCAGGCTGCAGGCGCGTCGGGGAAATCGACCAGATGGACCGAACTTTGGTCACCCGGGAACCGTTCCAGCCAGACCTCTTCCATGGTGAAGGTCAGGATCGGGGCCAGCCACGTGGTCAGCCGGTGAAACAGGATGTCCATGACCGTGCGCGCCGCGCGCCGTTCGGCCGTGTCGCCATCGCAATAGAGGACATCCTTGCGGATATCGAAGTAGAACGACGACAGATCGACCGTGGCGAACTGGAACAGTTCCTTGAATACGCCCTGGAAGTCGAAGGCGCGATAGCCTGCACGCACCTTGCCATCCAGCTCCGCCAGGCGGTGCAGCACCCAACGTTCCAGTTCCGGCATGTCCGCCGGGTCAACCCGGTCGCTTTCCTCGAATGCAGACAAGGCACCCAGCAGGAAACGCATGGTGTTGCGCAACCGGCGATAACTGTCGGCCACGCCTTTCAGGATCTCATCGCCGATCCGCTGATCGGCGGTGTAATCCACCTGCGCCACCCAAAGCCGCAGGATATCGGCGCCATATTGTTTGATGACCTCGGCCGGCGCGATGATATTGCCCAGCGACTTCGACATCTTCTGGCCGTTACTGTCCAGCGTGAAGCCCGCCGTCACCACATGGCGATAGGGTGCGTGGCCGGTCGTGCCCACCGATTGCAGCATCGAGGAATGGAACCAGCCGCGATGCTGGTCGGTGCCTTCCAGATAGACATCGGCAATGCCGTCTGCTGTCCCGTCTTCGCGGTCGCGCAGCACGAAGGCGTGGGTCGAACCGCTGTCGAACCATACATCCAGAACGTCAAAGACCTGATCGTAATCGTCCGGGTTCGCCGCATCACCTATGAACCGCGCCTTGGCGCCGTCCTCATACCAGCAATCCGCACCGTGTTCTTCGAACGCGGCCACGATCCGGGCGTTCACACCCGGGTCGCGCAGAAGGAAATCGGGATCGGTGGGCATCGCCCCCTTCTTGGTGAAACAGGTCAGCGGCACGCCCCAGGCGCGTTGGCGCGACAGCACCCAGTCGGGGCGGGCTTCCATCATCGAATACAGCCGGTTGCGCCCCGATTTCGGGGTCCAGCCGACATTGTCGATCTCGGTCAACGCGCGTTCGCGGATCGTCTTGCCGAATTGGTCCTGCCCATCCCCCACCGGCCGGTCGATCGCGGCAAACCATTGCGGAGTGTTGCGATAGATGATCGGCGCCTTGGACCGCCAGCTATGGGGATAGCTGTGCTTGATCTTGCCGCGGGCCAGAAGGCCGCCGACCTCGACCAGCTTGTCGATGACCGACTTGTTGGCGGTGCCTTCACCGCCCTTACGCGACAGGATGTAATGGCCGCCAAAGAAAGGCAGATCGGCGCGGAAGCTGCCATCGTCCATCACGTTATAGGTGATGACCTGTTCCAGCATGCCAAGGTCGCGGTAAAGCTCATATTCCTCCATCCCGTGGGAAGGCGCGCAATGGACAAAGCCGGTGCCTTCGTCGTCGGTGACGAA
>JBNKYL010000070.1:0-5208 GCA_050300875.1 Paracoccaceae bacterium
GCGCCCCTATCTCGCTTTCCACCGCGCCGACCTGCTTGGCTTGCTCGAAACCGCCGCGCGCAACGCAGGGACCGATATCCGCCTTGGTGCGCCGGTCACGCCCGATACCGCCCCGGACGCACCGCTTCTGGTAGCCGCTGACGGGGTTCACACGCAATTCCGCGCACGCCTGAACGGCCCGGTCCAACCGTTCTTCACCGGCCAGATCGCCTGGCGCGCCCTGATCCCGCTTGCCAAACCCGTCCCTGCGCAGGCCACGGTCCACATGGGCCGTCAGGCGCATGTCGTGACTTACCCGCTGCGCGGCGGCAGCATGCTCAACATCGTCGCGGTCGAAGAACGCGACGTCTGGACTGACGCTGATTGGAACCTTGCAGGCGACCCCGACGAAATGCGCGCCCTGTTTGCCCAATTCGGGCGCGACGTGCGCGACATCTTGGCCCAGGTCGAGCAGGTCAAGAAATGGGGGCTGTTCCGCTACCCTGTTGCACGGCATTGGCAAACCACCGACGCCCAACCCATCGCCATGATCGGCGACGCTGCCCACCCGACACTGCCGTTTCTGGCCCAGGGGGCCAATATGGCGCTCGAAGACGCATGGGTGCTGGCGGCCGAAGTTGACAGGCTTGGCATCGAAACCGGCCTGCCCCGGTTCGAATCCCTGCGCAAACCCCGCGCCACCCGCGCCATCGAAACCGCCAATGCCAATGCCCGCAATTACCACCTGTCCAATCCGCTGATCCGCAACACCGCGCATCTGGGATTGTCCACGCTTGGACGCATTGCGCCGAATATGATGCTCCGCCGGTTTGACTGGCTCTACAATCACGACGTCACGACAGGTTGACCACCTCTGGCCATTGACCGTCCCATGGTCTATCTGCCGCTGGTGAACGCAACAGGGGATGCTGCCCGATGTCCTTCGAAAAACCCGGCCCCGTCGAAAATGACTGGCGCGATGCGATTTCATCCGTGGATGAAATCCTCGAAGATGCCCGCAATGGCCGCATGTTCATCCTTGTCGATCACGAAGACCGCGAAAACGAAGGCGATCTGGTGATCCCCGCTCAGATGGCCACGCCGGATGCGATCAATTTCATGGCAACGCATGGCCGTGGCCTGATCTGCCTGTCCTTGCCCGGCGAGCGGATTGACGCGCTTGGCCTGCCGCTGATGGCATCCAACAACTCGTCGCGCCACGAAACCGCGTTTACGATTTCGATCGAGGCGCGCGAAGGCGTCACCACCGGCATTTCCGCCCATGACCGCGCCCGCACCGTGGCCGTGGCCATCGACCGGGGTGCAACGGCGGCCGACATCGCCACACCCGGCCATGTCTTCCCCCTGCGCGCCCGCGACGGCGGCGTGCTGGTGCGCGCGGGTCATACCGAGGCTGCCGTGGACATTGCCCGCTTGGCCGGGCTGAACCCGTCCGGCGTGATCTGCGAGATCATGAACGAAGACGGCACCATGTCGCGCCTGCCCGAACTGGTGGCCTTTGCCCAACGTCACGGGCTGAAGATCGGCACGATTTCAGACCTGATCGCCTATCGCCGCCGCCACGACAACCTGGTCCGCCCGCGCCGCGCGGAAAAGGTGACCAGCGTCTTCGGCGGCGACTGGGACATGCAGATCTTTTCCGACGAAACCCAGGGGGCCGAACATGTGGTGTTGTCCAAGGGCGACCTGACAACCGACGACCCGGTTCTGGTCCGCATGCACGCCCATGACCCGCTGAAAGACGCGCTTGGCATTGGCCGCACCTCGTCCGATCTGGAAAATGCCATGCGCGTGATCGAAACCGAAGGCCGCGGCGTCGTGGTCCTGCTGCGTGACACGCATATGAAGCTCGCCACCGAAGGCGATGTTTCCCCGCAGACCCTTCGCCAATACGGTCTGGGCGCGCAGATTCTGGCCGCCCTTGGCCTGCACAAGCTGATTCTGCTGACCAACTCACCCAAACCCAAGGTGATTGGCCTGGACGCCTATGGCCTGTCCATCGAAGCCACCCGCGCCATCCCGAAAGACTGACCATGGCCCTTTCCGAATATTCCCTGCCCCTGCCCGCCTTTGACAGGCCGCCGCATCTGCTGGTCGTCGTGGCCCCGTTCTATCGCGACATCGCCGATATGCTGATCGCGGGCGCCAAGGGTTGCCTGGACGAAGTGAGGGCCACCCATGATCTGGTCGAGGTCCCCGGCGCGTTGGAACTGCCGACTGCCATTGCGCTGGCCGACCGGACCCGGAAATACGATGGCTATGTCGCCCTTGGCTGCGTGATCCGGGGTGCC
This sequence comes from Paracoccaceae bacterium, assembly GCA_050300875.1. Lineage (GTDB taxonomy): Bacteria > Pseudomonadota > Alphaproteobacteria > Rhodobacterales > Rhodobacteraceae > CBDCFL01. The sequence continues at coordinate 2,292 of JBNKYL010000070.1, forward strand.
ACCACGCATTATGAAACCGTCTGCAATGACAGTTCGCGCGGGTTGTCCACGCTTGGACAGGCAGGCCTGTGCATCGGCAATGGAATTCTGACCGTTGAAAACGCCGAACAGGCCATCGAACGCGCCGATCCGGCGCAGATGAACAAAGGCGCAGGTGCCGCCGCCGCCGCGCTGCATCTGATCGCGTTGAAATGGGCCTGGACGCCTGCGGATATGACGCTCGCCACCGGGGGCACCACCGTATGACGGCCCCCAGTAAACGGCAGATGAAATCCGCCGCCCGGCTCTATGCCGTACAGGCGCTGTTCCAGATGGAAGCCAGCGGTCAGTCGGCCGAAAAGGTCCGCGTCGAATTTCTGGATCACCGCATGGGCCGCGATCAGGATGGCATGGAAATGGCAGAAGGCGACCCGGACCTGTTTGCGCGGCTTCTGGAGGATGCCGTGACCTATCAGGCCGCCATCGACCAATTGACCGACCGCGCCCTGGTGGCCAAATGGCCCATCGCGCGCATTGACCCGACCCTGCGCGCGCTGTTCCGCGCCGCCGGTGCCGAACTGGAAGACGGCAAGACCCCGCCCAAGGTGGTGATCAATGAATATGTCGACATCGCCAAGGCTTTCTTTCCCGAAGGCCGCGAACCGAAATTCGTCAATGCGGTGCTGGACCACATGGCCCGTGAACGCCGCGCTGACGCCTTCGAGACCTAGCCTTCCGGCCCGCTGATCACCGCCCCGCCGATGGCCGCCTTGACGCCTGTCGTGCCGGGGCCGCTTGTGGGCAATCCCCTCGACACGCGCACGGCCAGATAGCCCACGGCCATCGCCTTGGACATGGCCGGGTCGATGCCCAGGTCGGCCAAGCTGACGCAGTCCAATCCCGTTGCCGCCGAGATCATGTGCAGCAATTCTGAATGAACCGCGCCGCGTCCGCTGACATGGATCGTGGGAACCGCCGTTTCGAATTGATCCAAAACCGCCGCCACGCCGCCGGCGATCATTGCCAACAAAGTCGCCGCCGCATCGGCAGGATCCAACCCGGTCACCGCCAACAGCGCCTTTTCGGTCAATTCCGCCGGTGCAAGTTTCGGCGGCATTCGGGCAAAGAAGGCGTGTTCCAGCAGCACTTCCGGGATATCCGCGACAACTGTCCCACCCTCCGGCCAGCTCCAGCCAACCGCGTCCTCAGCCTGCAGCGCATTCAACGCACCGAACCCCAGGCCGCACTCTGCCGCCCGAAGGGCATCGGGCAGCTTCGCCCAATCCTGCGCCGGGTCCGCGACAGCCATCAGGGCGCGCGTGCCCAGGTCCAGATGGATCATGGGCGTATTCGCCCTTGCGGCCAGCGCCCAGGAAAACGCGGCGGGTACCGTCAGCCCGATGCCGCCCATCTGCAGGTCCGTTGACAGGAAATCCCAGGCCACCGGTACACCTGCCGCCTGTGCCAGCAAGGCCCCGCTGCCGATCTCGGATATCCGTCCCTTTGCCGCGTCGAACCAATCCACCGGCCTTTGCCATCCGACCAGGTCCGGCGGATCGAACCTGTCCAGCAACTCGGCTGCGGCGTTTTCGGCGACCGCAGCGGCCTTGTCACCACCGGCCATCATGGCGGCCCGTTCCTCGTCGGAAAACGCCCGGCATGCGGTGCGCCCAGGTTCCAGTACGTGCACCCCGTCCGTCACCAGTTCAGCCGCATCCATCCCCGCCCCGCAAAGCTGCGCGCGCAGGCCGATCACCCGGATGGGCGGCTGATTCTTCATGGCTTTCCCTTCACTCACCGCCCCGATATAGAAGGCGCCTGACACAACCCGCAAGCCAGGACCGGCCCCGATGACCTTTCACCCCAAATCCGAATTTCTGCACGAAGTGACCACGCGCGGCTTTCTGGCCGATTGCACCGATCTGCAAGGTTTGGACGACAGGTTCTATCGTGACACGGTCACCGGCTATATCGGTTTCGATCTGACAGCGACGTCACTGCATATCGGCAACCTCGTGCAGATCATGCTGCTGCGCTGGATGCAGAAGACCGGGCATCGCCCCATCACCCTGATGGGCGGCGGCACCACCAAGGTCGGCGACCCATCCGGCAAGGACGAGATGCGCAAGATCCTGTCGGTCGAGCAGATCAACGCCAATGCCGACGGCATACGCACGGTCTTTGCCAACTACATCAGCTATGGCGACGGCCCGACCGACAGTCCGCTGGTCAACAACGCCGATTGGCTGGACGAGCTGAAATACATCGAATTCCTGCGCGATATCGGCAAGCATTTCACCATCAACCGCCTGCTGGCCTTTGAAAGCGTGAAATCCCGTCTGGACCGCGAACAGGCGCTATCTTTCATAGAATTCAACTACATGCTGCTGCAAAGCTATGATTTCCTTGAACTTTACCGCCGCTATGGCTGCATCCTGCAGATGGGCGGGTCGGACCAATGGGGCAATATTGTATCCGGCGCCGACCTGATCCGGCGCGTTGAACATGCGGATGCTTTCGGTTTGACCACGCCGCTGGTGACCCGCTCGGATGGCAAGAAAATGGGCAAATCCGCCGATGGCGCGATCTGGCTGAACGAAGACATGATGTCATCCTACCAGTTCTGGCAGTGGTGGCGGAACGTGGACGATGCCGATGTCGGCAAGTTCATGAAGATGTTTACCGAAATGCCGGTGGATGAATGCGACCGGCTGGGCGCGCTGGCCGGGTCCGAGATCAACGAAGCCAAGGTGCGGCTGGCCAACGAGGTGACGACGTTGTTGCATGGCGCCGAAGCCGCGGCCGCCGCCGAAGCCACCGCGCGCGAGGTGTTCGAGAAGGGCGGCGTGGGGGATGACCTGCCGACGCTGGAACTGTCGGCGGGCGAGGTGTCGGACGGCATCTCGGTCGTGCAGCTTTTCGTGCGGTCGGGGCTGGC
>JBNKYL010000071.1:0-12704 GCA_050300875.1 Paracoccaceae bacterium
CATGATTGCCGCCGCGTGGCCCATGGTGTCTGCAGTCTGCGCAGGCGGCTGCGGCGGGATCGGTGCGGCGGTGCAGGGAGCGGACAGCATGTCCTCTGGCAGGGCCAGCACCACGGGGCCGGGGCGGCCCGACATCGCCACGCGGAAGGCGCGGTTGACATATTCGGGGATGCGGTCGGTGTCTTCGATTTCCGCGACCCATTTGGCCAGCGGGCTGAACATGGCGCGATAGTCGACCTCTTGAAACGCCTCGCGGTCGCGATGGCCGCGCGCGATCTGGCCGATGAAAAGGACCATCGGCGTCGAATCCTGCCGGGCGATATGCACACCGGAACTGGCGTTGGTGGCGCCGGGGCCGCGCGTGACGAAGGCGACCCCGGGCTGGCCGGTCATTTTGCCCATGGCTTCGGCCATCATCGCCGCCCCACCTTCGTGGCGGCAGACGATGTTTTCGATGCCGGTTTCGTAGAAACCGTCCAGCGCCGCCAGAAAGCTTTCGCCCGGCACGGAAAATACGCGGGTCACCCCGCGCCCTTGAAGCATCTGCGCCAGAACCAGCCCGCCATGTGTCGTCATGTCGCTTCCCCTTTCGCTGCACCTTGCGCGCCGGGGCTGTCGGTCTATCTAGGACCAGACAGGAAAGGACGGCACATGGCGAATTATGCACTGCTTGGCATCTCGGGCGCGCTGCGTAAAGGCTCGACGAACACGATGCTGGTGGCCGAGGCCGCGCGCATCTTTGAACCGGCAGACTTCACGCTGGCCGATCTGGATCTGCCTTTGTTCAACGAAGATATCGAAACCGGGCCGGGCATTCCGCAAGCGGTGCTGACGCTTGCTGCACAGATCGCGGCAGCCGATGCGGTCGTGATTTCGACGCCGGAATACAACAAGAACCTGCCGGGCGTGTTGAAGAACGCCCTGGACTGGGTCAGCCGGACGGACGGCACCCCATGGCGCGACAAGCCCGTCGCCATCATGTCCGCGGCGTCAGGCCGGGCCGGTGGCGAACGCGCGCAAAACAGTTTGCGCCTGTGCCTGAACCCGTTTCGTGCGCGGGTGTTGCCGGGGCCGGAACTGATGGTGGCCGACGGGCGCAACCAGTTCGACGATCAGGGGCGGCTGACCAATGAACGGGCGTTGAAAACGCTGGGCATCCTGATGAAGGGCCTGCGTGCCGAGCTGGAACGCGGCTAGGCGGGGTTGGACAGCTCGATCAGATTGCCGTCAGGGTCGCGCAGGTAAACGGATCGCAAGGGACCCGTCGCGCCGCTGCGCTGCACGATGCCGGTCAGCGGGGTGATGCCGTTGTCGGTCAGGTGGTCCAGCCAATCCTCGACCGGCATTTTCGTCAGAAAACACAGGTCAGCGGACCCCGGCGTAGCTCGATCGGCATGGGGCACGATTTCCGCACCTGCCTGATGCAGGTTGATCTTTTGCGCGCCAAAACCGATGGCAACACGTGCGATCCCGTCGCCGCCGGTGAAGTCGATGCGGGTCATGCCCAGAACGTCGCAGTAAAAGCCAAGAGTCGTGTCGATATCGGCGACGGTCAGGACAAGGTGGTCAAGGCTGGCAATGCCGGGGCGATTCATATTGTCATCCGGGATGGTTTGCGCATTGTCGGGATCATGACAGGGACGAACACGAAACAACAGGTCCTGACCGATGTGATGGACCCCGCCCGCGCCGCCGCATTGCACGCGACGCTGGGGCTGGATGGGCCGGCGCCGGGGGCGGGCGAAGGTCTGCCGCCATTCTGGCACCACATCTATTTCTGGAACGCCCGCCCGCCGGGCGAATTGGGGCAGGACGGACACCCCGCCGTGGGCCAAGGCATGGTGCCCGATATGGGCCTGCCGCAACGCATGTGGGCCGGCGGGCGACTGGAATTCATCGCGCCGCTGCGTTTGGGTGAACCCGCAACGAAAACCACGCGCCAGGTCAGCGCCACACGGAAAGAGGGACGTAGTGGGCCGCTGGGTTTCGTCGTGCTGGAACACGAGATTTCGCAGGAAGGCGCGCTGTGCCTGCGCGAATTCCACGACATTGTCTATCGCGGCCCGTTCGTCGGCGAACGGGCGATTCGGATGGCCCCGACGGACGAAACCCATTGCGAAGAACGCGGGTTCGATCCTGTGCTGCTGTTTCGCTATTCTGCCCTGACTTTCAACGGGCATCGCATCCATTACGACCAGGCCCATGCGACGGGCGTCGAAGGCTATGACGGGCTGGTGGTGCATGGGCCATTGCTGGCGCAATACCTGATGTTGATGGCCGAACGGTTGGGCGGGCCGATGAAACGGTTCACGTTTCGGGCGACGGCCGCGCTGATGCACCACGAACGCGCGGCATTCTGCGCCAGCGGATCGCGGTTCTGGGTGCGCGGGCCGGACGGCAGGTTGTGCATGTCCGGCGAAGCGGAATGGTGACCCGCTAACGCTCGGCCAGTCGCGCCACGTCGGCGTGGCGCGGGCAGGTCACGATGTGGTCGTTGACCATGCCGACGGCCTGCATGAACGCATAGACGATCGTGGGACCGCAAAACCGAAAGCCTGCTTTCTTCAAATCCTTCGAAATCTGTTTGGAAAGATCGGTTTCGGCCGGAACCTCGGCCATGGACGCGAACCGGTTCTGCAAGGGCCGCCCGTCCAGATAGGACCACAAGAACTTGTCGAAACCCTCGCGGGCTTCGATTTCGGCCCAGGCGCGGGCGTTTCCGATGGTGGCTTCAATCTTGCCGCGATGGCGCACGATGCCGGCATCGCCCAGCAGGCGTTACACGTCGGGTTCGCCCCATTTCGCGATGACATGCGGGTCAAATCCTTGGAATGCCTGCCGAAATGCGTCGCGTTTCCGTAAGATGGTGATCCAGGCCAACCCGGCCTGAAACCCGTCGAGGATGAGCTTTTCCCACAGCGCACGGCTGTCCCATTCCGGCACGCCCCATTCGGTGTCGTGATAGTCGACATAAAGCGGATCGGTTCCGCACCAACTGCATCTGTCGCCCATCTGCGCCCCCCGTTTTCGATGTTAAGACAAGATTTCGCACAATTGGAACTAAATGTGAACATTTACGTGCGATTAGAGGATTCGTGAAAGCACGAAGGCCTCATCGGAGGGACAGGAATGCAGCATTCGAACCGGTCACAAAAAGGCAGGAAAAATGTGGATCTGGTCGATCCGCTGACAATCGCGACGGAGCTGCGTGACCGGGATGCGGTCGATCTGGTGCGGGATGCCCTGGATCATGGTCGATGCGCGATGGCGTTTCAACCGATCGTGCAGGCGGATCGGGCACATAACCCGGCCTTTTACGAAGGGTTGATTCGGGTTTCCGACCAAACCGGACGTTACATACCAGCCAAGGATTTCATCGACGCCGTCGAAATGGATGAACTTGGCCGGCGGCTGGATTGCGAGGCGTTGCGCATCGGCGTCGACACCCTGACGCGTGTGCCGGACCTGCGCCTGTCCATCAACATGTCGGCGCGGTCCATCGGCTATAAACCCTGGGCGCGCATCCTTCACCGGGCACTGCGGCGGGACGAAACGATCGGGGAACGGCTGATCCTGGAAATCACCGAACGATCGGCCATCGTCATGCCCGAGATCGTCCAAAGTTTCATGAGCGAGTTCCAGCAATTCGGCGTCTGTTTCGCGCTGGATGATTTCGGGGCTGGCTATACCTCGTTTCGTTATCTCAGGGATTTCTTTTTCGACATCATCAAGATTGACGGCCAGTTCATCCGTGGCGTTCACACCAGCCCGGACGATCAGGCGCTGGTGCGTGCGCTTGTCGCTGTTGCGAAGCATTTCGATATGCTGACGGTGGCTGAATTCGTCGAGGCCGAAGAGGACGCGAACATCCTGATGGCCATGGGGGTCGACTGCCTGCAGGGCTACTACTTTGGTCAGCCGACCATGCGACCATATTGGGATAACCAGGGCCAGCGCGCGGCGGGCTGACGGCCCGGGCGGAGCGTTAGCGCTGAACGTGGCGAAATGACCCCCGTGCATGGCCGGTATTCCTTCGTGTACAGATTGATTTTTCTGCGCGTGCAGCATAAACAGGCGCCAATTCCGAATGGGGGGCACGGGGTTTGATGCCGGGTTTCCCGATTTCTTTTTGAAACGAGGCCCGAATGACCAATGTCGTAATCGCTTCTGCTGCCCGTACCGCCGTCGGTTCGTTCAGCGGTTCCTTCGCCACCACCCCCGCCCATGATCTTGGCGCCGCCGTGCTTGAAGCACTGGTTGCACGTGCCGGGATCGACAAATCGGAAGTGTCCGAAACCATCCTTGGTCAGGTGCTGACCGCCGGTCAGGGCCAGAACCCTGCCCGCCAGGCGCATGTGAATGCCGGCCTGCCAATCGAAAGCGCGGCATGGGGCATCAACCAGGTTTGCGGGTCAGGCCTGCGCGCTGTGGCGCTGGCCGCCCAGCATGTGCAACTGGGCGACGCCGATATCGTCGCAGCCGGTGGCCAGGAAAACATGTCGATGAGCCCCCATGCCCAGGCCATCCGCGCCGGGCAGAAAATGGGCGACATGACGCTGATCGACACGATGATCAAGGACGGTCTTTGGGACGCTTTCAACGGATACCACATGGGCCAGACGGCTGAAAACGTGGCCCAACGCTGGCAGATCGGTCGTGAAATGCAGGACGAATTCGCGCTGGCCAGCCAGAACAAGGCCGAAGCCGCCCAGAAAGCCGGCAAGTTCGCTGACGAGGTGATCCCCTTCGTCGTCAAGACCCGCAAGGGCGACATCGTCGTCGACAAGGATGAATATATTCGCCACGGCGCGACGCTGGACAGCATGCAGAAACTTCGCCCGGCCTTCGCCAAGGATGGTTCGGTCACCGCTGGCAACGCGTCGGGCATCAATGACGGGGCTGCCGGCGTCCTGGTGATGAGCGCCGACAATGCCGAAAAGCGCGGCATCGAGCCGCTGGCGCGTATCGCCAGCTACGCCACCGTGGGTCTGGACCCGTCGATCATGGGCGCAGGCCCGATCCATGCCAGCCGCCGTGCGCTGGAACGTGCGGGCTGGTCGGTGGATGACCTGGACCTGGTCGAAGCCAACGAGGCCTTTGCCGCGCAAGCCTGTGCGGTCAACAAGGACATGGGCTGGGATCCGGCGATCGTGAACGTGAACGGCGGCGCCATCGCCATCGGCCACCCCATCGGCGCTTCGGGCGCGCGCATCCTGAACACGCTGTTGTTCGAGATGAAGCGCCGCGACGCCAAGAAATGCCTGGCCACGCTGTGCATCGGCGGCGGCATGGGCGTGGCCATGTGCGTCGAACGCCCGTAAGGCGCTTCGCCAAGGAAATGCTCATTGCGCAACAATGTTGCGCAATGTAGCCTCATTGCAAAATCAAATTACCCAGAGGGGAAAGACATGACCCGAGTTGCACTCGTCACCGGAGGTTCGCGCGGTATCGGCGAAGCCATTTCCAAGGCGCTGGCCGCCGAAGGCTACAAGGTTGCCGCCACCTATGCCGGCAATGACGAAGCCGCCGCCAAGTTCACCGCGGAAACAGGCATCAAGACCTATAAATGGAACGTCGCAGATTACGCCGAATCGAAGGCTGGCATCGAAAAGGTCGAGGCCGATCTTGGCCCGATTGATATCGTGGTCGCCAACGCAGGCATCACCCGCGACGCACCTTTCCACAAGATGACCCCGGAACAGTGGGGACAGGTGATCGACACCAACCTGACCGGCGTGTTCAACACCGTTCACCCGATCTGGCCAGGCATGCGTGAACGCAAGTTCGGACGAGTGATCGTGATTTCCTCGATCAACGGGCAAAAGGGCCAGTTCGGTCAGGTCAACTATGCCGCCACCAAGGCAGGCGATCTGGGCATCGTGAAGTCGCTGGCACAGGAAGGTGCGCGGGCGGGCATCACGGCCAACGCGATCTGTCCGGGCTATATCGCCACGGAAATGGTCATGGCGGTTCCGGAAAAGGTGCGTGAAGCCATCATCGGCCAGATCCCGGCAGGGCGTCTTGGCGAACCCGAAGAGATCGCGCGTTGCGTCGTCTTTCTGGCATCCGATCAGTCCGGCTTTATCAATGGTTCGACGATCAGCGCCAACGGTGCGCAATTCTTCGTCTGATCCGACCCGCCAAACGCTTCAGAAGGCCCGGATGTCGTCCGGGCCTTTTTCGTTCGCGATGCCGAACTCCGTCACGGAGTTTGTCCGGAAAACCTTGTTTTCCGGCACCCTGTCGCTGTCATCAGGCGTGGGTCAGGCGCGAAATCTCTTCCTTGAGCTTCAGTTTTTCTTTCTTCAGTTTGGTGATCTGCAAATCGTCGAACCCTGGGGTTCTGAGAGCTTCTTCCACCTTTGCGTCAAGCGCATGATGTTTCTTCTGGAGTTCCTCGATATGCGAACTCAAGCTCATAGCCGTCCTCCTAATTTTTGATTTGCATGTGGCCCATGCAAGCACATCCGGGCCTTTCTGTCACCTATGCAGTTGCGACCCGTATTCAACATTCTGGTTCGCAAATCTTTCCAAAGTCTTAATCGGGCAGGGCGGCCCCGTTGCGCAGGACGTCGGCAATATCCGGCGCATAATCGTCGCCGTCGCGCAGATGTTCGGCCCCGTCATGCAGTGTGATCGGGGCTGCCAATTCGAATCCGGCTCGCCCGCCCTTGCGCCCCTGCACGATCACAAGGCTGGCAGGACGGCCCATGCGCGGCTGCAGTGGACGCAGGCGCAGGCTGCCCAAACGCGGTTGCATGGCGGCCAGCAGGTCAAGAAGGCGGTCGGCGCGCTGAATGAAGGTGGCGTACCCTTTCGGCGCCAGACGGCGCGCGGCAGCGTCGACCCATGCGTCCAGCGGGGTTTCGCCCGCCAGTGCGATATCGCGCCCGGCATCCGCCGCCGCGCTGCCGTCGCGGCGCTGGTAATAGGGCGGGTTGGCGATGACGTGGTCGAAGGAACGGGCGCGCAGGTCGTCGGGCAGGTCGGTCAGGTCGGATTGCACAATGCGCGCCGCGATCCCGTTTTCTTGGGCATTTCGGCGGGCAAGGTCGGCATAGGCGGTCTGCAATTCGACCCCTGTCAGGTCCAACCCGGGCACGCGGCGCGCCAGGCACAACATTGCCACCCCGGCGCCGCATCCCAGTTCCAGCACCGACTGACCTGACCGGGCGTGTACGGCGGCTGCCAGTAAAACCGGGTCGACCCCGGCGCGATATCCATTGCGCGGTTGCCAGATTTGCAACCGCCCGCCCAGAAACGCGTCACGGGTAAGATCAACTGTCAAAGGGCACATCGTTTTCGCTCAGGATGCTGCGCGCCATGAACAGATCGGCGTCGCGGACCATCAGGCGGCGCGGCAATATGCCGATCGAACCCTCGAGCACGCTCATGTGGACGTCCATCTGAAACGACGCTATACCCTCGCCCTCAAGCAGGGCCTCGGCGAAGGCAATGGTCGTCGGATCGGTGCTGCGCAAGAGTTCCTTCATGGCTGGATAGATAGGGATGGTCCGGTGCGAATGTCGAGCAATATGACGGCGGCGTGATGGGATTGGACGAGATATCCCAAAAGCCGCATGACCGGCTGGCCCAGCATCTGGGCGCCGATCTGGAAGCCGTGAATGCGCTGATCCGTGACCGCATGGCATCGCGCCACGCGCCGCGCATCCCCGAGGTGACCGCGCATCTAGTCGAAGCGGGTGGCAAGCGGTTGCGGCCGATGCTGACGCTGGCGGCGGCGCGGCTGTGCGGCTATGACGGACCGTTCCATGTGCATCTGGCGGCGACAGTGGAATTCATCCACACCGCTACGCTACTGCATGATGACGTTGTCGACGAAAGCGCGCAGCGGCGCGGGCGGCCCACGGCGAACCTGCTTTGGGATAACAAGTCGTCGGTTCTGGTGGGCGATTACCTGTTCGCACGGTCTTTCCAGTTGATGGTGGAAACCGGGTCGATGCGGGTCCTGGACATTCTGGCCAATGCGGCGGCGACGATTGCCGAAGGCGAAGTGCTGCAGCTGACGGCTGCGCAGAACCTGGCGACGACCGAAGACATCTACCTGCAGGTGGTGCGCGGCAAGACCGCGGCCTTGTTCGCGGCGGCCTGCGAGGTTGGCGGTGTGATTGCGGGGACGGATGAAGATCAGGTGACAGCGCTGCGCGACTATGGCGATGCGCTGGGGATATCGTTCCAGATCGCAGACGACCTGTTGGACTATGGCGGGTCGTCTGAAGCCACCGGCAAGAATGTCGGCGACGATTTCCGCGAACGCAAACTGACGCTGCCGGTGATCAAGGCGGTCGCAGCGGCCGATGCCCAAGAGCGCGCATTCTGGTCGCGGGTGATCGAAAAGGGTGACCAGCGGGATGGTGATCTGGACCATGCGCTGGGTTTGCTGGCCAAGCATGGCGCGCTGGATGCAGCACGTGCCGATGCGTTGGGCTGGTCGGCGCGGGCGCGCGAAGCGCTGGCGCGAATGCCGGACCATCCGATCCGGCAGATGCTGGATGATCTGGCCGATTACGTGGTGGCGCGGATCGCCTGATCTAGGACGGCACGACCTTTACGCGGGGCCGCCACCATTCTTCGCGATTGGCCAGAAGGCCCCCGGCGATCCACCAGTCCGGGCGCTTCTTGCGAAGCAGCTTTTCGGCGGCTTCGGCCTTGGCCGGGTTGGCGAACAGGGCGAAACAGGTCGCGCCCGATCCGCTCATCCGGGCCAGCCCGGCGCCGGGCAAGTCGTCCAGTTCGTCAAGAACCGCCGCGATGGCCGGGGCAATGCCGATGGCTGCCGCTTGCAGGTCATTGCGCTGTTCGGCCAGCCAGTCGATCAGGGTGGCGGCGTCGGCAAATTCCGGCAGCCGATCGGGCATGCCGGGGTTTTTGCGTTCTTTCAGCGCGCGGAAGACGTCCGGCGTCGAAACTGGCACGCGTGGGTTGGCCAGAACACAGGCCACGGGCGGCAGGCGCACCGGGTCGATGCGTTCGCCGATGCCCCGTGCGCGCAGGCTTTGCGGCAAAAGGCACATGGGCACATCGGCGCCAAGGTCCAGCACCCCCCTCGCGACCGGGTGCAATTGCCGGTCGGTCGCGTTCCAGTTCAGGGCAGCGAATTCGTCGTCGCGGTCCAGCAGTACGCCAAGGGCCCGCAGGGTCGCGGCGGCATCCGACGATCCACCGCCAATGCCCGAAGACACGGGCAGGTGCTTTTCCAGGGTCATCCGCGCACCACTGTCGCCCGCGACGATGCGCGCAGCCTTCAGCACCAGGTTTTCGCCTTCGCCATCCAGCCCGCCCGCTTCGGGGCCACCGATCATCAGGCTCAACCGTTCGGCGCGCTCGGCGCTGACCCGGTCAGCCACGGGACCAAAAGCGACAAGTGTATCCAGCAGGTGATAGCCGTCGCGCCGGCGACCCGTGATGTGCAGGGCCAGATTGATCTTGGCCGGAGCCAGCGCCTCAACCGTCATTGCCAGCCGACAAAGGCTCTGCGCCTTCTTCTTCCAACACCACGTCCAAACCGACCTGCAATTTGCGGCGGATGCGTTCGGCGTCCTCTTCCTCGGGCCCGAAGCTCATCGCGCGGTTCCATTGGAACCGCGCCTCGCGATAGCGGCCGACAGCCCAGTATGTGTCGCCCAGATGGTCGTTGACGATCGGGTCGACCGGCACCAGGGCGGCGGCCTTTTCCATCCAGGTCACGGCCTCGTCATAGCGGCCAAGACGGTAATAGACCCAGCCCAGGCTGTCGGTGATGTAGCCATCACGCGGGCGCAGCTCGACGGCCTTTTCGATCATCGCCAGCGCCTCGTCGAAATTGGTGCGCATCTCGACGAAGGAATAACCCAGATAGTTCAGCACCGACGGCTGGTCAGGGTTCAGCTCCAGCGCTTTGCGGAAATCGGCTTCGGCCAGTTCCCAGCGATCTTCGCGTTCGTGGGTGATGCCGCGCACGTAGTAATAGAACCACAGACCCTGAAGATCGGGGTCGAACAGTTCCAGCGCCCGGTCATAGGCTTGGCTGGCTTCGTCAAACCGCTGCATTCCGCGCAGCAGGTCACCCAGATTGCCATGCACGATGGCCATGTCCGGGTAGGCCTTGGCCAGTTGTTTCAGAACTTCGACCGCGGCTTCGTCATTGCCGGACTGGCGCAGCGTTTCGGCGCGGCCCAGTTCAGCGGCAAAAAAAGCCGGGTCGTCGCGGGCGATTTTGTCATAGGCCTTGGTAGCCAGTTCGAACTGTTCAAGCTCTTCCAGAACCGAGGCTGACAGCAGGATCGCATCGGCGCTGTCCGGGTTCAGGTGTTCGGCAACACGCGCATAGATCAGGACGATCGTGTCGTCGGCTTCGCCGGCCAGCGCCCGCGCCAGGCCATAATACACCTCGCCCAGACCTTCCGCCGCTGATGTTATGAAGGCCGAGGAAACCGGGGTGCCCGCAGCGATCCGGTCGCGCAGATCCTGTGCATCTGGCGCATTGTCCACGGCAAGGTAGGCGTCCAGAACCGCCAGGGCTTCGTCCTTTCGGTCCAGCCCGGCCAGGGTTTCGGCGCGGGCCAGCGTGGTATGCTTGGTCTGCGGCAGGCCTTCATCGGACAGGATCACCGCCGCCCCTTCCAGGTCGCCCGCCATCGAAAGGGCCAGCGCCTTGTGAAAACTGCCGAAATCCGAAAGCGCGGCATCGGCAATGACGGCGTCGAAGGCTTCCAGCCCGGCCTGCATGTTGCCCTGCCCGACCTGCGCCCAGGCCTTGGCCAGACCACCGACAAGCGGCCCGCCCACCCCGGTGGGCGAGGCGTCAACCTTTGCCGTCAGCCCGGCCCAATCACCGCGCAGGGCCATGTCGGCGCCGATGACCATAGCGGCCAATGGGTTTTCGGGTTCAACCGCTTCAAGTCGTCGGGCAATGGCCAGCGCGCGGTCGAAATCGCCCTGTCCGACAAAGCCGACCATCGCATATTCGATGGCTTCGTCGTTTTCGGGGTCGCGGGTGATGACGCGCGTGAAATACCGCGCCATGGCTTCCAAGTCGTGGTTTTCCACGGCAGCTTGCCCGGCCAGGAACGGCCCGGCAAAACCGTCTGCATGGCCGGTGCCTGGCACCGCCGCAAACGCCGCCATTGTTATGGCTTTGACTAGTTTTTTCACGGTGCCCGACAATCCCAGTTCACGCTGTTGCCCCCAAACTAGTGCGATGCCGGGCCGGGGACAACTGCGCCGCTTGTCACATATTCGGGTAATTCGGCCCATCGCCGCCCTGCGGGCAGGTCCAGGTGATGTTCTGGGATGGATCCTTGATGTCGCAGGTCTTGCAATGCACGCAGTTCTGAAAGTTGATGACGAATTTGTCGTCGACCACTTCATAAACGCCTGCCGGGCAATAACGCTGTGCCGGTTCGGCGAATTGTGCAAGGTTCACGTTGATTGGCACGTCCGGGTCCGTCAGCTTCAGATGCGCGGGCTGGCTTTCTTCGTGATTGGTGAAGCTGAAAGACACGTTGGTCAGCCGGTCGAAGGACAGCTTGCCATCGGGTTTGGGGTAGTCGATCGGCTTGTGCTTGCTGGCTGGTTCCGTGGATTGTGCATCGGTCTTGCCATGCGCCACCGTGCCAAAAAGCGAAAAGCCGAACAGCGTCTGCCACCACATGTCGAACCCGCCAAGGGCCAGGCCGCCCAACGGCCCGTATTTGGCATTCAGCGGCGCGACGTTGCGCACGCGCTTCAGATCTTTGCCCACCGGGCCATCGCGCAATTCGCGATCGTAATCGGTCAGCGTATCGCCCGACCGGCCCGCCGCCATCGCGGCATGGGCAGCTTCTGCCGCGGCAATGCCGGAATGCATGGCGTTGTGGTTGCCCTTGATCCGGGGCAGGTTCACCAGCCCGGCGGAACAGCCCAGAAGCGCGCCGCCCGGAAAGGCCGATTGCGGGATCGACTGGAACCCGCCCTTGGTCACCGCGCGGGCGCCATAGGCCACGCGTTTGCCGCCTTCCAGCACCTTGGCAACTTCCGGGTGATGCTTGAACCGCTGGAATTCCATGTAGGGGTACAGATAGGGGTTCTTGTAGTTCAAGTCGACGATATAGCCCACGTAAACCTGATTGTTATCAAGGTGATACATGAAGCTTCCGCCCGAGTTCTTGAACCCCAGCGGCCATCCCATCGTGTGCAGGACCAGGCCTTCGTCATGCTTGTCGGGATCAACTTCCCAGATTTCTTTCATCCCGACGCCGAATTTCGGCACGTCGCAATCCGCGGCCAGGTCGTATTTGGCAATGATCTGCTTGGCCAGCGACCCACGCACGCCTTCGGAAATGAAGACATACTTGCCGTGCAGTTCCATGCCCGGTTCGTAATTCGGCCCCGGCGTCCCATCGGCATTGAGGCCCATTTCGCCCGCGACGACGCCCTTGACCTCGCCGTTGTCACCCCAGACGATTTCGGAACACGCCATGCCGGGGAAGATTTCCACGCCCATTTCCTCGGCCTGCTCGGCCATCCAGCGACAGACATTGGCCATTGAGACGATGTATTTGCCATGGTTGTTCATCAGGGGCGGCATCGGCCAGTTCGGGATGCGCATCGCCCCGGCCTCGCCCAGCATGTAGAAGTTGTCCTTCTTCACCGGCACGGTGATCGGCGCACCCTTGTCCTTCCAGTCGGGGATGAGCTTGTCGAGACCGCTCGTATCGAGCACC
>JBNKYL010000072.1:0-5780 GCA_050300875.1 Paracoccaceae bacterium
TTGCACTGTCCCTGGCTGATGCGCCGCCTCTGGCCCGCGTGCGGACCGGCAGTGACCTGATCGACGCATTGCAGGCGGCGGCTGAACCCCTGGCATCGGCCTGGGTCCGCGTATCGAACGGCCAGGTGCTTGGCGGCGGCGACCAGGACGACACCGACTTGCGGGCCATGCAGGCTGCATCAGGTGATAGCCCGCGCTACATCATCACAAATTCGGCAGATGGGACCCTGATCGCGCAGGCCAGCGCCGATGGGCAGGAATTGCGCCTGAAGGCCGGACCGGACATGTTGGCTGCACTGGCGGCCGCTTGGCACAATGCGCTGAACGGCTAGCGACGGAAACCGGCACCTTCGCCGTTGAAAGAACACCCGAACTCGAAAGGCCCGACCCATGTTCGCCCAAATCCGCAGACTCTGGGCTGCCGCCCCCTGGGCCACGGCGCTGGCCGGGTTGGCTGTTCTGGCGGCAGTGGTCTTTGCCGTTCGCCTGACGATCTTCACCATTTACTGGTCCGACCCCGGCAATCGCGACCAAGCGATCGCCCCCTGGATGACGCCGGGCTATATTGCCATGTCCTGGCATGTACCGAACGAGATCCTGCGCGATGTGATCCCGCCACCAGAAGAAGGCGAACCCAAACGCGCCAGCCTGAAAGACATTGCAGACCGAAGCGATGTCCCCGTGGATCAGTTGATTGCCGAGATCGAGCAGGCAATCGCCGCTTTCCGGCTTGACCAGAAGGACGGCAAGCCATGACCGAAACGATTTTCGGCCTGATCTCGGACTATGGCGTCTACGTGATCTTTGCCTCGGCCTTCCTGTCGTGCCTGGCCCTGCCCGTCCCCACCAGCCTGATGATGCTGTCAGGTGGCGCTTTTGCGGCAGCAGGTGACCTGACGCTGTGGCAGGTGGTTGTCGGGGCCTTTGCAGGCGCGGTTCTGGGCGATCAGACGGGCTATTTCATCGGCCGCACCGGCGGGCAGCCGCTGTCGGAAAAACTGGCGAACCGGCCATCGCGCAAGGCGGTGCTGGACCGCGCGCGGGCGCTGGTCGACAAACGCGGCGGCACGGGCGTGTTCCTATCGACCTGGGCGGTGGCGCCGCTTGGGCCTTGGGTTAACTTCATCGCCGGGACCACGGGGCTCAGCTGGGCGCGGTTCACCGTGGCCGATGTGATCGGCGAAATGGTGTGGGTGGCGCTTTACGTGGGGCTGGGGCTGGCATTCGCCAGCCAGATCGACACGATTGCCACGGTGGCAGGCAACCTTGTCGGCCTGATCGCGGCGTTGGTGGTGGCCGGCGGCGCGCTTTGGTGGGCCGTGGGCGTCGCTAAGGCACGTGCGGCGAACACCAAGCGTCCACGCGTGGACACCCCGCCAACCGCTTGAATTTGCTAATTGTAGTCGCGGGCGTCAGGCCGCGACCACCGCCGGACCGGATGCAAGGATGTCTTCCAGGCTGTCATGTTCGGCAACCCAGTGACCGGGTGCGACCTTTTCAAACGCCGGCACGTAGTCCCGCGCGCCTGACGCCAGTTTCGACGGCAGAAAGCGCAGCGCAGCGCCCGGGTCCAGCGGGCTGGGCAATTCGCCGGGCAGCTTGATCCGCGTGCGCGTACGCGCAGTTCTTGGATCAGGCACCGGCACTGCCGAAATCAGCGACCGCGTATAAGGATGCGCGGCACTTTCATAGATCGTTTCGCGGTCGGCAAATTCGACGGCGCGCCCCAGATAGAGCACCAATACCCTGTGGCTGATTTCGCGCACCACCGACAGGTCATGGCTGATGAACATCATCGCCATGCCGAACTCGCGTTGCAGGTCCTTCAGCAGGTCCACCACCTGCGCCTGAATGGACACGTCCAGCGCCGACACGGCTTCGTCACAGATGATCAGCCGCGGCTTGTTGATCATCGCGCGGGCGACGCCCACACGCTGGTTCTGCCCGCCTGACAATTCGTGCGGGTAACGGTTGATGAGCTTTTGTTCCAGGCCCACCAGTTCCATTATCTCCGCCACTTTCAGCTTGCGTTCGCGGCTGGTCAGCCCCGGCTGGAAGATGCGCAAAGGTTCGGCGATAGATGCCGCGATGGTCATGCGCGGGTTCAGGGATGCCAACGGGTCCTGAAACACGATCTGCATGTCGTCGCGATAGGGGATCATCTGCTTGCGGGTCAGGTTTTGCAGCGGCTTGCCAATCCAGCTGACTGCGCCCATCGTCGGCGGGATCAGTTGCAGGACGGCCCGCGCCAAAGTGGACTTGCCACAGCCGCTTTCCCCCACAACGCCCAGCGTTTCGCCTGCCTTCAGGTCGAAACTGACGCCATCGACCGCCTTCAACGGCACGGTTTTGCCGAACAGGCCCTCGTCCAGACGGATCGGAAAATGCACCTTGACGTCATCGACCTTCAACAAGGTTTCGGCATCCGCGGCCACCGGGGCCAACGGCTTGCCGTGGCTGGTTGTGTCGATACGCGGCATCGCGTCCAGCAGCATCTTGGTATAGGCGTGTTGCGGGTCGTAGAAGATCTGTTCAACCGGACCGCTTTCGACAAATTCGCCCAGGCGCATCACCTCGATCCGGTCACACATGCGGGCGACAACGCCCATATCATGGGTGATCAGGGCAATCGCGGTGCCCTCTTCCTTTTGCAGTCCCACCATCAGGTCCAGGATTTCGGCCTGAACGGTCACGTCAAGCGCCGTGGAAGGTTCATCGGCAATCAGCAAACGGGGATCGCACAGCATCGCCTGCGCGATCATCACCCGCTGGCGCATCCCACCTGACAATTCATGCGGGTATTGGCGCAAACGCCGCCTGGCTTCGGGGATCTGCACGCGTTCCAGCCAGTGCAGGCATTGCTTGCGCGCCTCTTCCCCGTTGATGCCCTTGTGCAGGTGCAGGACCTCGGCCATCTGGTCACCGATGCGCAGATGCGGGGTCAGCGCCGTTAAAGGGTCCTGAAAGATCATGCCGATCTGTGCGCCGCGGATAGTGTTATGCTCCTGCGGGGTCAGGTGCAGCAGGTCGTGGCCATCGAAGTCGACGCGCCCCTTGGTGATGCCGTTATCGGCCAAGAGCCCCATCGCCGCCATGAAGGTTTGCGATTTGCCCGATCCGCTTTCGCCCACGATGCCCAGGCATTCGCCTGGGTCGATGTGGAAGGACACGTCACGTACCGCTTCGACCAACCCGTCGGGGGTCTTGAAGCTGACGGAAAGGTTCTGAACGTCAAGCAATGCCATGTCAGCGATCCTTCGGGTCCAGGGCGTCGCGCAGACCATCGCCGATGAAGAACAGCGAAATGATCACGACCAGGAAGAAAAACAGCGGGATCATCAGCTGCCAGAGCGTGCCATAGAGGATCGTCCCCGCGCCTTCGGAAATCAGGCGGCCCAGCGATGTGTTGGGTTCGGCCACGCCCAGCCCGATGAAGCTGATGAAGCTTTCGGTCAGGATCATGCCGGGCACCAATAGTGTGGCGTAGACCACGACGACACCCATCAGGTTGGGCAGGATATGGCGGGTGATGATGGTGAACCAGCCGACGCCAGCGGCCTGCGCGGCCTCGACGAATTCGCGGTTCTTCAGGGCCAGCGTCTGGCCCCGCACAATCCGGCTCATATCCAGCCAACTGACCACGCCGATGCCCACGAAAAGCATGAAAAAGGATCGCCCGAAGATGACCATCAGCAGGATGACAATGAACATGTAGGGCACGGCAATCAGGATATCGACGGTGCGCATCATGGCATTGTCGATCCAGCCGCCGATGAATCCCGACACGGCACCGTAAAGCGTGCCGATGACGACGGCCACTGCGGTGCCGATGAAGCCCACGGCCAGCGATGTCTTGGTGGCCTGGATGGTGCGCGAATACAGGTCGCGGCCCAGGTCATCCAGCCCGAAGAAATGGCCGTTTTCCAACGATGGCTGGCCCACCTGGGCGATATTGCCCATGCGGTCCCAGTCTATTTCTTCGTTCGACCAGACGGCAAAATAGGGGCCGACGATGGTGAACAGGATGACCAGCAGCAGCAGCGTCAGCGACGTGACAGCCGCCTTGTTGCGCACGAAGCGCGCCATGGCATCCTGCCACAACGACCGGCCCTTGATCTTTTCCGCTTCGACAAGCTTTTCCGCGATGTCGCTGACGCGGTCGATATCGTGAACCATTGCCATGCGATCAGTACCTGATTTTCGGGTCAAGCCAGGCGTAGAGCACGTCGGCGACCAGGTTGAAAAGGATGGTGAGCACGCCATAAAGGATCGTGACCCCCAGCATGACCGAATAGTCCCGCGACAGGGCCGAATTGACGTAAGCCTGTCCGATCCCGCCAGTCGAGAAATAGAGGTCGATCACCACCGATCCGGTGATCATCGCCACGAAGGCGGGCGACAGGTAGCTGACCACGGGCAACAGCGACGGTTTCAGCGCATGACGCCAGATGATGGCGTGCTCCGGCAGGCCCTTGGCTCGCGCGGTGCGGATGAAGTTGGAATTCAGCACTTCCAGCATCGAGGCGCGGGTGATCCGGGCAATCGACGCCATATAGCTGGTCGACAATGCGATAACCGGCATGACCAGGTATTGCCATTGCCCGCCATTCCAGCCGCCGCCGGGCAGCCAGCCCAATTGCCAGGTGAAAACGATGATGAGGATTGGCGCCATAACGAAATTCGGCAGCGCCTGCGCGGAAAACGTTGCGCCGACGGCGACATAATCCAAGAGCGTGTTATGCCTGATCGCCGCCAAGGCCCCCATCGCGACGCCCACGAGCGTGGCGATCACGAAGGAAATCGTCCCATAGGTCAGCGTGACCGGAAAACCCTGTGCGATGATGTCGTTGACGCTGCGGTCCTTGAATTTATAGGACGGGCCGAAATCCAGCTTGGTCACCACGGATTTGACGTAGACGAACATGCGCTCTGGCAGTGGTTTGTCCAGCCCGTACTTGGCCTCAATATTGGCCAGCACCTGCGGCGGCAGCGGTTTTTCGGAATTGAAGGGCCCACCGGGCGCGGCTTCCATCAGCAGGAAGCAGACAATGACCAGGATAAGCAAAGTCGGAATGGCGACCAGAAGCCGCCGGGCGATGTAGCGAAACATAGGCCGGAATCCCCAAAGAGCGCGCCCCGGCCCTTGAAAACAAGGGTCGGGACGCTGCCAATATCAAGGCCGATTATTCGGCGACTTTATACAGGTCTTTGGAGTACCAGTTCTGCTCGACGTTCTGGATCGGCCAACCTTTCAGGTCGGTATCCAGCATCAGCACACCGGCGTAGTGATAGACCGGGATCACCGGAACGTCAGCCGCGATGATCTGTTCGATCTCGGTATAAAGCGGCTGCGGATCGGCAGCGGTCTTGGCTTGGGCCAGCAGCGCGTCAACGGCTTCGCTGGCATATTTGCCGTCATTGTAGCCCGACCCGGAATCAACCAGATCCAAGAAGGTCGAGGCTTCGTTATAGTCGCCACACCAGGCGCCACGGGCCAGTTCGAAATCCTGGTTGCCGCGGGTTTCAAGGAAGGTCTGCCATTCCATGTTGGCCAGTTCAGCCTGAACGCCCAGCTTCTGCTTCCACATCTGGGTCATCGCCACGGCGATCTTCTGGTGACCTTCCGACGTGTTGTAGATCATGCTGAACGACAGCGGATTGTCGGCACCATAACCGGCTTCGGCCATCAGTTCTTTGGCCTTCGCATCACGTTCGGCCTGGCTCATGTTCGCGGCTTCCACGTCCGGGACGGTGAAACCGGCGGTCGCGGCCGGGGTGAA
>JBNKYL010000073.1:0-10890 GCA_050300875.1 Paracoccaceae bacterium
GTTCGCGGGCCAGCGTGGCGAAGTCGGCGCCGTCGGCCAGTTGCGCGATGAGATCGGCGGCTTGCTCTTCGGTATCGACCAGAATGTGCGATGCGTTGTATTCGGTTTCTGGCGCAGCGTCGGCGAACTTTTCGTCATAAAGCGCCTGCAAGGCTTCGTCGGTCAGCCGCGCGTCAAGCGCATCGTCCAGCGCCACGCTGGCGCGAAGGCTGCGTTCTTCGTTGTCCAGCCGCAGCTCGATCGCCTTGTCCAGCCCGCTGAACCCCTGCGCCAGAACTTCGTGCTGGATCAGTTGTTCCAGGATTCCGTCGAAAAGAGTCTGAGGGGGCAGGGACTTGTATTGTTCAGGCAGGGCGTCACGCAGCACGATCATGTGACCCAGGGTGATGTCGGTGCCGTTCACGCTGGCAATGACCGTGTCGGCGGTCAGATCCTGCGATAACACGGGCAGGGCGGTGCTGGCCGCGATCAGAGCGGCGGCGGAAAAGGTGCGAATAAGCATCGGGAACTCCTGGTATTGCAGATGGGTCAGCGCCGCAGCGTTGACAGCAAGTTACGCGCCCCTTACATCGCCCACTGGGCCAAAGAAAAGGCTTTCCCCGGTGTTGTAGGATGCAGGGGCGGGACGGGCAAGCGCCGTTCCAGTCATCAAACGGAATTGATCGGGCGGTAGCGCAATGCTTGGAATTGGATCACTGGCCAAAAAGGTCTTTGGCACCCAGAATGATCGCAAGCTGAAATCCGTGGGGCC
Organism: Paracoccaceae bacterium; assembly: GCA_050300875.1. Classification (GTDB taxonomy): domain Bacteria; phylum Pseudomonadota; class Alphaproteobacteria; order Rhodobacterales; family Rhodobacteraceae; genus CBDCFL01. Next base: position 752 of record JBNKYL010000073.1, read on the forward strand.
GCTGGTCGCCAAGATCAACGCGCTGGAACCTGAAATTCAGGCGCTGTCGGATCAGGGCTTGATCGACAAGACCGCCGAACTGCGCCAGCGCGTGCTGAATGGCGAAGCTCTGGACGACCTGCTGCCCGAAGCCTTCGCCAATTGCCGCGAAGGTGCGCGCCGGGCGCTCGGCCTGCGCGCTTTTGACGTGCAGCTGATGGGCGGCATCTTCCTGCATCAGGGCAACATCGCTGAAATGAAGACCGGTGAAGGCAAGACATTGGTCGCCACCTTCCCGGCCTACTTGAACGCGCTGACCGGGCGCGGTGTGCATATCGTCACCGTCAACGACTACCTCGCCCGGCGCGATGCCGAATGGATGGGCAAGGTCTATGCGCAGCTGGGCATGACCACGGGTGTCGTCTATCCGCAGCAGCCCGACGACGAAAAGGCTGCGGCCTACCGGGCAGACATCACCTATGCGACCAACAACGAACTGGGTTTCGACTATCTGCGCGACAACATGAAGTCGGAGCTGTCCCAGATCAACCAGCGCTATCACAACTTTGCCATCGTCGATGAAGTCGACTCGATCCTGATCGACGAAGCCCGCACGCCGCTGATCATTTCCGGGCCGGCGCAGGACCGGTCGGAACTCTATATCACCATCGACAAGCTGATCCCGCGCCTGACGGATGAACATTTCACGTTGGACGAGAAAACGAAGAACGTCAGCTATACCGAAGAAGGCAATGAGTTTCTCGAAAACCTGCTGCATTTCGAAGGCATCCTGCCCAAGGAACAGACACTCTATGACCCCGAAAGCACGACCTTGGTTCATCACATCAACCAGGGCCTGCGCGCGCACAAGCTGTTCCAGAAAGACAAGGACTATATCGTTCGCAATAACGAGGTCGTCCTGATCGACGAGTTCACTGGCCGGATGATGGCTGGGCGGCGCCTTTCGGACGGGCTGCATCAGGCGATCGAGGCCAAGGAAGGCTGCGCGATCCAGCCCGAAAACGTGACGTTGGCTTCGGTCACGTTCCAGAACTACTTCCGGCTGTATGACAAACTGGGCGGCATGACCGGCACAGCGGCGACCGAGGCCGAAGAATTTGCAGAGATCTACAATCTGGGCGTGGTGGAGATACCCACGAACAGACCCGTGGCGCGTGAAGACGAACATGATCAGGTCTATCGCACTGCCAAGGAAAAATTCGACGCAATCGTCGGCGAAATCAAGAAAGCGCACGAAAAGGGTCAGCCGGTTCTTGTCGGCACCACGTCAATTGAAAAATCCGAATTTCTGTCCAGTCTGCTGCAAAAAGATAAGGTCCCACATAACGTCCTGAACGCCCGTCAGCACGAACAAGAGGCACAGATCGTCGCCGATGCCGGCAAACCCGGCGCGGTGACCATCGCCACCAACATGGCCGGTCGCGGCACGGACATTCAGCTGGGCGGCAATGTCGACATGCTGGTGATGGACGCGCTGGCCAAGGATCCTGACGCCGACCCCGTGAAATTGCGTTCGAAGATCGAAGCCGATCACGCCAGCGACAAGCAGAAGGTGCTGGATGCTGGCGGGTTATTCGTTCTGGGCACCGAACGCCACGAAAGCCGCCGCATAGACAACCAGTTGCGCGGGCGTTCTGGCCGTCAGGGCGACCCGGGGCGGTCGGTGTTCTTTCTCAGCCTCGAAGACGACCTGATGCGCATTTTCGGTTCGGAACGGCTGGACAAGGTTCTGTCGAGCCTTGGCATGAAAGAAGGTGAAGCGATCATCCACCCTTGGGTGAACAAGTCACTGGAACGTGCGCAGGCCAAAGTCGAAGGCCGCAACTTCGACATCCGCAAGCAGCTTTTGAAATTCGACGATGTGATGAATGACCAGCGCAAGGTGATCTTCGCCCAGCGCCGCGAAATCATGGAAGCCCAGGACCTTTCCGAAATCGCGCAGGATATGCGCAATCAGGCGATCGACGATCTAGTCGATACCTACATTCCGCCCAAGACCTATGCCGAACAGTGGGATCTGGACGGGTTGAAGGCCGCCTTGCGCGAAAATCTGATGATCGACCCGCCGTTGGCCGAATGGGCTGACGAAGACGGCGTTGACGATCACGAAATCATCGAACGGCTCTATGCCGCGGCAGACAAGATGATGGCCGAAAAGGCCGAGGCTTTCGGCCCGGAAACGATGCGCAACATCGAAAAGCAAATCCTGTTGCAGACCATCGACGAGAAGTGGCGCGAACATCTGGTAACGCTGGAACATCTGCGGTCGGTCGTGGGTTTCCGCGGTTACGCGCAGCGTGATCCGCTGAACGAGTACAAGACCGAAGCGTTCCAACTGTTCGAAACGCTTCTGGACAGCCTGCGGGCCGATGTGACCAAAAAACTGGCCCAGATCCGGCCTATGACCGAAGAAGAACGCGCGCAGCTGATGGCGCAACTGGCCCAGCAACAGGCTGCCTTGCAGGCCGCGCAACAACGCGCAACGGCAGTGGCACAGGGCGAACCCGAACCATCGGGCGATGCCGCACCAGGTTTTGACGAAAATGACCCCACGACCTGGGGCAATCCCGGCCGAAACGAACCCCGCCCCTGCGGATCCGGCAAGAAGTTCAAGCAATGCCACGGGCGGCTGGTCTGATCAGGACCAGCCAGCGGTTTGGCCTTTCGGCCTTTCTTGCCGCGTGGGTCTGCGCGGCGCCTGCCCAGTCTCAGGATGTGACGCTGACCTCGCGCGATGGCGGGGTCGAGCTGAATGGCAGCCTGATCAGCTTCGACGGTGAGTTTTACCGCATCGCCACCGATTATGGCGAACTGACGCTGGATGGGACCGGCGTCATTTGCGCCGGACCGGGTTGCCCGGACCTCTCGGCCTATGTCGCCGACCTTGCCTTTGCCGGACCCGCGATCACCACGGGGCAACTGGCGCCCGCGTTGATCGAAAGCTTCGCCCAGCAGGAAGGATATCGGTTCGACCGCCAGAACAGCGCAAGCGAAACGTTTTATCTGCTGTATCGCGACGATGACGTGTTGGCCGCACGGTTCCGCCTGCGCCAGATGGGCGATGACGAGGCTTTCGCAGACCTGATCGCCAACCAGACCGATTTCGTGCTGGCCAGCCGCGCGGCGCTGACCACGGAACTGGACCTGGCGCGACAGGCCGATCTGGGCGATTTGCAGGCGCCAGGCACCTTCCGCGTACTGGCGTTGGATGCGCTGGTGCCGGTGGTCAGCCCGCGCAACCCGATCAGCACGATCAGTGTCGAAGACCTGGCGCGCATATTCGCGGGTGAAGTGGAAAGCTGGGCCGAACTAGGCGGTGTGGATCAACCGGTCTACCTGCATGTTCCCGCGCCCGGCGATGCCGCGCGATCCATCTTTCTGGAACGCGTCATGTTGCCTTTGGGCAAGGGCATCGATCTGGATTCCAGCGAACATGACGATTCAGCGGCTATGCTTGATGCTATCCGCCGCGATCCGCTGGCGATCGGGCTGGTTCGCAAGTCGCAGGTGGACCGCGTCCGCATTCTGGACCTCGGAGGGGCCTGCGGTTTCGTGCTGTCTGCCGAAGACGAAGCGTTGAAGTCCGAAGACTACCCGTTGCCGCTGCCGCTGTTCATGTATCGTGGGCAGGGAAGATTGCCGCGCATTGCGCGCGAATTCATCCGCTTCGCAGGTTCGCCAGCTGGGCAAATTGCCGTGCTGCGCTCGGGCTTTGTCGATCAGAGCCTGACACGTGCGACGCTGTCGCGACAAGGTGACCGTCTGACCAACGCCATCCGCAATGCCGGCGGTGACGTGACCCTGTCCGACCTTCAGGAAATGACGCGGACCTTGCAGCCCTTGTCACGCCTGTCGGTCAGTTTCCGATATGACCATGATGGCGCACGACTTGATGCACAGTCCGTGGCCAATATTGGGATGCTGGCCGATGCGCTGGAAACCGGCACCATCGGCGTTCGCGCGATCTACTTCATCGGCCTGACGGACACGGCGGGCGGGGCGGACCTGAACCTGCGCCTCTCGCGTGAAAGGGCGCAAGCCGTGCGCGATGCCGTCCTGGCCCAGGCGCTGACGTTCGATCCGGGCAGCATGCGCGTTGACGCTCTGGGCTTCGGCGAAGCCATGCCTTTGACCTGCGAAGACACGGAGTGGGGCCCGCGTATCAATCGCCGAGTCGAAGTCTGGCTGCGGTGAAACATACTTTCCACACCGCTAACCGCGTTGGAAATCTATCGCGTCTTCATGGAACTGTTAGAGTTTCGTTTACCTCACCGACCCTATCGTGACGCATGGCGGCACTTTGCGCCGCCACCGGAGGGATCGGATGGATCTGAAGGCCGAACTGGCCCGCGAACGGCGCGCAAGGCTTGCCGCGGAACGGCTGCTAAAACTGCGGCAGGAAGAATTGGCACAGGCCAACAAGGTCTTGGGCGAGCATGCGATTGCGCTGTCCGAACAGGTCATCAAAAAGCGGGTTGAGGCTGAACAGCTGCGCGACCAGACCGTGGATGCGCAGGAAAAGCTGGAACTTGCGCGCGGCGAGGTCGACATCGCCAAGCGTCGGCTCTGGTCGTCCATCGAAACCATCGAAGACGGGTTTTCGGTTTTTGATAATGACGGGCAGCTTGTCATCGCCAATTCCGCCTTCCTGTCGGCGTTCGACGGTATCGAGGATGTGCGGCCGGGTATCAGCTATCCTGAAATTCTGGAACTGCTGACAAGCGAAGGCATTGTCGATACCGGCGACCTGTCGCGGCGCGACTGGCGGCGAATGATGGCGCGCCGCTGGGCCAAGGACAGGCCCGAACCGATGACCGTTCGCTTGTGGAATGGCACCTATATCCGCCTGACGGATCAGCGCGGCGAAGACGGGGATACCGTTTCGCTGGCGCTGAACATCACTGAAAGTGTCCGCTATCAGCAACGCATCAAGGCCGCGAGCGAACGGGCCAAGGCCGCAAGCCGCGCAAAATCGGCCTTCCTGGCGCGCATGAGCCATGAATTGCGCACGCCGATGAACGGCGTTGTCGGCATGGCCGACCTGCTACTGGAAGATGACCTGAACGAAGAACAGAAACTCTACGTTGAAACCATCCGGTCGTCTGGCGAAGCGTTGTTGGACCTCATCAACAACATCCTGCATTTTTCCAAACTCGAAGCACTACGCGAAGAATTGCATCCCGAACCCTTCGACCTGCGCCGGTTGATGACCGAAATCATGCAACTGTTCCGCCCGGCCCTGGCCGCTCGGCCTGTGGACATGCGCCTGAACCTTGCCGAAGATATCGCCCCTGCGTTCAACGCCGATTCAGGGCGGTTGCGGCAGATTTTGACCAACCTGATCGGCAATGCGCTGAAATTCACCGATGAAGGTTTGGTGACAGTCTCAGTCGAACGCGTCGTGCCTGAAGCGGAGGGCGGCGCAAATATCCAGTTTCGTGTCCAGGATACCGGCATCGGGATCCCGTCGGATCAGATCAATCACATATTCGGCGAATTCACGCAGGTTCAGGACGAAAAGAACCGCAAGTTCGAAGGCACCGGGCTGGGTCTGGCGATCAGTCGCCAACTCGTGGAACTGATGGGTGGAACAATCCGCGTCGAAAGTGTCCTGGGCGAAGGGTCGTGTTTCACCGTTGACCTTCCACTGCAGCCCAGCGACGCGTTGCCGGAAAAAGTCATCAGTGCCGCAGATCCGGCGAAATCGGCGGTTCTGGACACGAAAGATGCCGAAGTTTCGAATGAGGGGCCAAGGCGCATGCGCATCCTCGCAGCCGAAGACAACAAGACCAATCGCCTGGTCTTCGAAAAGATGCTCAAGCCGCTCGATATTGATCTGGATTTCGCTGAAAACGGCGCGGTTGCTGTTTTCAAGTGGAAGGAACTCAAACCGGACCTCGTGTTCATGGACATTTCAATGCCCAATGTCGATGGGATCGAAGCCACGCGTATGATCCGCGACGAAGAGGCAAGGCTGAAGCTTCCCAAGACCCCGATTATCGCACTGACCGCCCATTCCGTGACAGGAGACCGCGAAGAAATCCTTTCAAAGGGTCTGGATTTCTACATGACCAAGCCGTTGCGTAAGGCTGAGATTTTCGAGCAGATTCGCCTGCACCGTCCCGAATCTTGCCGACCGGTTGAACAGGACGGACCGCGTGATGCCGAACCGGCCATTCTTGATCTGTCGGAAACTGAACCAAGCGCGCTTGCGCCAGCTGGCCCGCCCGATCCGGGCTCGGCCGAGGCTGCGCGTGCGATCTGGAACGGCTTGAACCGCGAAGGCACCGGGCCGAAAAGCATCGCTGCCGCAAGGGTTTCGGCGGACGCAGGCCCGCTGCCGACCCGCATGCAAATGACGGGGTTTTGAACGGGGTCACCGCGTCAGGCCAGCAGCCCTTCGGCCTGCAGGCGATCGACCCAGCCCTGTGCGTCCTGAAAGTGATGTGTCTGCCATCCGCGTTCCGCAGCGACGCGGATATTTTCGGCGCGGTCATCGGTGAAAAGCAGGTTCTGCGGTGCCACACCGCTATGAGTCTCCAGGATCTCGTAGAAGGCTGGATCAGGCTTGATCACGCCGTGATCGGCGGAAATGTAGCGATGATCGAACTCGCCCAGAAACGGGTAGTGGCTTTGTGCGAGGTCGAAGCTGGCGGCGCCGAAATTCGACAAGGCAAAGACCGGAACCCCACGCGCGCGAAGGGCAAGAAGCACGTCAACACTGGGCTGTATGACCGGCACCAGCATTTCCAGCCAGCGATCGTGCCACAGACGGATTTCGCGCGCCCAATCGGGATGGGCGTCGGCGGTGGCAAAAATGATGTCGCGAAACCCCTCACCCAGATCGACGCGGCGGTTCATGCCGTCCAGGTCGACCTCTGCAAACAGGGCGCGGCGGCGGTCCGGGCCGATCTCGCGATCGTAAAAGGCTTCGGGTTCCCAACCCAAAAGCACGTTTCCGATGTCAAAGACGACGGCTTGAATGTCAGGCATGGGCGCGGCTCCAATGATCTGGTCCGATGGCTAACCCATCGCCCTGCGCGGCGCCAGCCGCGCCTACCTGATACCATGCAGATTTTCACGAGAATCCGTTCCTGCGCTGCGACTACAGCGGGCCTTGCCCGCTGACGCGTCAACGGCGCTTGGGCGGCGACTTGGCGGCGATGGCGCGGCCCGCGACAGTTTCACGCCAGAACATGTACATGCCGCCAGTCAGGATCAGGGCCACACCTGCCCAGGTACGCCCATCCGGCCACTCGCCAAATACCGTCACACCCCAGAAGATCGACAGCGGCAGGGCGATGTATTCGAAAGGCGCTGCCAGGCCAGCTTCGCATAGACGGTAGGCCTGGCTGATCAGGTACCCACCCCCGGCCGAGGCAAACCCGATGGCGATGAAAACCCAGGCATCGCTGGCATCCGGCCAGACCCAGTGGCGGAACAGAAACCGCAGCGACGGATCATCCGTGGCCTCGAACCGCCCGTCGCCGATGGCCAGCCCGATCCCGGCGCTGACAAACAGGAACACGACCTGGATGTAGAACGTCATGGTCACCGCGCTTTCCGTCCCGCCGATGCGGCGGGTCAGGATATGCAGGGCGGCGTAACCCACCGCCGCAGCCAGCGGTAAGATCGATGCAACCTGGAAGGCGCCGCTGCCCGGGCGCATGACGACCAGCACACCGACCATGCCCACCGCCACGGCGATCCAGCGGCGCGGTCCGACGGTTTCGCCTAGGAAGATCACGGAAAAGGCGGTGATGATCAGTGGGCTGACGAAAAAGATCGCCACAGCGTCGGCCAAGGGCATCGCCGCCAGGCCCAGAAAAAAGGTCATGTTGGCCATGACCACGAACAACCCGCGAAGGATGTGCAAGGCCAGCCTTTGGGTCCGCAGCTGCGCGTAACCGCCCTGAAGCGGGACGAAAATGCCCAGAACAACCGTCATTCCGATCAGGGTGCGGATCAGAACGACCTCGTGCAGGGGGTAGCCACCGGACAGGAACTTGACCGCCACATCGTTGACGGAAAAGCAAAAGGCTGCGCCGATCGCAGACGCAATGCCGATGGCATTGGTGCGTTCCTGGGTTAAAACCGACATGATACTCAGCCTACGGTTTCAGCAAAGTGCCGGTCTGTTCTGTTTGCGACCCGGTCACCTGCCGCCGATCAAAACCTTGTCGATGGACCAGTCTACGGGTTTGCCGGCCAGACGTGCGCGATAGACCTCGTACCCTTCGAGAACCCGCATCACGTAGTTACGGGTTTCGTCGAAGGGGATCGCCTCGATCCAGTCGATGGCCTTGTGCAGGTCGCCGCGCGGGTCGCCGTTTCGGTCCAGCCAGGTACGCGACCGGTTGGGACCCGCGTTATATCCCGCGGCAACGGCGGGCAGGTAGCCGTCAAATTCTTCGATCAGATGGGCCAGGTAGGCCGCGCCCAAGGTGACATTCAGTGACGGTTTTTCCGTCAGATCGCTGGCCTCGGCCTTCAACCCCAAAAGGTCGCCCATGGCCTTTGCCGTTCGTGGCATCAGCTGCATTAATCCGCGCGCGCCGACATGGCTGACGGCGTATTGGTTGAACTCGCTTTCGCGCCGCGCCACGGCCAGCGCCAGCGCGCGTTCGATGGGCAGGGACGTGTCGAACCCTGCTGGCACCGGGAAATAGGACCGTTCCACCACCGCCCCGCCTTCGGCGGCGTATTTGGCGATGTAGATCGCGGTGTAAGGTTCGCCCAGGTTCAGGGCCAGATCGGCCAGCGCGCCTTGTTCGGCCGCCGTGCCGCTTTCAGCCAGATGGCGCAGGAAGCGACGGAACAGGTCCGACTGCCCGGCATCACGCAAGATCAATGCGGCGGCCAGCACCGAACTTTTCCCAATCGCCGTTCCGGCCAGATCGGGATAGGTTTCGGTCCCGGCCAATTCGTCCTGCATGGGCAAACCCGCCGCAATGGCAGCAAGTTGGCCGTAGAAGGAGGTGTGGAATTCCGCGCCGAAGCCATAGGCTTGCAACGCCTCTTCTTCGCGGCCCAAGGCTTCCAACGCCCGGCCTTCCCAATACCCGGCCCGGCCCAAGCTGATTGGCGTGTAAACGGCGGTGCGGAAGCGGCGGAAATGATCCAACGCGCGACTTGGATCGTCCATTGCGGTCAGGGCGATGTAGCCCGCCAGCCATTCCAGCTGAGCGAAATCACCGCCCTCGGTCAGCCCGTGTTCGGCGGCCAGCCGATAGGCGATTGGGCCATCGCCCCGCCCCAATGCCTCGCGCGCGAGATCGGTGCGGTCGCCTGCCCAGAATTCCGGGCGCGCAAGCCCGCCGGGCATTGTGCTGCGGTCCAACAACAGTTCGGTCGCTGCTACACGACGCCCGGCACGCAGGCGCCACTTGAACCGGGCAAAGGCCAGACCCGGGTCGTCCTGCATTTCCGTTGGCACCGCCTCGATCAGCGCGTCGACGCCATGGTCGCCCCGCATCAACGCGAACCGGGCGCGGGCCACATCGGCGGTATTCGATCCGACCAACGACAACATGGCATCGGCTTCGGAAAACCGCGATTGCCAGATCGCAAGGTCCAGCCGCGCTGCGTGCAACCCCGATAGGCTGTCGGCATAGGTTTCCAGAAATGTCCTTTGCTCGTCCGGGGTCAGGCGTAGCGTCAACCAGGCACGGCGCACCTCGTCTGTTGCGATGGCCGACGCACCGATCTTGGCAAGCGCAGCGGCCAGCCGAAGCGATCCGGCGCCGGTGCGCGGCAATTGCGGGGAAAAATAGGACAACACCTGATCGGCGCTGGCATCTTCGGGGATCGCGGCCTCGCCCCGTTCGCGCAGCAATTCCAGACCCGGCCAATCCGGCCTGCGCGACAGGAAATCGCGATAGGTCTGGAACCCTCCGAAGCCCGCGCGCAGTTGATGCCAGGTGATGATATCGGCAACCAGTTCGCCGCCCGGTTTCGCGGCATCTGCGGCGGCAGGCCAATCGGCACGCGCGGCAAGCTCCATCGCCTCGGCCAACGGCTTGGCCGGGCCGGTCTGCGCGGCCAACGGCTGCGCAAGGGTCAAGATCATCAACGCGAGTAGCGCCCGTTTCATGGGTCTTTCGCCTGCCTCTGTCGCTCGCATCGGCCAACTTAATGGC
>JBNKYL010000074.1:0-13244 GCA_050300875.1 Paracoccaceae bacterium
AAGCTCGATCAGCAAGCGATTGTCGGGGAACTCCAGAAGCGTTTCGTTGGCTTCCATCTGTGAAGGCGGGGTCAGCTCGCTCAATCCCAATCAATAGCTCCTGCACCTGGGCTGCGTTCAACTCATGGTGCCAAGCCACCCCCGCCTACGCAAGGCGGAAGCAGGGGTTTTTTGTATCAGATACATGAAAAATATCTGACCGGGATCAAAAAATATCGGGGATCGCGGAGCCTTGCTTGAAATCCCCCTGAACGCTCATCCGTTCGGCGGTTGTCGAACACACCGGTTTGCCATTGGGTTTCAGGCGCTGGGACATGTACCCTTCGATACCGTCATCAATGATCCAGTGCTCGCAGCCGATGGGATCGACCCAGATGCCGGCCTTGAGGTTTTCAAGCCCCTTGGCGTCGGTGCCCTGGTCGATCGACCAATCCGTGATTGGCCCTTCGCAGCCCATCAGCACGATGGCAGAAGCCAAAATTGCGGTTGCCTTCAGTTTCATCAGCCCACCCCCTACCGTACGCATTTGATTTCGACGCGCCGGTTCATTTCCATGCCCGCGGCGTTGCGATTGGTCGCGCGGGGGTCGGTTTCGCCGAGACCCTTCACCGCGCTGATCCTGGCGCCCATCGCTCGCCCGATTTCAGCAACGGCGTTAGCACGTCGGATCGACAAGTCCATGTTGTAGGCGTTTGAGCCGCGACTGTCGGTATGACCTTCGATCAGGAATGTATGGCGGCGATTGTCACGAAAGAATTCTTCGATCAGGTCGCGCATTTCTTCGCTGATCGCGGCGCTGCCCGTGGCAAAGAACCGATCCGACGCCACGTAGCCGCAGGTCGGGTAGTCGGACGACTTGCGACCGCAAACGGGTGTTCCGTCGGGCAACACGACGGGGGACATGTAGCCTTCCCAGCCGTCATCCATGGCCCAATGTTCGCAGCCGTCCGGGTCGATCCAGATGCCCGGGATAAGTTTTTCACCCGACTGCACGCTGCGACCGGCAAATGCCGGCGCGGTAATCGATGTCGCAAGACCCGCACACAACAGGGTCAGAAGTTTAAGTGTGTGAAAGCGCATGATTTGCCCACCATTCCAATCGTCCATGGATAAGAATGACGGGGCTTGAAGGTAATTTTTTTGCCAAATCGGGGCTGGAATGCGATTTCTGACGGTGATTTGTGACCAATCAAAGCCATTTTGGCCGGTTTCGCCACATTGTTGCCGTTTGCCTTACAACATTCCGGCGAGCGAGTTGGTTGCGGCTTCCGTTATCGTGACCTGCCGCAAATCACCTGGCCTGAGCGTCGGATCCGTCACATGCACGGCCTGAAGATAGTCGGATTTCCCGACCATCTGGTCGGGCAAACGCCCCGGTTTTTCAAACAGGACACCGACGGTGCGCCCCACCATGGCCTGTTGCGCGGCAGATTGCTGTTCTGTCAGCAGCGCCTGCAATTCCCGTAGCCGCGCATCGGCCACATCCGCGGGCACCATGGCGCGGTCGGCGGCGGGCGTTCCGGGGCGGGCGGAATATTTGAACGAATAGGCCTGCCCATAGCCAACCTGCCGGACCAATTCCATGGTGTCGGCAAAATCGGCATCGGTTTCGCCGGGGAAGCCAACGATGAAATCACCCGACAGCAGGATATCGGGGCGCGCCGCACGGATGCGGTCGATCAACGCAAGGTAGTCCGCAGCCTTGTGCTTGCGGTTCATGCTCTTCAATATCCGGTCACTGCCGGACTGCACTGGCAGGTGCAGATAGGGCATTAGTTTTTCGTTGGACCCATGCGCTGCAATTAGATCGGCACCCATGTCGTTGGGATGACTCGTGGTAAAACGGATGCGTTTCAGCGCGTCGATCTCAGAAAGTTCGGCAATCAGCCGCGCCAGGGACCAGTCGTCCCCGTCCAAGCCTTCGCCGTGGTAGGCGTTGACGTTCTGCCCCAGCAGCGTGATCTCTTTCACCCCGCGCTCAGTCAGGTCACGTGCCTCGGTCAGGATCTGTTCTGCGGGGCGGCTAACCTCGGCGCCCCGCGTATAGGGGACCACGCAGAATGCGCAGAATTTGTCGCAGCCTTCCTGCACGGTCAGGAACGCGGTCGGGCCGCGTTGTGCCTTGGGGCGGGCCGCCAGTTTTTCGAATTTGTCTTCTTCGGGAAAGTCGGTGTCGAGTGCGCGAGCCCCGCGCCCGGCCCGGGCTTCCAGTTCGGGCAGGCGATGGTAGCTTTGGGGGCCGACGACCAGGTCGACCATCGGCTGGCGGCGCATGATTTCCGCGCCCTCGGCCTGAGCCACGCAACCGGCTACACCGATCTTCAGGTCTGGTTTGGCAGCCTTAAGCCCTTTGTAACGGCCCAATTCGGAATAGATCTTTTCCGCCGCCTTTTCGCGGATATGGCAGGTGTTGAGCAGGATCATATCGGCATCGTCGGGCGACGTGGTTTCGACGTAGCCCTGACCGCCCAGCGCTTCGGCCATGCGTTCGCTGTCATAGACGTTCATCTGACAGCCATAGGTCTTGATGTAGAGCTTTTTGGTCATCGCCGCGTTCCTGCCTTGCAGGGCCGGTGTCCTATCCTGTTCGTGGGCACATCGCAACGCTTCTCATTTGCCGCCATTCATGTAATTTTCAGGGCCAACGGGCAGACAAGACACCATGCACTACGCTAATTTGCAGGAATTCCTGAAAAACGGCCGCGCGGCGCTGGCGCGCGGGCCGGTTGCGGTGATCCTGGTCGAAGACCTGGTCGAAACCGACAGCACCATCCGGCATCACCTGTCTTTGGGGTTCCGGCAAATCATCGTTCTGGCCCCGCCGATGCTGGAATTGCCGCAATCGCTGGCCGACGCGGTTCACCGTGTTGACCATGACATGATGCAGGAAGATACCCTGACAGGGTCCCTGAACGCACTGATCGCGGCCGCGCCGGGGACCTGGTTCTATTACTGCTACAATGCCGAATACCTGTTTTTCCCGTTCTGCGAGAGCCGCACGATTGGCGAGATGGTCGCCTTCCATGTCGAAGAACGGCGCGATGCAATGCTGACCTACGTGATTGACCTCTACGCAGGCGATTTGGCCGATCATCCCGACGCGGTATCGGTCGAAGACGCCTATCTGGACCGGTCGGGCTATTACGCGTTGGCCCGCCATGACGAGAACGCCCATGTCCGCGAAAGGCAGCTGGATTTCTACGGTGGGCTACGTTGGCGATACGAAGAACACATCCCCGAAACCCGCCGTCGCATCGACCGCATTTCGATCTTTCGCGCCAAGGAAGGGTTGGAACCGCGGCCCGACCACACGTTCAATGACGAGGAATACAACACCTATTCCTGCCCCTGGCACCACAACTTGACCGCCGCGGTGGCGTCGTTTCGCACCGCCAAGGCGTTGAAGATGAATTCAGGGTCGACCTTCGACATCGAAACCTTCCGCTGGCACAATTCCGTGCCCTTCGAATGGCAGTCGCAGCAGTTGCTGGACATGGGGCTGATGGAACCGGGGCAATGGTTTTAGGGGGTTTCGTGCGGGGCACGACCGACGCCGCACGGTGCGCGGGGGTCGGCCTAGGGCCAAATGCAGACACAGCCGCCCCAGTGTGTTAGTATGAACTGATATGGGAGGCGACCGTGACGAACGGGATCACTTTTGCCGACCGGTATCAGTCTATTCTGGTACCCGTCATTTTCCAGCCCTGGGCCAAGGAGTTGATCCGGCGCGCCGAGCCCCGGCCCGGCGAGCATGTCCTTGATCTTGCTTGCGGCACCGGTGTGGTCACGAGAGAAATTGCAGCTTTGATGCCCGAAACCGGCAGTCTGACGGCAGTCGATCACAGCAATGAGATGCTCAACGTCGCCCGACTTCTTGGCAACGAACGCGGTATTGAGGTCGAATGGGTCGAGGCTGATGTGTCTGCATTACCCTTCGCCGACAACTGTTTTGACCTTGCCTATTGTCAGCAAGCTCTGCAGTTCTTCCCAGACAAGCTGAGAGCGCTAAAAGAATTGCGGCGCGTGCTGAAACAGGAAGGGCGAGCTGCCTTCTGTGTTCAGCGGGAACTGGATGTGAATCCAATGCTGAAGGCTCAGGCGGCGGCCCTTGAGGCCCATGTCGGAACCGATGCAGCTGCAGCGGTAAAGGCAATTTGCAGCCTTCCCGACGGCGCCGAAATATGGGGCCTCTTTGACGCTGCGGGATTCCGGGAGGTTGAACTGCAGTCCGTCACGCTTGAACTTCAGCATCCTGATGCAGCGGCTTTCGCTGCCGGAGCGATGGGCGGAATGCACACTGGAGACAAGCTTGCCGGCCTTCCGGAGGGTGCTATCGATGACGCAGTTCAGGCGTTTCTCGATGGATTGGGTGACTGTGTACACGGGCACATGCTGCGCTTTCCTCATGTTTCAAATGTCGTGATCGCGACTGCGTGATTTTGGATAACTATCCGCCGTCCGTGAACGGCGGAAATGTCTGCAAACCAGACCTACACCAACTCCGGAAACCAATCCTCGCGCAGCCGCTCGCCAGCCGTCATCCCATGCCCCGGAAAAGGCGGTGATGTGGGGCCGGGGCGTTCCACATAGCGGGCGTCATCGCCCACCAGTCGCAGGGAAAAGGCGCGGCGGCGGGTGGTGGATGTGTTGCCGCGGGCGCCGTGCAGGGTGCGGAAGTTGAAGGCCACGGCGTCGCCGGGTTCCATCGCCCATTCGCGGATATCCATGCCTTCGGCCTCGGGGTCGGGGACGGGCATGTAGTCGCCTTCGAAATAGGCCTCTTCACTGACCCAGCGGGTGGGCACGACGTCCTTTTCCCACCGATGCGATCCGGCGACGCAGCGCAAGCTGGCTTCGCGCACCGGGTCGAGCGGGACCCAGAAGCTGATCGTCTGGCGGCCTTCGACGAAATAATACGGCCCGTCGGAATGCCACGGCGTGGCCATGGATGTGCCGGGTTCCTTGACCAGCACATGGTCGTGAAACATCTGTACACGCGCACTGCCCATCAACGCGCCTGCGGCGGCGGCGATCGCGGGATCGCGGATCGTCTGGCCGAATTCAGGGATGCGGTCCCAGTTGCAGTAATCGTCGAAGAACCGGCCAGTTTCGCCCACCTTCTTGTTTTCCGACGCGTAAGGCCCCGGTTCGGCCATGTTGCGGGCCACACCGGCACGCAGTGTTTCGACATGGGGCGCGAACAAGCCCGGGATCATCACGACACCGTCGCACTGATAGGTTTCGATCTGTTCGGGGGTGACGGTTGTCACTTGCGGCGCAGGCGGATGACCACGTCCACCTTGGAAATTTCCGCGCCTTCGGGCGCATCGGGCAGCCGTGCGAATTGCAACTGGTCGGCGGGTGCATCGGTCAGCGCGCCGTCGTTTTCCCAAAAGAAATGCGGGTGGTCATCGGTTCGGGTGTCGAAATAGCTGCGCGCGCCCTCGACCAGGATTTCGCGGATCAGGCCCGCTTCGGCAAAGGCACCCAGCGTGTTGTAGACGGTGGCCAATGCGACGGGTTCACCGGCAGCGCGCGCTGCATCGAACAGGCTTTCGGCGGTGACGTGGCGGTTCATTCCATCGCCCACCAGAAGGGCGGCCAATACCTGCCGTTGCCTGGTCGGGCGCATTTCGCCTGACGCAAGCCAGGCAATCGCACGCTCGATATGGTTTTCCGTCAGTTGCATCATCCGTCTTCCCTTGCCCACCGTATACAAGCGATTTCGCCCTGTTCTCAAACGAAAAATGCCAAACGGCGCGACCCTGCGCCTTTGCTTGCGCAAACGAAGCCCGGGATGCTACATCCGTGCGAACAGATTGAGGCAAACCAGAGGATCCTTGCCCAGATGGCCGATTTCCCCACCAGTTTCGGAAAAGAAGACCTGTTGAAATGCGCCCGCGGCGAATTGTTCGGCCCCGGCAATGCGCAGCTTCCGGCGCCGCCGATGCTGATGATGGACCGGATCACCGACATTTCCGGGGATCGGGGCGAGCATGGCAAGGGTCATGTCGTGGCCGAGTTCGATATCACGCCGGACCTTTGGTTCTTTGACTGCCACTTTCCCGGAAACCCGATCATGCCCGGCTGCCTTGGGTTGGATGGCCTGTGGCAGCTGACCGGCTTCAACCTGGGCTGGCGCGGCTGGCAGGGGCGCGGCTATGCCTTGGGCGTGGGCGAGGTGAAGTTGACCGGCATGGTGCGCCCTGACCGCAAGATGTTGACCTACAAGGTCGATTTCACCAAGGCCATTCAAACCCGCCGCCTGACCATGGGCGTGGCCGACGGCATCGTCGAGGCCGATGGCGATGTGATCTATCAGGTCAAGGACATGAAGGTCGCGCTGAGCGAGAGCTGAGGGTCCAACAAATCGCTTGGCGGTACGCCAACCGGATGGTCTGATAGGCCCGCGTCAAAGCGGAGCCCGCCCATGCCATCGACCCTTCATCAATTGTCCGAACGCATCCACGAATTGCAGGATGCGCTGCAAGCCGAACTGGACGAAAAACAGCGCGAGTTCCGGTATCGGCTGGACCGGCGGCGTATCGTGTTCGAAGCCGATGCGCTGGCGCGACACCGCGCGGCACGCGAGGGGTTGATCAGCTTTCTGTCGCGCACGCGGCTGCTCGTGTTGCTGACCGCACCGTTCATTTATGTGCTGATCGTGCCTTTCGTTCTGTTGGATCTGTTCGTCAGCCTTTATCAGGCCATCTGTTTCCCGGTTTACGGCATACCCAAGGTGCGCAGGTCCGATTTCATCGTCGTGGATCGTCATCACCTGGGCTATCTGAACGGGCTGCAGAAACTGAATTGTATCTATTGCGGCTATGCCAATGGGGTAATCGGGTGGGTGCGCGAAGTGGCGGCACGGACCGAAGCCTATTGGTGCCCGATCAAACATGCCCGTCGATTGGAACACCCGCATCTGCGCTATCCGGAATTCGTCGATTTCGGTGACGAAAAGGGGTTTCAGGCGCATGTCGAGGCGCAGCGCGAAGCGTTGAAACAGGCCATCGAAGGCAAAGCCGGGGGCGGCGCACCCTAACCGCTTGCCCCGTCCATGCCCCTGCCCTACACACAGAACCAACCAAACAAAGGAGCAGCCCATATGCGCCGTGTCGTGATTACAGGTCTCGGGATCATTTCCCCCATCGGCAACAATGCAGCCGAAGTGACTGCCAGCCTGCGGGCCGGTCGGTCGGGGATCACGTTCCAGCAGGACTATGCCGATCACGGGTTTCGCAGCCAAGTGGCGGGCGTGCCGGATATCGACCTGGTCGAGGCCATCGACAAGCGGCAACTTCGCTTCATGGGGCCCACGGCGGCCTATGCGTACCTCGCCATGCAACAGGCACTGGCCGATAGCGGGCTGGAAGAGGCCGACGTTTCGAACGAGCGCACCGGCATCGTCGCAGGCTCCGGCGGCCCCTCCACCTCGAATTTCTTCGAGGCGCACAAGATCGTCATGGAAAAGGGCGCGCCCAAGCGCATGGGCCCCTTCATGGTCACGCGCTGCATGTCGTCCACCGTCTCGGCCTGTCTGGCCACGCCGTTCAAGATAAAGGGCGTGAACTACTCCATCACCTCGGCTTGCTCGACCTCTGCTCATTGCATCGGCAACGGCGCGGAACTCATCCAGATGGGCAAGCAGGACATCGTCTTTGCCGGTGGCGGCGAGGAAGTCGACTGGACGCTCTCCTGCCTCTTCGACGCGATGGGGGCGATGAGCAGCAAGTACAACGACGCGCCAACCACGGCGGCCCGCGCCTTTGATGCGACCCGCGACGGTTTCGTCATCGGCGGCGGCGGCGGCATGGTGGTTCTGGAAGAACTGGAACATGCCAAGGCCCGCGGCGCCAAGATTTATGCCGAGGTCACGGGCTACGGCGCCACGTCGGACGGCTATGACATGGTCGCGCCCTCGGGCGAAGGCGGCCAGCGGTCGATGAAACTGGCCATGTCCACCTTGCCGTCGGACCGCAAGATCACCTATATCAACGCCCACGGCACCTCGACCCCGGTTGGCGACGTGATTGAAGTGGAAGGCGTGCGCGCGGTGCTTGGCGAAGACCACGCGCCGATCTCCTCCACCAAATCCCTGACCGGCCACGCGCTGGGTGCTGCAGGCGTGAACGAGGCGATCTATTCGCTGCTGATGATGGAAGGCGATTTCATCGCGCCGTCCATCAACGTGAACGAACTCGACCCTGCCATTCGCCCCGAAGAGATTGCGACCAAAACCGTCGAAGGTGTTTCCCACGACAGCATCATGTCCAACAGCTTCGGCTTCGGCGGCACCAACGCGACGTTGGTGATGAGCAAGTTCAACGGCTGATTTCGCGAAACAAGACAAGGGTCGGTCAAAATGACCGCCCCTTGGCTGAATCTCCCAACGATCAGAACGACACGCCGACCGGCGGTGTGCAGTTGGACGTGCCGGTTTCGCAGACTTCATACGTATAGTTGCCACCGCCCTTTGCGCCGATATTGTCGGTGAATGCGCCCGTGTCTGCGATATTGGTGCCACCCGTCACGTTGATACCGTCGCGCCTTATGTCGAGATTGGCACCGGAGCTGCCCGACCATGTCAGATCGACGGTCTGCACGCCGCGAATTTTGTAGGGCGTCGCTGCGGTGATCTGGAAGCTTCCAGGCGGCGGTGGCGGGGTATAGTCACGAACGAAAGTCACCGCGGACAGGCTGGCATTGCCCGCCAGATCCGCCGCGGTCCCGGCCGCGATGTCGACCGATACGGTGATCGGCGATGTCAGAACCGACGGGATCAGATCAAAGCTGTAGCTTGCGCCGCCGCCTGCAAAATTCGATGCTGATCCGTTCGTGACGTCAAGGTCGGTCGCATCGAACCCAGTGACGTCCTCGCCGAAGTCAACGGTGACAGGAATGGCCGCCAAGCTGGTCGGGTTCGATGCGGTCGATGCGATGACCGGCGTCGGTGGCACGGTATCCGGCCCGTCGCTGCCCGGCACGGTCGCGGCCACAAAGAGCATGTCATTACCAACGTCCAGCAGCGGCTCTTTCGGGTCGCTGGCTGTGTTGATGCCGTTCCAGTTGAAATTGCCGCTGCCGATCAGTTCGTTTGTGATCTGCGTCACCAATGCGGCCGACATGTTGTCATCATAGGCGCTGGCCAGGACCGCCGCAGCGCCCGCGACATGTGGCGATGCCATGGAAGTGCCGTTCATTTTTTCGGTGCCGCCGCCGTTCTTTGTTGACAGAATGCACGTGCCCGGTGCGGCGATATCAACCGCTGTGCCGTAATTCGAAAACACGGCCAGAGATTCCTCTGGCCCGGAATAGCCGAACGCGCCGCTGGTGATGCAGAGGTTACCTGTGCCACCCTCGGAACCGTCGAAATCCGCAAGGGCCGACACGGTGATCGCCTCGGTCACGTGGGCCGGGGAATAGAGGTTTGCGTCATCGCTGTCATTGCCCGCCGCAACAACGACCACCACGCCGCTGGCGGTGGCCGACTGCACGGCAAACGGATATGGATCGGGATTCAGGGTTGGACCGCCGAGGCTCATGTTGATGACCTCGATCCCGCCTTGCTGCACCACCCAGTCGATGCCGGCAACCACGCGGTCATCGGGGCATTCGCCACGCCGATCGCAGGCCTTGACCGCCCAGAGCCGCGCACCCGGCGCGATCCCAACAACATCGATATCATTGTCCAACGCGCCAACCGTTCCGGCAACATGGGTTCCGTGGCCATGATCATCCTGCCCTTGCCCCAACCCTGCCACGCACCCCAGAACCGGGTTCTTGCCGCCGCTGAGCCTCGCAAGGCAGTCCACGCCAGCTACGACGTTCAGGTCGGCATGACCCCAGTCTATACCAGTGTCGATGATCGCGACGTCAACATCGACCCGCTGATCATCGGCGCCATCGATGGTCAATGCCCCATTGTCGAGCGCAAAGACCCGGTCGACCCCTGTCGGCACAGTCTGCGCGTTGATGCGACGGATGCCGTTCGGCGCGACCACCGCAATGCGCGGGTCACGGGCCAAGGCATCTGCTGCGGGCGCGGGAAGTTCTATGGAAAAGCCGCCCAATGCACCGTAGATGAACCCGATCTGTCCGCCAGTTTGCGCGGCCAATTCGGCGGCGATATTGCCGGGCTGCCCGGCACCGGGGTTCAGCATTACGATATAGGTGGATCGTTCGATGCCTTGGGCCGAGGCCAGACTTGCCAGGGCCGTCAAACTGGCACCCGAAATCAGTGAACGGATGATCGATGTTCGCATGGCTATTCTCCAAATGCCCCTGCCATCCTCCGAACCATGCGCGGATTCGGCGCGATCACAAAAATGTTTCTTCGCCTTGCGTGCTGGCGACGGTGGACACCAGCTGAGCCATGTGCCGGTGGAAACGCTTGAAACTCGTGGTCAAAGCCGTCATCACCCTATGAAAATAAAGGTGCGAGGAGCGGGACATGGGACAGCTTGACGGCAAGCGCGGATTGGTCATGGGGGTGGCCAACGAACGGTCGATCGCCTGGGGGATCGCCAAGGCCATGGCCGAGGCGGGCGCCGAACTGGCCTTTACCTACCAGGGCGAAGCCTTCGGCAAAAGGCTGGAACCGCTGGCGCAATCTGTCGGTTCATCGCTGATGGTTGATGTTGATGTCACCGACGAGGCCGCTATGGACACGGCCTTCGCGCAGATCGAACAGGCCTGGGGACGGCTCGATTTCGTCGTTCACGCCATCGCCTATTCCGACAAGAATGAACTGACCGGCCGCTTCATGAACACCACGCGCGGCAACTTCCTGAACTCGATGGATATTTCCTGCTACAGCTTCATCGAGGTCGCCCGCCGGGCCGCGCCCCTGATGACCGAGGGCGGCACGCTTATGACGCTCACCTATGGCGGTTCGCAGCGCATCACCCCCAATTACAACGTGATGGGCGTGGCCAAGGCCGCGCTGGAGGCCGCCGTGCGGTATCTCGCCAATGACCTTGGACCCGACAATATCCGCGTCAACGCGCTGTCGCCTGGCCCGATGAAGACGCTGGCAGGCTCCGCCATCGGCGGCGCTCGGCGCACCTTCCGCCACGCCGAAGCCAACGCGCCCCTGCGGCGCAACGGTTCACTTGAAGCAGTCGGCGGTACAGCTGTCTGGCTCGCCTCGGACGCTGGCGATTGCACCACGGGCGAGATCATCCATATCGACGGCGGATATCACATCATGGGCATGCCGGTTCTAGACAATATCTGACGCGCTTGTCCGCGAACAGGCAACAGTCTGTTAACGCTCTTGCCCCCGGAAGGCGTGGACCTGTCACTGTCATTCCCCGAGAATGTCCGAAACCGCGCCACCAAAATGACGCGGGTGCATCATCAGGGGGATTGATGTTCGCAATACTTTCACTTGCAACGCTGATCTGCGTCGGCACCTTCGCCGCCATTGGCATAGGTCGGACCGGCGCCGGACAGGTCGAATGGGTCGGTTTCGACGGGCCCGGCGTTTTGGTGGGTTTTGGACTATACGTGGCTGCAGCACAGTTCTGGGGCAACGCCTTTGCGGTTTCGCTGATGGCTGCCTTCCTGTTGCACGAAATGGGTCACGTGCTAGCAGTTCGGCTTGCCTCGTCCGGCAACGCGCGTTTCCGTCTGACCCCGATCCTGAGCGGACGGGCGGTGTCTGAAAAGCGACCAGTCGATGACGCGGAGATGTTTTTTGTCGCTCTCATGGGGGCAGGCTTCAGCCTGGCACCGATGGCCATGGCACTTGTTCTTTCGCTGGCCATGCGCCCGGTATATCCAGAGATGTCAGATTTCCTTCTGGTCTTCGGAACCACCATCGGGGCACTCAACTTCATCATGCTGCTGCCATTTCCTATGATGGATGGCGGCAAATGCGCGCGCGTTGCAGTGCGCAATTTCTGGCCCGCACTGGCACCGGGGCTGACCATTTTCATGGTCGCGGCGATGGGGACGGCCGGCGTGCGTCACGGGTCAGTGGCGCTGTTGTTGGTGGCGGCCGTTGGGGCATATAGCCTGTTCACCAAGCCCGAGGCCACGCGTCACCCGATGAAGCCCGACCAGGGGCTGGTTGCACTGGCTGCCTATGCCTTCACCATTGCGGCACATTTCTCGGCGGGTTGGTTGCTGATCAGCCTGCTGGTCTGACCGGACCCAGATCGCGACCGAAATTCGGCCTTCCTTTGGACTTGCACTTTGCGCCCGGCATGGCAGGGTGCCGGCAATCCAAGGAGCCGCCCATGCCTGTGACAACCTGCGTTTTCGATGCCTATGGCACCCTGTTCGATGTCGCCGCCGCCGCCCGCGAGGCCGCAGGCGAGCCGGGACGCGATGCGCTGTCCGCTTGTTGGCAAAAGCTGGCAAGTGATTGGCGCAACAAGCAACTGCAATACACCTGGCTTCGTGCGGTCATGGATCGGCACACCGATTTCTGGACCGTCACCCAGAACGGGCTGGACTGGGCGCTGGCGGCGAATGGGCTGGCAGGCGATCCAGAGCTGCGCGAACGTCTGCTTGCGCTCTACTGGGAGCTTTCGGCTTATCCGGAGGTGCCCAAAATGCTGGCCGCGCTGAAAGCATCGGGGATGAACACGGCGATCCTGTCGAACGGTTCGCCCGCGATGCTGGATGGCGCCGTACGGTCGGCCGGGCTTGGCGAAGTCCTGGACGATGTGCTTTCGGTCGAAAGCACTGGTATCTTCAAACCCCACCGGTCGGTTTATGAACTGGTCACAAAACGGTTCGAATGCGCTCCGGGCCAAGTGCTGTTCGTGTCGTCGAACGGATGGGATGCCGCCGCAGCGGTGGAATTCGGGTTTCACACGGCCTGGGCCAACCGGGCGGGCGAGCCGATGGACGAATTGCCATGGAAGCCCCAGAATATCCTGTCCGATCTGGTCACGATCCCAGATCTTGCGGGAGCTCTGTGATGGAATTCTTCCGCACCGATGACGGGTTGAACCTGGCCTATCTGGATGAGGGACCGCGCGACGGGTTGCCGGTTCTGTGCCTAGCCGGGCTGACGCGAAATTCGCGTGATTTCGACCACTTGGCACCGCATCTAAGCGATTGCCGGCTGATCCGCATGGACTATCGCGGGCGTGGAAAATCGGACCACGCCCCCGATCACACCGGATACCAGGTACCGATTGAGGCCGCTGATGCGCTGTCGCTGCTGGACTATCTGGCGATCGACCGGACAGCGATCATCGGCACCTCGCGCGGGGGGCTGATCGCCA
>JBNKYL010000075.1:0-15643 GCA_050300875.1 Paracoccaceae bacterium
TCACTCCCCCCGACTTTCCCGCCGCCAGGCCGTTTGCCCGCAATGGCGGCACTGGGTAAGGACCTCGCGCGACAACCCCGGGCCGGGGCGTTTTTCGGCCGTGGGGCGCAGGGCAAAGACACGCCCGCAGGCCGGGCAGCGGGTGCGGGTGATGACGACCGCCACGGGGATACAGAAGATCACCGCGCAGGCAAATGCCAGCCCCGCGATCCGGCCCGGTGCCACGCCGAACCCTTCGACCGCCACCGCCAGCCCGGCGGTGACCGCCAGCGCCAGCGCCACGAAAATCATCCGAACCCGCATGTCATCCTGCCCATTGCCCGCCCCCGCAGCCTATCAACCCGTGCGCCGCAGCGTCCAGCGCGGGTGGCAAGGACCCGCCGTTTACGCAGGGTAAGGATATCCACCATTGCCCGGCGCGCCGGGGTCGGGCCATGCTGCGGGCATTGTTGTAACGTAAACCATTACCCGGAACCCCGTCCCATGAAGACGGTCCTCCTGTTGATCCTCGTATCGGGCATGACCCTTTTGGGCGATTACCTGATCAAACTGGCCTCCTCCCGGCCGGACGGGCTGGCCTCGGTGAAATTCGCCCTTGGCGCGTTTGCCTATGGCCTGCCCGCTTTCGGGTGGTTTTTCCTGATGCGCGATCATTCGCTGGCCACGATCGGGGTGTTCTATTCCTCGGCCACGCTGATCCTGCTGGCCGTGGTGGGCGTCATGGCCTTTGCCGAACCCTTCGGGTTGCGCCAGACATTGGGCATCGGGCTGGCTGTCGCCGCCGTGGTGGTCATGGCCGAATAGCGGGCATTTTGGGCGCGATTTCCCTGTTGTAAAAGTTTAACAAACGCCTGTTTGAGAGTTTAATCTTTTGCAACTTTCGCCACCGGCGGGGTGCAAAAGTTTGACAAACGCCCTTGGTGCGATTTTTCGATTTTCCTTGCTTTTTAACGCATCTGCCCCCATATGCGGCCCGCGACCGTCTATCTACTCGACCCACTGTTCTCCCTTACCGGCTTGCAGTCACTCGACCCGAACTGACCAAGCCGACCCATCGCAATCACGCGGATGGTACTGAAAACTAAGGAGAATACGGAATGGCCACTGGCACCGTAAAATGGTTCAACTCAACGAAGGGCTTCGGCTTCATTCAGCCTGATGGCGGCAGCAAGGACGTCTTCGTCCACATCTCCGCCGTCGAACGTTCCGGCCTGACCGGCCTGGCTGACGGCCAGAAAGTCACCTTCGAACTCCAAGCCGGCCGCGACGGCCGCGAAAGCGCCGTCGACCTTAAGCTGGCCTAAGCTACATCAGGGCGCTTGACGGTGCCCGGCGGTTGGCCCCAGGGTGGTGACGATGTCGCCACGAGGGGCCGACCATGCGTCATTTTGATGAGATCTTTGCCATCGCAGCGGACCGCAAGGGTGGGGCCGATGCGCTGAATGCGCGGCTTGGCACGCCATTATCCCCGAAAGAGCTCGCCGCCATCCCCGAAGATCGCTGGCTGGCGCAGATGACCAAGTGCATCTTTCAATCCGGGTTCAACTGGAAGGTTGTCGAGGCCAAGTGGGACGGGTTCGAAGGGGCCTTCGACGGCTTCGATCCGGGTAAATGCGCGTTCATGGATGACGAGACGTTCGATGCCTTGCTGACCAACACCGCCATCATTCGCAACGGCGCCAAGATCGCCACCGTGCGTGACAATGCGGCGATGATCCTGAACATGCGGGACCAAGGCGGGATCGGCGAAGTGCTGGGCAGTTGGCCATCCACGGATTACGTCAACCTTCTGGAAATGTTGAAGAAAGAGGGAAGTCGCCTGGGCGCGGCAACCGGGCAGTACGCCATGCGCTTCATGGGGCGGGACAGTTTCATCCTGTCCCGCGATGTCACCACCCGTTTGATCGCCGAAGGTGTGATTGACAAGCCGGCGGGGTCAAAATCATCCATGGCCCGGGTCCAGGATGCGTTCAACACATGGATGGATCAATCCGGGCGCGGACTAACGCAGATCAGTCAGGTGCTGGCGATGAGCCTGTGATCCCGAAGGGGATCAGAGCAGTTTCAATTCGCCCGCGCTTTGCCGCCCATCGCGGCCTTCAATCATTTCATAGCTGATCTTCTGGTCGTCTTGCAGGGCCTTCAGCCCGGCGCGTTCGACGGCAGATATATGAACAAAGATATCCTTTCCGCCATCGTCAGGCTGGATAAATCCATACCCTTTGGTCGTGTTGAACCACTTAACTGTTCCGGTGGCCATCGGTCTTCTCCTGTCGTTGTCCCGCCCACGAATTGCGGCGGGCTGGTGCAGCCAGGTCTTCCAAGTCTCGGCTGCCCCTGACGGAGCGGTCGTCTAAGGAAAGTCTGTCGTCACATATTTACGATTGCGCGCAATCCCCCGTCGGGGCAAGTAAAACAATTGGCAACGCAGGTGTGGGCCGTTGCTTGCCGAGTGGAAATGGGGGGCGACATGGTCATTTGGGGTTTGAAAAACTGCGATGCCTGCCGCAAGGCCAAGACTGCGTTGGGCGCGGTCGAGATACGCGATGTGCGTGACAACCCGCTGACGGAAAAGGAAATCGCCGACCTGTTGGCCGTTTTCGGTGATGCTGCGGTGAACCGCAAATCAACGACGTGGCGCGGGCTATCCGAGCCCGAACGCGCCCGCGAACCGGCTGCCCTGTTGTCCGAATACCCGGCGCTCATGAAGCGCCCAGTGATTGAAAAGGATGGGCAGTTATATCTCGGTTGGGGGGAAGAAACGCGCAAAGCTCTCCTTTAACGGGATGAGTCGTGCACCCAGATCGGTTGGGCTGAAACGGATAGGAATACCATGAGAAACGCAGCACTTGTCCTGGGGATCATCGGTGGTGTCATCGGCATGATCGTGGGGTTTTTCAGCTATGGCTATACCGAGGCCGTCGATTGGGCCAATGCCGAGTTCGACAATGTCCCGGGATGGCTGAAGCAAGTCGAAGATGTCGGCCTGATCCGCTTTGTCAGCCTGTTTTCGCCGCTTCTGGCCATTGCCGGCGGTGCTATGGCGCGGTCGCAGGCGTTGGTGGGCGGCGTCCTGTTGCTGGTTTCGGCCGCGGGCATGTTTTATGCCTTCGGTTTCGGCGTCTTCACGATGTTCCCGATAGCCATGTGTGCGCTGGGCGGAGTTCTGGCTATTGCGGCACGTCAGCCCGACCCGCATTGAACAGACGGTCCAGCGACAGGGGCCCCGCGCCCTTGACGACCAACACCAGCAGAACAAAGACCCAGAAAGCGCGCTGATCCATGATATGCGCGTCTGAAAACCGGTCGAACCAGGCGCCGACCGTGTCTGCATCCGCCCCATGGCCGTAAATGTCCGTCAGGCTTTGCAGGACTATGAATCCGATCATGCCAAGACTGGCCAGCCGCGTCAGCAAACCGACGGCAAGCAGGATCGGCAACACAAATTCGGCTGCCGTTCCAGCGACCACCACGGCCCAATGAAACACGCCAAGCTGGCTGACATCATACCCCGCAGCTTCCATCGCGCGCGGGAAGATCTGCGCATAAGCCCCAAGTGACGGGGAAAAGATGCCGAACAGGCCATCGCCCAGCTTGGTCAGACCGGAATTCCAGTAATAGACGAACAGCACCGCGACAAAGGTGAAACGGGCGAGTGTTGGAACCAACCAACGGTCATGTCGTTCAAGTGCAGAGAACACCGAATTATGCAGCGAAATCAAAACGGTCATTGGGGTTCTCCGGTCTTGATGCCGGTGATGGCCTGCGCGGCAACCAGCATTCCGATGGCGTTCGGCAGGTCTAGCGTGTCGCCGCCTGCTTCGATTGCGTCGCCCAGCGTCGCGCCGCGCATCAGCGCGTCGATGAAATTGGCGGTCGCGTCGTCCACACGGTTGGGTGAGGGATCGAAATAGGCCCGCGTGATCAGCACATTTTCAGCGCGCATTTCGGGTGCTGGGCCACCGTCCATATTCGCGGCCCAGATCGCGTGAATGGGCCATTCCGACCGGATCAGGCGAGTGGCGGGGGCCAAACGCAAGCGCGCTCGCATCAGCTGATCTGCAGGCATCGACGGCAACACCGCCGGGTCAATCGGGTTCGCATCTGCGGCGTGATAGGATTGTCGAATTGCAATCTCCAGCCGCGCAATGTCGGGCAGATAGGGCAAGGATTTGACCGGTTCGAACATTTCCAGGAAACCCGGCATATCCTGCCCATAGTGCATCATCAGCGGTGACGCGGGCGGGTGCTGGCGCAGAAAAGCGCCTGCCATGGCACGAAAGAAGTCATCCCCGACCAGCTTGGCAATCACAGGGAACGCCGTTTCCAACGCTTCCGTCAGGCTGACGGCCACATTGTTTCGGTACACGGAAAACCGGCGCCCAGCAGGGCGGCCAGATGGGTCGCACAACCCGTCCGGTACTGCACGGTCAGGGTCAAGAATGGCAGCGGTGAAATCGGTCTGATCGGTCATGCGTCGACGGGTTCCATGATGGACGCTGCGCGGCTGGCTTCGTCGGCCAAGGTTGCCCAGTCGGGCACGTCGTTGTCCCATTCGATCAACACGGGACGCGGCCCGGCTTTTTTGAACGTATGTTCAAATAGTGCCCAAACCGGATCGACGATTTCTCGCCCGTGGCTGTCGATCAGCAGCGGCGCGCCATGATCGTCTTCGTCCTCATCGTGCCCGCCCAGATGGAACTCGCCCACGAATTCCAGCGGAAAATCAGCAATATAGTTGTAAGCATCGGTTTGCTGGTTGGTCGCAGACACGAAGACGTTGTTCACGTCCAGCAACAGCCCGCAGCCCGTGCGCGCTACGATCTCGCGAAGGAAATCGGTTTCGCTCATCTCGCTTTCGGCAAAGGTAAGATAGGTGGACGGGTTTTCCAACAGCATCCTGCGACCCAGTTCATTCTGCACCTGATCGACATGGGCTGCGACACGGGCCAGCGTGGCCTCGGTGTAGGGCAGCGGCAGCAGGTCGTTCAGAAAATTGCTGTCATGGGTGGACCATGCCAGATGTTCGGAAAAGCTCGCCGGGTTCAGCCATCCCGTCAGCTTTTTCAGCCTGGCCAGATGATCGCGATCCAGATCGGCCTCGCCACCAATCGACAGGCCGACGCCATGCACGGAAATCGGGAAACGTTCGGCCAGGTATTTCAGTTGCGCGATCGGCCGCCCGCCGTCGCCCATGTAGTTTTCTGCATGAATTTCCAGCCACTTGACCGCACCGGGATTGGCCAGAATGTCGCTGTAATGTTGCGGTTTGTACCCGACACCCACCGCATCCGGCAGGTGATCGAACCCATGTGTCGTGGCATCCAGCATCGTCTGTCCCCGGCTTCCTGATTGGCCCTGCCGGGGTGCGTTTGACCCCGGCAAGGCAATGTGTGGTTTATGCCGGCAGGTCGCGTTCCAGCGCTTCCAGCGACCCCATGCGCGCGGTGCCGTCGGCCATCGCAGGCAGTTCCATCGTGGTGCAGGTGCCAGCCGGAACCAGCGTCCAGGCATTGCCCTGATAGTCGACTTTGGACGTGCCGGCGCAGGTGGTGCCGGGGCCGGCGGCGCAGTCGTTTTCACCTGCCAGGGAAACGCCGAAGCACTTTTCCTGTTCTTGCGCGGTGGCCGTGGTGGCGTGGGCCGAAAGGGCAGCCGCGAAGGCACCGGCAACGGCAAGGGCTTTGACTTGTTTGGACATGAGAAACTCCCGTGAATAACTGAATTGGTTGTCGCGTCATTTGCGATGGCCAAGTCATAAGGGGGGTGCTTCGATCAATGCCAATCACACGCGCGTGGGGCACAGGTGATTGAGAAATTGAAACAATTCAGCCAGGCGAATATTTCACCTGGCCGAATAAATGTTTTATAACAATGCCGTACGGCTTCCTACCCTGTGGCGCGGGCCAGATCGGGTGGCGTCGATTCCTTTGAAACATCGGCGATCACCTGGGTCAGCGGCAGGACCCGCGTTTCCTTTTCGCCCAGTCGGCGCACCGTCACCGTGCTCTCTTCAACCTCGCGCGCACCCACGGCCAGGATTACCGGCACCTTGCCCAGCGAATGTTCGCGGACCTTGTAATTGATCTTTTCGTTGCGGATGTCTGCCTCGGCGCGGATGCCTGCGGCTTGCAGTTTGGCGACCGCGTCCAACACGTAGTCATCCGCATCCGAAACGATCGAAGCCACGACCACCTGGCGCGGGGCCAGCCACATGGGCAGCTTGCCCGCATGTTCTTCGATCAGGATGCCGATGAATCGTTCAAAGGACCCCAGCGTCGCGCGGTGCAGCATGACCGGGCGGTGCTTCGCGCCATCCGGGCCGACATAGGTCGCGTCCAACCGTTCTGGCAGGACAAAGTCCACCTGATGCGTGCCGCATTGCCAGTCGCGCCCAATGGCATCGGTCAGCACGAATTCCAGCTTCGGCCCGTAAAACGCGCCTTCGCCGGGGTTCAATTCAGGTTCATAGCCCGCGGCGCGCGTTGCCGACAGCAATGCGGCCTCGGCCTTGTCCCAGACCTCGTCTGACCCGGCCCGAACGTCAGGGCGGTCGGAAAACTTGATCCGGAACTCGGGAAATCCCAGGTCTCGGTAGATCATCGACAGAAATTCAATGAACCGCGCCGTTTCGCTTTCGATCTGTTCTTCGGTGCAGAATATGTGCCCGTCATCCTGCGTAAACCCGCGTACGCGCATGATGCCGTGCAACGCGCCCGATGGTTCATACCGGTTGCACGATCCGAACTCGGCCATGCGCAGCGGCAAGTCGCGATAGGATTTCAGGCCCTGATTATAGACCTGCACATGGCAGGGGCAGTTCATCGGTTTCAGCGCATTGACCGCCTTTTCGCGCGCATGCTCTTCGTCCACCTCGACGATGAACATGTTTTCCTGGTATTTTTCCCAGTGGCCGGAAGCGACCCACAGTTTGCGATCAACAACCTGCGGCGTGTTCACCTCGACATAGCCGTTCGCATATTGCTGGCGGCGCATGTAATCCTGCAACGTCGTATAGACGCGCCAGCCATTCGGGTGCCAAAACACCTGACCCGGGGCCTCTTCCTGCATGTGGAAAAGGTCCATTTCGCGGCCCAACTTGCGGTGGTCGCGTTTGGCGGCCTCTTCCAGCATGTGCAGGTGCTTTTTCAGGTCGTCGCGGTTCTTGAAGGCCACGCCGTAGATGCGCTGCAACATGGCGTTGTCGCTATTGCCGCGCCAATAGGCACCGGCCACGCTCATCAGTTTAAACGCGTCGCCGGGCACCTGGCCCGTATGCTGAAAATGCGGACCACGGCAGAGGTCCTGCCAATGGCCGTGCCAATACATGCGGATCGGCTGGCCATCATCGGGGATCGCGTTAACCAATTCAACCTTATAGGGCTCGTTCGTCGCCTCATAATGTTTGATCGCGCGGTCGCGGTCCCAGACCTCGGTCGTGACGGGATCGCGCATGTTGATGATCTCTTTCATCTTTTTCTCGATCTCGCCCAGATCTTCGGGCGTGAACGGTTCAGCGCGGTCGAAATCGTAATACCAGCCGTTTTCGATCACCGGGCCGATGGTGACCTTGGTGTCGGGCCAGATCTCCTGCACCGCGCGGGCCATGATATGGGCACAGTCATGGCGGATCAGTTCCAACGCCTGCGCGTCATCGGCCATCGTGTGAATGGCGATGGAGGCGTCGGCCTCGATCGGCCATTGCAGGTCGTGATGCGCGCCATTGACCGTCGCGGAAATGGCCTTCTTGGCCAGTGAATTAGAAATACCTGCGGCTATTTCGGCTGGCGTTATGCCAGCGTCGAACTTGCGCGAATTACCATCGGGGAATGTCAGGGAAATCTGGGCCATATCGGCAGATCCTCGTCGTTTTGGCGCCCACGGAACGCCCGGTTGCGGGTTATTTCGCGGGTGAAATGGGCCTTTTGGCGGGTCAAGTCAATGCAAAAGCCTTGAGCCTGCTGCGCAAAAGCCGCATCAAGTCGCCGGAACCATGGGACAAGACATGACGGCACCCGAAATTCTTGAAACCGCCGCCGGACGGCGCATCGCCTTTCACCTGCGGCAGGGGCGCGGGCCCGGTGTGATCTTTCTGGGCGGCTTCAAATCCGACATGGAAGGCACCAAGGCGATCTTCCTGCAGGACTGGGCGGAAAGAAATGAACGGGCGTTCATTCGGTTCGACTATTCCGGGCATGGCATGTCGTCCGGCCGGTTCGAGGATGGGGCCATTGGCGACTGGGCCGAAGATGCCGCCGCTGTCCTGACCGAACTTTGCGACGGCCCGCAGATACTGGTGGGTTCCAGCATGGGCGGTTGGATCAGTGCAATTCTGATCCGCGATTACCCGGAAAAAGTCGCCGGATTTGTTGGAATTGCAGCAGCCCCCGATTTCACCGAAGACAGCATGTGGGCGGGGTTTTCGGCATCTGAACGCGCAGAACTGGCCGAAACAGGGCAGGTGGCGTTGCCTTCAGACTACGGCGACCCCTACATCATCACCAAGCGGCTGATCGAGGATGGGCGTCAGAACCTTGTGCTGCGCGATCCCCTATCAGCGCCCTTCCCGGTGCGGCTCCTCCAGGGAACCGAGGATGCGGATGTCGAGCGATCCGTTGCGCTGCGGCTACTCGATCACCTTCAGGGTGACGATATTCGCCTGACGCTGGTCAAAGGCGCCGATCACCGGTTTTCTGATCCCCAATGTCTGAACTTGATCACGCAGGCCATTGACGAGGTTTCCGGCCATGCCTGATCCGGTCGTGTTCATGCCCGGCCTGATGGCAGATCTGCGTCTGTTCGATCTGCCGATGCGGACAATCAGCCACGATCGGGCTGTGATGGGTTTTCTGCCAACCGGTGCTGACAACGTCGCCGACCTTGCCCAGGAACTGCTGAACGCCGCGTCGCAACGGTTTGTCATGGTGGCCCACGGGTTGGGCGGGTTCGTGGCGCTTCAAGCGGCACGCAAAGCACCCGATAGGGTGGCGGCGATGGTGTTGATCAACACATCCGCCCATCCGGAAGCGCCTGCGCGCGCTGCGGAAATGGAAACCCACCTTGTGCGTGCTCAATCTGGCGGATTGTCTACCGCCATTCGCGCGATGACCGGGGTCGACCAGATGCCGATTGGGGCCGAACGGCAAGATATCGAACGGCTACAGGGTGAAATGGCTTTCGATCTTGGCGATGCGCTGTTTGCCCGGCAACTGCGCGCCATCCAGCGGCGGCCTGATCAACAGCCGGGCCTTCATCGGTTGCAGGTGCCCACTTTGGTGATGGCGGGCGAATTGGACCCGATCCACGCCCCGCGCAGCGCCGAAGTCATGGCCAGTCTTTTGCCGCGAGCAGAATTGAAAGTCATCCGCGGGGCAGGGCATAACTTGCCGTTGGAACTGCCTCGGCGCCTGACGGAAATCATTCAGGATTTCTTGCCGAAACCCTTCCTCTTAACCTGATTTCTTGGCCTTCGGTGTTGCTTTCACCGCTTTCAGTTTCGGCCCGGAATTCGCGTCAATGAAATCCAGAACCAGCGGGCGAATGTTCCGACGCCAGCTTTTGCCCGCAAAGATCCCGTAATGCCCGGCACCGGGTTCAAGATGCGCGGCCTTCTTTTCATCAGGCAACCCAGTCAGCAGATTCAGCGCCGCAAGGCACTGGCCCGGCGCGGAAATATCGTCCTTTTCGCCTTCGACCACCTTCACGGCCACGTCGGTGATCGCACCGATGTCAACCTTGTGTCCGGCGACGACGAAATCGTTGCGCGCTATTTCGCGGGTTTTGAAGATACGCTCGACAGTCGACAGGTAGAATTCTGCCGTCATGTCCATGACGGCCAAATATTCGTCGTAGAACCGGTTGTGCTTGTCGTGATCGCCCGCTTCGCCCTTTGAAACGCGCATGATCTGTTCGGAAAAGGCGCGGCCGTGGCGGTCGCCATTCATCGACATGAAACTGGCCAGCTGCAACAGGCCCGGATAAACCATGCGGCCCACGCCCGCATATTTGAAGCCGACGCGCTGGATCATCATCTCTTCCAGCTGGCCCATCGTCACCGAACGGCCAAAATCGGTCACGTCCGTCGGGGCGGCACCCGGATCAATCGGTCCGCCGATCAGCGTCAGGCTATGAGGCTGCGCATGCGGGTCAAGTTCGGCCAGGTAAGCGGTGGCCGCCAAGGTCAAAGGCGCGGGTTGGCACACGGCAATCACATGCAGGTCGCGGCCAAGATGACGCATGAAATCCAGCAGATAGAGCGTGTAGTCCTCGATATCGAACTTGCCTTCGCTGACGGGTATGTCGCGCGCATTGTGCCAGTCGGTAATATAAACTTCGCAATCCGGCAGCAGGCTGGTCACGGTTGACCGCAGCAGGGTTGCATAGTGGCCGGACATCGGCGCAACCAACATGACCCGGCGTTTGCGCGGTTCACGCCCCAGCACCTTGAAATGGACCAAATCACCAAACGGCCGCTTCATGACGGTTTCGACCTGCACGACATGGTCGCGCCCGTCCTCACCGACAACCGATGCAATGCCCCAATCGGGTTTCACGACCATACGGGCGAATGTACGTTCGGTCACCTCGCCCCAGGCGGACAACATCTGAAAAAACGGATTTGGGAACATGCCAGCAATCGGGTATGATCCCATTGCCTGGGCCGTCGCGCCGAGCCATTGGTTCGTCACGCGTGCGGTTTCCATCAGATCGTAGGTTGCCATTTGCCGCATGTGTCACCCCATAGTCGCCGTTGCCTGTGTCAAAACGCAGCGTTTTGTGCAGGTGCAGCATTTGTTATGCCGCGTTCGCAAACATAGCTGGAAACTTTCACATGACAACTGAAGAAATCGTAAAGCAGCCGAATCTGGACAAGTTGAACGAAAATATCGAGAAAATCGAAGAATTGTCCCAACGGCTGGTGAATGTCTTCCAGCACAAGCGCCAGGTGCCGACTTCGCTACAGGGCCCAAGCCCGGAACTTTATGTAAAAGCGGCCACGGCCTATATGTCCGACATGATGGCCAATCCCGGCAAGATGTTGGAACAACAGGTGAATTACTGGGGCGAGACGCTGAAACACTTCGCTGCGGCTCAAGATCAGCTGTCCGGCGAAGCCGATGCTGCGTCGCAGCAAAAAGATGATCCGCGTTTTGCCAGTCCGCTGTGGAACACCATCCCCTATTTCAATTTCGTCAAGCACCAATACCTGCTGAATGCCGACACGGTGCGGCAGATGGTCCAGAATGTCGAAGGCCTGGATGATAAGGAAAAACAGCGCTTGGAATTCTTTTCCAGCCAGATGCTGGACCTTCTTGCGCCCACGAATTTCCTGGCCACCAATCCCGAGGCGCTGACGCGCGCCCTGGAAACGGATGGGCAATCGCTAGTCGACGGGTTGGAAAACCTCGTGCGCGATCTGGAACGCAACGATGGCGAATTGCTGGTGACGCTCGCTGACCGCGATGCGTTCGAGGTGGGCAAGAACATCGCCGCCACGCCGGGCAAGGTCGTGTTCCGCAACCGCATGTTCGAACTGATCCAGTACACACCGACCACCGAGAAGGTCCACAAAACGCCGCTTTTGATCTTCCCGCCCTGGATCAACAAGTTTTACGTCATGGACCTGAAGCCGCAGAATTCACTGATCAAGTGGATCGTGGATCAGGGCTTCACATTGTTCGTCGTATCCTGGGTGAACCCTGATACCAGCTATGCCGATGCGGGCCTGGATACCTATATCGAAGAAGGCTACCTGACCGCGATCGAACAGGTCAAAGGGATCAGCGGCGAAAAATCCATCAATGTTGTGGGCTACTGTATTGCCGGGACAACCCTTTCGCTGACCCTGTCGTTGCTGGCAAAACGCGGCGACAAGTCGGTCAAATCCGCCACTTACTTCACCGCGCTGACGGATTTCAGCGATCAGGGCGAATTCGGCGTGTTTCTGGAAGACGACTTCGTCGATGGCATCGAAGCGGAAGCCAAAGACAAAGGCGTGCTCGACAGTTTCTATATGTCCCGCACCTTTTCATTCCTGCGGGCAAATGACCTGATCTACAAGCCCGCTATCAAAAGCTACATGATGGGCGAAACGCCACCTGCCTTTGATCTGCTGTTCTGGAATGGCGACAGCACAAATTTGCCCGCCCGCATGACGGTCGAATATCTGCGCTGGCTGTGCCAGGGCAACCTGTTCACGGGCAAGGGCATCAAGATGTTGGGTGAAACGCTGAAAGCGTCTGACGTCACAGTGCCGGTCTGTTCGATCGCCTGCGAAACCGATCATATCGCGGCCTGGAAGGATGTGTATCGCGGGTTCCAGATGCTGGGGTCCAAGGACAAGACCTTCATCCTGTCGCAAAGCGGACATATCGCCGGTATCGTCAACCCGCCGTCGAAAAAGAAATACGGCCATTACACCAACCCGGATCTGGGCCTGACCTACGGGGATTGGCGCGAAACCGCAGACTTCAACGAAGGCTCGTGGTGGCCCTATTGGGGCACGTGGTTGGCAAAGCGGTCTGGTGCAATGATCGACGCGCGCGAACCGGGGGACGAGTCGCACCCGGTTTTGGCCGATGCACCCGGTACATACGTGTCCGCCAAGCCAAATACCTGAAATCCTTCCAAAAGAATTTTCGCTGCAGTGCAGAAAAACACTTGATATTCTGCACTGCAGCATCTATGTTCTTTGCAGTTGCAGAAAACACGGGGAAAGGCCCCGCGTAGGCAGAGGATAGAAATTATGGCTAAGACTCAAGACTACACGAAAGTCATGAAAGACTTCATGGGCGCATTCCCGGTAGACATGACCGCCGTTCAGGACGCGTTCAAGACCCAGGCCACCTTCGGCGAAAAGCTGACCAAGGTTGCTCTGGAAGCCGCTGACAAGTCGACCGAACTGTCGACCAAGTGGACCAAAGACACGCTTGCTCGCGTTGGCTCCGTTGCCAAGGTCAAGGAAGACCCGGCAGATTATTCGAAAGCTTTCGCTGACTTCGCGACCGCTCAGGCTGAACTGGCCGCCGAAAACATGGCTGCCTTCGCCGAGGTTGCCAAGAAAGTTCAGATGGAAACCGTCGAACTGATGCTGGCCGCTGGCAAAGACATCTCCGAAGACGCTTCGGCTGCTGTCAAAAAGGCCACCGACGAGGTGACCAAGGCTGCCAAGAAGGCTGCCGCCTAACGGCGGAACCAGGGTTTCATCAACCTCCTCCCTGTTGATGACCTGATGGGCGGGCTCTTATGCCCGCCCTTTTCTTTTTTTCTGCACTGCCGTAGACTTTTCTGCATTGCCGAAATGGGAGGATTGGTTTTGGCCCAGACCAAAGAACCGCTGCTGATAAAACGCTACGCCAGCCGACGCCTTTATAACACGGAAACAAGCGATTACGTGACGCTTGACGACATCGCCGGTTTCATCCGCGAAGGTCGCGACGTTCAAATCGTCGATCTGAAAAGCGGCGACGACCTGACCCGGCAATACCTGTTGCAGATCATCGCCGAACACGAAGGCAAAGGCGAAAGCGTCCTGCCGGTCGGCGTGCTGACGGATCTGGTGCGATCCTACACGACCGAGGTTCAGTCGGTCGTCCCGCAATTCCTGGCAATGTCTTTCGAGATGCTGCGCGACGGCCAGGCCAAGATGATGGAAGGCATGTCGGCCAACCCCTTGGCCAACATGCCCGGTTTCGAAGCGATGAAAGCCCAACAGGAAGCCTTCTTCAAGGCGATGACGGGTGGCATGGCGAAAGGGTGGGGAACCACCGCGGACGAAGATGCCGATGACCAGCCGAAGCCATCCTCTGGCGATCTGGACGAGATTAAAAAGCAGCTTGCCGATCTGCAATCCAAGCTGTCCAAACTTGGCGAGTGACGGCAAGCCCGGTTGACGTGAGTGCTTCATGGGCGACAGTTCAGGCCGAATAACATTATGGAATATAGAAGTTTTCCTTGCCACGGTTGAGGAAGGTTCGATCACGGCCGCCGCCGGTCGGCTTGGCGCCAGCCCCTCGGCCATATCTCAGCAACTGACCAGTCTTGAGGCCGCCACCGGCGTGCAGTTGCTCGACAGGCGCGGGCGGCCCGTGTCGCTGACCCCTGCAGGCGAAGCATTTCGCCGGCGCGCCCATGTGATCCGACGCGAAGCCGAACAGGCGCGCATCGACCTGGAACAGATGGACCAGCAGCACCTGACATTGCTGCGCCTCGGCGTGATCGAAGATTTCGACGCCGTCGTGACCCCGACGCTTCTGCGCGGGTTGGCGGGCGAAATGGTGTCCGCGCGTTTCCTTCTGGAAACGGGTCCATCGCACCGGCTGATCGACCAGTTGGATGCCCGGGCGCTCGATGTCGTGGTTGCAGCAGATTTCGGGACCGCCGCCGATTGGATGGAAATTCATCCGCTTCTGGTGGAACCTTTTGTGATGGTCGCACCTGCAGGATACAACCTTGGAATGGGCAATGTTCCTGACCTGCCTTTCATCCAGTATACGTCCCGCCACCAGATGGGCCGCATGATCGCGGACCACCTCGTGCGCCAGAACCTTCGGCTG
This sequence comes from Paracoccaceae bacterium, assembly GCA_050300875.1. Lineage (GTDB taxonomy): Bacteria > Pseudomonadota > Alphaproteobacteria > Rhodobacterales > Rhodobacteraceae > CBDCFL01. The sequence continues at coordinate 14,556 of JBNKYL010000075.1, forward strand.
GCCCACCGATTCGAATTGGACAGCTATCACGCCATCCTTGCCATGGTCGCTGCAGGCGAAGGGTGGACCATACTGACACCACTGGCCGTGCGCCATGCGTCCATCTTCGCCGATCAGGTGCGCATTCACCTGCTGCCCACCACGCAGCTCACCCGGTCGATCTCATTGACCGCGCGGCGTGACATGCTGGGCAAGGTGCCTGCAGCCATTGCAGGCCAGCTGCGCGATATCCTGAATGTGCAAGTGATTGCGCCAATGCTGGCGCAATCCCCTTGGTTGGAACCGAATTTTCGTACGACCGACTGACGGCGCGCCGATCAGACGATATTCGCCTCGGTCGCGGCGATCATTTCTTCGCGGGTGACCCCGGGGGCCAATTCGACGATGTGCAGGCCTTTGTGTTCAACCTCCAGAACGCCCAGATTGGTGATGATCAGGTCCACCACACCCTTGCCGGTCAGCGGCAGGGTGCATGCCTTCAGAACCTTGCTGTCGCCATGCTTGCTGGTGTGGTCCATGACCACGATGACGCGGCCCACGCCCGCGACCAGGTCCATCGCGCCGCCCATGCCTTTCACCAGCTTGCCGGGGATCATCCAGTTGGCCAGATCACCCTTTTCGCTGACCTCCATCGCACCAAGAATGGCCATGGCGATCTTGCCGCCGCGGATCATCCCGAACGATGTCGCACTGTCGAAATAGGCGGTCTGCGGCAGTTCGGTTATGGTCTGCTTGCCGGCATTGATCAGGTCGGCATCCTCTTCGCCTTCGACGGGGAAGGGCCCCATGCCCAACATGCCGTTTTCCGATTGCAGCGTTACGTTCACGCCTTCGGGAATGTAGTTTGACACCAGCGTCGGAATACCGATGCCAAGGTTCACATACATGCCGTCTTGCAGTTCCTTTGCGGCCCGTTCGGCCATCTGGTTCCTGTCCCAGGGCATCGACCTCACTCCTTTTCCAAAAGTCTGGTCATGGCGTCGTGTGCCCGCGCCATGATTTCAGCGTTTTCAAGTATCGCCATCGTATGGGCGACCTGCGCTATGGTCAGAATATGATCATGCCCGGCCTCGGGGCCGAACTGGTCC
>JBNKYL010000076.1:0-10436 GCA_050300875.1 Paracoccaceae bacterium
GCAATTTCGTCATCATGGGCCGTAAGGTCGATACCCGACAGCAATTCGTCACGGTCGTGCCGTTCTGCCAGTTTTTCGCTGGCGATATCGCTGGCTTCATCGGCGAGCGTATAGATCGTTGCACCAGTGGCGCGACCCTCGGCAAGTGCATCGGCATGAAGTGACAGGAACAGGTCCGCCTCGACTGCATGTGCGATGGCGATCCGCGCCTCAAGCGGCACGAAGTAATCCGCATCGCGGGTCAGAAGCACCTGAAAATCACCGCTGCGCACCAGAAGTTCCTTCAGCTCCAGCGCAAATTTCAGCATCAGACGGGCTTCCACCTCGCCCCCGAATTCGGCGCCCGGGTCAATGCCACCATGGCCCGGATCGAGAACGATCAACGGCAGGTCCCGTGTGGCCCGGGCGGTTGTCGGCGCCAGCTGTGTGCCGGGCGGCAGAATTGCCGCATCATCGGGGGCACCGGCCAGCGCGATGAATTCATCGTCGGAAACAACCTGAAGCGCCATCGCCAGGACAGACGCCCCTGCGTCGCTTTCCGTCATGCTGGCTGCTTTCAGCGCCCAGGGCCCATCGAGTTGCAGGACAAGCCGCGACCAACCATCATTCAGCGCGCCCGCACGCAGGTCGATGACATGTTCGGATTGGTCCAGGTCGGCGGTATTTCCCAGCGACCAATCGACTTCGCGAAAATCGACGACCAAACGGAAAGGTTCGGTCAACTGAAACACGCGATAGGGCACGGCCTGGCTGAGCGGCAGGGTCAGGCTGATTTCACCACGCTTGTCTTCTATCGATCCGCCGGGCAGGACGCGCGCAACCGCCGACAAATCCTGCGCACGGGGCGCGGACGACGTGAAAGCCGCCAGCGCAAAAAGAACAATCAAACGCACGATCATTGAACGTTCCGGAAATAGGCAACCAGCCGGTCCATACCTTCGGTGATGTCAGCAGTCGCCGCGGCATAGGACAGGCGCAGCATCCTGTGGCCCCTTCCCGGGTCGAAATCCAAACCCGGCGTAACCGCAACCCCGGCCTTTTCCAGGATATCGCGGCTCAGGGCCAGGCTGTCATCCGTCACCGCGGATACGTCGACATAGACATAGAACGCGCCATCCGGCGGCGCGAATTGCGTCAGCCCCGCGCGTTGCAAACCTTCGATGACCAATTGGCGGTTTCGGGCATAAACGGCAACATTGTCCTGCAGCTCGTCCTGGCAATCGAACGCCGCCAATGCGGCGACCTGCCCGGCATGCGACGGACAGATGAACAGGTTCTGCGCCAGCCTTTCGATGGTGCGCACATGGGTTTCAGGCACGACCAACCAGCCAACGCGCCACCCGGTCATCGAAAAATACTTGGAAAACGAATTGACCACATAAACGTCGTCGGAACAGTTCAAAGCCGATACCGCCGGTCGGTCATAGTGAAGACCGTGATAGATTTCGTCACTGATCAGGGCCATGTCGCGCGCCCCGGCGTGATCGACCAATGCGGCAAGATCGTCGCGGTCCAGCATGGTTCCGGCTGGGTTGCCTGGCGACGCGAGGATAAGCCCATCCAGATTGCCCGGAACGCGATCAGGCACAGGTTGATAGCGGTCTTCGGCACGGGTTTCGAACCCGACGGGCGTGAGCCCCATCGCTGTCAGGATGTGGCGATAACTGGGATAGCCAGGCAAGCCCAGGCCGACCGTGGCCCCGCTGTCGAACAAGGCGCTGAAGGCCAGGATGAAGGCACCTGATGCGCCCGCCGTGACCGCAACGCGATCCGGTGACAGGTCCACGTCGTACCAGTCGCCGTAATGGCGGGCGATCCGTTCGCGCAACGCGGGCAAGCCCATGGCGACGGTATAGCCCAATGCCGACTCCTCAAGCCTTTCGGCCAAGACGCGGCGGGCACCCTGCGGCGCAGGTGTGCCTGGCTGGCCGACTTCCATGTGGATGATGTGGCGTCCCGCCACCTCGGCCTGCCGGGCGGCTTCCATGACATCCATCACAATAAAGGGATCAACCTCGCTTCGGCTTGATGTTTTCAACGTTCAGTCCCTATTGTTTCAGCCGCTTTGGTGCCCAACTGGCACCCAATGGTCAATCCCGGCTGTGCCCGCCTGGAAACTGTGTTAGGGCGCGTGGAAATAAAACGGAGTATCCGATGCTGAAACGCTTTGCCTGTGCCCTGGTTGTCGCCGCGACTGTCGCCATGCCCGCAACGGCATTCGACATGTCCGCCATGTCGGATACCGAACGGCAGGCATTTCGCGACGAGATCCGCGCCTACCTTCTTGAAAACCCAGAAGTCCTGATCGAAGCGATCAATGTCCTGGAACAGCGACAGGCTGATGCGCAATTGCAGGGCGATGCGCAAATGATCGCTGCCAATGCCGAGGCGCTGTTCAATGATGGCTATTCCCATGTTGCGGGCAACCCAGATGGCGACATCACGATCGTTGAATTCCTCGACTATCGCTGCGGATACTGCAAAAAGGCGCATCCGGACGTGAACGCGTTGCTGGAAAGCGATGGCAATATCCGTTTCATCATAAAGGAATTCCCCATTTTGGGCGAAGAAAGCACGATGGCATCACGCTTTGCCATTTCGACCAAGATCAATGCGGGTGACGAGGCCTATTTCGACATCCACAATGCCCTGATGGAACATAACGGCCGCATCACCGAAGGCAGCCTGCGGCGTCTGGCCAAGTCACATGACCTGGACGACGACGCGATCATAGACGGCATGGATGACGCGGTGGTCGACCAGATACTGCAGGCCAATTACGTTCTGGCCCAAACCATGGCGATCACTGGCACGCCGGGCTTCGTGATGGGCGAAACCATGGTGCGCGGTTACGCGCCGCTGGCATCCATGCAGGAAATCGTGGCCCAGGAACGCGCGCGCTAGGAGTGGCGCACGCCTTGACGGTCCAGTTCGGACTGGACCGCACCCATATCAACCTCAGCCACAGACCGGTTTGAACGCACCGCTTGGGCGGCGGCTATGCCCGCCCCCTGCCCCGCCACAGCGCAGCAAGACATGTTGCGCGTCGCGGCATGGGCGATGCGGTCGCCACCGGTGGAACGACCGGCGACAAGCAGCCCATCCACCCGTTTTGGCAACATCGATCGATAGGGAATGTGCATGTAGCGCCCGGTCGTCGGCAGGATCAGGACGCCGTAGCCGTCAATGAATTCCGGATATATGCCGATCGAATCCTCGAACCTTGCCTGTTCGCGGACATCCGCTTCGGTCATGTTGTAGACCGCGTCGATCTTGCGCGTGTCACGAATGCCGACCGTCATCCCGAAATTGCGCAACCGGGCCTTGTCGCAGCCCGGCATGAACTCGCGCAGCGCCTCCAGCGCCAGCATCGCCTGCTTGCGTCCTTCGATCTCGCCCTTAGTCAGGCTAGCCGGGTCCGTCCCGTCGATGCCATCCATATGGACCAGGTTCATATAGGTCAGCTCGCCCGTGTCGTGCATTGCACCCCAGGTCCCGGCGATCGTGGTCAGGTGGGGCGGTATCAGCCCGGCTTCGATGGCTTGTTTGAAAGGTTTCATGATGAAGGGCGAAAACATGTCGTCCTCCTTGCCGGAGGTTTCGATGTTCCATTCGCCACCACCACCCCAATCCTTGTAGGTCTGGGGATCGGCCTTGATGCCATCCATGAACGCGCGCTTGTCGACGCCCGCGAGGTGAAACATGACGGACGCCGCCATCATCCGTTCGGGGTCGGTCTTGTGAACCGGCGCACCTGAGCGGGCGGCGATGTCCGCGTCACCCGTGGCGTCGATGACAACATTGGCCAGGATTGCCTCGCGACCTGCCTTGGATTCGGTGACGATGCCCGTCACTCGATCACCATCCATGACCGGCGCCACGAATTGCCTGTGCAGCATGGCGTGAATGCCCGCCTCTTCCACCAGCCGATCGGCGACCAGCTTGAAACCTTCGCTGTCCAGCTCGTAGCTCAGGGACTGGCTTTCGGGCACGGCGGCCCCCATCGCGTTGGCGCGGTCTTCAAACTCCCGCCCGATGCCACCGGCCTCGACCGTTTTTTCATGCCGATACCAGGCAAATCCTTCGACGCCTACCGCGGTGATGTTGCCACCGAAACACCCGAAACGTTCAACCAGCGTCACATCGACACCGGCACGGGCCGCAGCCAGCGCGGCGGCCAAACCCGCAGGCCCCGATCCAACGACCAGCACATCGGTCTTGTGGATCACTTCGGTCTGACGGGCTGGTTCGGTTATGAACATCGGGTAGCCTTTCGTGAACAGGGCGCGCGCCACGCGCTTCGGTCGCCCATCGCTACCGCCATTTCGCGGGACCGTGCAAGAGCGGGAAAATCCTAATCCGCCGACGCGGCGTCGATTTCAGCGGCCTTCTTTTCGACCTGTTCAACGATGTGGTCGATCATCCGGTCATTGCCCAACTTGTGGCTCTGCTTGCCGGCCAGATAGACCATGCCCGATCCCGCACCGCCACCGGTAAATCCGACATCGGTCATCAGCGCCTCGCCCGGTCCGTTAACGACGCAGCCGATGATCGACAGGCTCATCGGTGTCTTGATGTGTTCCAGCCGTTTTTCAAGCACTTCCACGGTCTTTATCACGTCAAATCCCTGACGCGCACAGGACGGGCAGGAAATGATATTGACGCCGCGATGGCGCAGCCCCAGGGATTTCAGGATTTCGTATCCCACACGCACTTCTTCGACCGGATCAGCCGACAGGCTGACCCGGATCGTGTCGCCGATACCGGCCCAAAGCAGGCTGCCAAGGCCTATGGCCGACTTGACCGTGCCGGCATTCAGGCTTCCCGCCTCGGTGATCCCCAGATGGATCGGCGCATCGGTGGCCTCGGCCAGGGCCTGATAGGCCGCGGCGGCCAGAAAGACATCCGATGCCTTGCACGAGATCTTGAAATCGAAGAAGTCGTTGTCTTCCAGAATGCGTATATGATCCAGCCCGCTTTCGACCATCGCGTCCGGACAGGGCTCACCGTATTTTTCAAGCAAGTGCTTTTCCAGCGACCCGGCATTCACCCCAATGCGGATCGAACACCCGTGGTCGCGTGCCGCCGCGATCACTTCGCGCACGCGGTCCTTCGATCCGATATTGCCGGGATTGATCCGCAGGCAGGCTGCACCGGCCTCGGCGGCTTCGATGGCGCGGCGATAGTGGAAATGAATGTCCGCCACGATCGGCACAGGGCTTTCGGCGACGATCTGTTTCAGTGCGGCCGTCGATGCCTCGTCCGGTGTCGAGACGCGAACGATATCTGCCCCGGCATCAGCCGCCGCCAGAACCTGCGCCACAGTCGCCTTCACGTCGGACGTATCGGTATTGGTCATCGTCTGAACCGAAATCGGTGCGCCGCCACCCACGGGGACGTTGCCCACCATGACCTGGCGGGATTTCCGGCGCTCAATATCGCGCCAGGGACGGATCGGATTGTGCGACATGAACCTTCGCCTCGCTGCTCGCGGAAACAGCACTAATTGCGCACGCGGACGCGCGCAACTCACTAAGTCTGATTTAGCGGGACAGAATGGGCCTAGTCAGCCTGCGCGACGGCTATGAAACGCGCAAGATCGGCATCCGCGGCGGGATCGGCCTGTTGATAAGAAGCTATCAGGTTGTCCGACCCAAGCTGCAGGTCCTTGACAACCGACGGCCCGTCACCTGCCGGACCATAGGTTTGCCCATCGACGCGGAAATAGACCGACCCTGCATTGCCGGCACGCAAGATCGGCGGCTCTTCCGTTTGCGGCAGGACGTATTCTTCGCCAGCATCAAGGATTTTTTCGAACAGCACGGTCCCATCAGCAGACCGGACCCGAACCCAGGATGGTCGAACCGCGAACAGCACCAGTTCACTTGCTGCAGCCTCGACGACCTGAACCGTGGCCTGTTCTTCAGCAGGGGCGAGGTCATCAATCGGGCTTTGCATTTCGGCGATCGCAATGGGCGGGTCCTGAGCGACCGGCGCCAGCGTCCCGACATCGGCCGGGTTCAAGGTCGAGATCGGGCCATCGCGCGCCGTCAGTATCGGCACCTCAAGCGCGCTTGGCCGGTAAAGCCGATCAAAGGCATCCGTCGTGGGCGCGGCGGCATAGTCCGTACCGGGTTCGGCCGTCTCCGTGGCCGGGCCAAGGATATCGACATCGGTCGCAATCCCGGGTGTCTGGTCCACCGGAACGAATTGCACCTTCTGAATTTCGCGGAACACCGCCCAACCGCCATAACCTAGCGCCGACAACAGCATGGCAAGCACCAGAACCGACCCAAGTGCGGCTGGTTCAACGCGCGACCACATGCTTTCCGCTTTCGGCAGATAGACCGCGCCGGGATCAGCCAGCGGGTCCATACCCACCGCACGCTGCTTTTTCTTGGGCTTTGTGGACGCCGCCTGGCTCATCCCATCCGTGGATGCGAAATCGCTTTCGTTGCAGAACCGGGAATAAGCCCATTCGGGATCGAGCCCCAGGTAACGCGCATAAGATCGGACATAGCCCGCAACGAAACCCTGACTTTCAAACGCCGATGGATCGGAATTTTCGATTGCGGCGATATAGGCGGCCTTGATCTTCAACTCGCGTTGGACATCCAGCAACGATTTGCCGAGCGTGGCACGTTCACCGCGCATGACATCGCCGAGCCTCAGATCGAAATCATCGAAGCCCTTCAATCCTTCGTCTTCAGATACGGGAGTTATGTCCCGTCGCCCGATCATGCCCTAACCTTTGCCCCCGCAAACAGCACATTGACGATTCGTCCCCTTCGCCAGTGTTACTAGGCGAAGGTTACCATAGTGCAAGCGTCATTGCACCTGTGGACAAGTCAGGCAGAAAGTTCTTGCCGATTCAGCGCACATTGCGACCAAAGCGCGTCGAGCGCCTTGATAAGACGGTCGATGTCGCCTGGCCCATGCACCGGCGACGGCGTGAACCGCAGACGTTCGGTACCGCGCGGCACCGTCGGGAAGTTGATTGGCTGCACGTAGATGCCGAATTGGTCCAGCAACATGTCAGACAGCATCTTGGTGTGAACCGGATCGCCCACGATCACCGGCACAATATGTGACCCATGATCGATGAAGGGCAGGCCCAGGGCCTTCAGCCGCGTCTTCAGGACTTTCGCTTGCGTCTGATGCAGCTCGCGCCGTGCCTGATCGGTTTTCAGGTGCTTCACCGAAGCAGCCGCGCCAGCAGCCACAGCAGGTGGCAAGGACGTGGTAAAAATGAAGCCCGGCGCATAGGACCGGATCGCGTCGCACATCTTGGCGCTGGCTGCGATATACCCGCCCATGACGCCATAGGCCTTGGCCAGTGTGCCATTGATGATATCGATGCGATGCATCAGCCCGTCACGTTCGGCCACGCCAGCCCCGCGGGGCCCGTACATGCCGACCGCGTGAACCTCGTCGATATAGGTCAGTGCGTTGAATTCATCGGCCAGATCGCAAATTGCCTCAATCGGTCCGAAATCACCATCCATCGAATAGACGGATTCGAAAGCGATCAGTTTCGGCGCGTCAGGATCGTCGGCTTCCAGCTTCGCCCGCAGATCGGCCAGATCATTGTGCTTGAAGATACGCTTGGCCCCGCCATTGCGACGAATGCCTTCGATCATCGACGCGTGGTTCAACTCGTCCGAATAGATGATCAGGCCGGGAAACAGCTTTGGCAGCGTCGAAAGCGTCGCGTCATTGGCGATATAGGCGCTGGTGAACAGCAGCGCGGCCTCTTTCTGATGCAGGTCGGCCAGTTCAGCCTCCAGCCGCTTGTGATAAACGGTCGTGCCCGAAATATTCCGCGTGCCGCCCGACCCGGCGCCCGTGGCCTCAATCGCTTCGTGCATCGCTTCCAGAACGACCGGATGCTGACCCATGCCCAGGTAATCGTTGCCACACCAGACGGTCACTGGCTGTTCGCTGCCATCTGGCTTGCGCCACGTGGCATGCGGGAACTGACCACGCTTGCGTTCGATGTCGATGAATGTCCGATAACGGCCTTCCTGATGCAGGCTGTTCAAGGCCTGATCGAGCTTGTCGTCATAATTCACGGTTCGCGTCCCCGTCCTGTTCGTGCCGGTGTTTCTAATCACTTTTCCATAGGAAAGCGATTCATATTCAAAATTCGTTACATTTTGCCGCGCCCGGGTATTTGACATGTATCAAGCTGCGCGGAATTTCTCGCTGGACCTTGGTTTTTGCCCTGTTAGCATCCCGCGAAAATGCCAGACAGGGAGTTTCCGGCCATGTCACTTGAACGTGTTCTCGCACATGTCGACGAAGATCAGACCGCCGCCTTGGACCGGTTGATGGAACTTTTGCGAATCCCCTCGATTTCGACCGACCCGGCCTACAAGGCCGATTGCCGCCGCGCTGCCGAATGGCTGGTGGATGACCTGTCCGCTTTGGGTGTCGATGCCACGCTGCGAGACACGCCGGGGCATCCGATGGTGGTTGGACATATCGACGGCCCCGGTCCGCACCTGCTGTTTTACGGCCATTATGATGTGCAACCCGTTGATCCGCTTGACCTTTGGGATCGCGACCCCTTCGACCCGGCCATCGAAGACACGCCCACAGGAAAAGTCCTGCGCGGGCGTGGGTCTTCGGATGACAAGGGCCAGCTTATGACCTTCGTGGAAGCCTGCCGCGCGTGGAAGGCAATCAACGGCACCCTGCCCTGTCGGATCACATTCCTCTTCGAAGGCGAAGAGGAAAGCGGCTCACCGTCCCTGGTGCCGTTCCTTGAAGAAAACGCCGACGAGCTAAAGGCCGACATCGCCCTGATCTGCGACACCGGCCTGTTCGAAAGCGCCGTGCCCGCCATCACCACGATGTTGCGCGGTCTTCTGGCGGAAGAGGTGCACATCACCGGCCCCGATCGCGACCTGCATTCGGGCATGTATGGCGGGATTGCCATGAACCCGATCCGGGTTCTGTCAAACATCATTTCGGCGCTGCATGACGAAAACGGCGCGATCACCCTGCCGGGCTTTTACGATGGGGTACCGGAACTTCCTGACGAAATTCGGTCGCAATGGCAAAACCTGGCCTTTGATCACCAGAAATACCTGGGCGATGTCGGACTTTCCGAACCTGCGGGCGAAAAGGACCGCACGCCATTGGAAATGATCTGGTCGCGGCCCACCTGCGACGTGAATGGTATCTGGGGCGGCTATACCGGGGACGGGTTCAAGACCGTTCTTCCATCGAAGGCCAGCGCCAAGATCAGCTTCCGACTTGTCGGCACGCAGGACCCCAAGGCGATCCATCAAGCGTTCATGGACCATGTGAATTCGATGCTGTCGCCGGGCTTCACCGCCGAATTTCCAATGGGCAAAGGTGCGCCGGCCAGTCATATGTCCATTGCGCACCCTGCCTTTGAACAGGCACGCGGCGCGCTTTCGGACGAATGGCCCAAACCGGCCAGCTACATCGGTTGCGGCGGATCGATCCCGATTGCCGGGCATTTTCAGGACATCCTTGGCATGGATTCGATGCTGATCGGATTTGGACGCGATGACGACCAGATCCATTCGCCGAACGAAAAATACGACCTGGAAAGCTTCCACAAGGGCACCCGTAGCTGGGCGCGCATCCTCGCGGCCCTGACGGCTTAGCCGGTCACAAATGCCAGGCTGACCAGCTTGGCGAAAAGCACAAGCCACGGCAGCAGGTGCAATAGGAAATCAAAGATATCCAGCGGGCGGGTCAATGTGCCTGCCCGCAGCATCTTGATCTTCTCCCAGATATGCGGCTCGGGGAAAAACGGCGCCAGCCCCAGCGTCAGCGCCGCCAGAATGGCAAGGTTCAGCGGGATGGACGCAAACAGGTCAACCATCGTTCTGCGCCTGTCCGGTCATCCGTACCAGTTTGATACCCAGCAGCAGCCAGGGCGTTCCGTGCATGACCAGATCGAAAATATCGATCGGTTTGGACAACTCGCCCGCCGCCAGCATTTTCAGTTTTTCCCAGACATGCGGTTCTGGCGTGAATGGCGCCAGCCCGAGCAACAAGGCGATTATGATCAGGGTCGTCAGCGGGATCTGGTCAATGAATTTCATGGGCTGGATGCATCCTATTCGCGGCTCTGCACTCATATGCAGTTTTCTGCATATAATTACAAGCGCGACGCAAAGACACATCACACCGAAACAACATATTCGAAAGTGGGAGGAAATGGCGCGGTTGACGGGGCTCGAACCCGCGACCCCCGGCGTGACAGGCCGGTACTCTAACCAACTGAGCTACAACCGCGCGACAGATGTCCCGATACTGGTCACGATACGACAGGTCAATCCGAAAACCTGCATTTCCGGGTCGGCGATTGGGCGCGACCTCGGTGCAGCCCGGCAGGCACAGGCAAATGGCTACTAGATGTCCAACTCCAGCGCAGCATCCGACCCGACTTCGAT
>JBNKYL010000077.1:0-18748 GCA_050300875.1 Paracoccaceae bacterium
GTCCTCGACCAGCAGGACAACGCCGCCTGCCGCTTTCTCGACAGGTGCAGGGTCGGATGCCTTCGCTGGCACCTCTGGAACCATTGGTTCGATCGGGACATGGGCCGGGAAGAACAGCGTGAAGCTTGTGCCACTGCCCAAAACGCTGTCGGCAAAAATGAAGCCGCCGGTCTGTTTGACAATCCCATAGGCCATGGACAGGCCCAAACCGGTGCCTTCGCCGGTGTTTTTGGTGGTGAAGAACGGCTCAAAAATCTTGCCAAGCTTGTCGGGAGGAATGCCGATACCCTGATCATGCACGCAAATGACCACATAGTCGCCAATGGGCACGGTGACGCGGTCTCGGACATAGGGCTCGTTCAGATGCTCGATACGGCTTTCCAACCGCACGCTGCCGCCATCTGGCATGGCATCGCGCGCATTCACGACCAGATTCATGATCACTTGTTCCAATTGGCGCTTGTCCGCGCGGATCAAAGGCAGGTCCGGTGCATGCGTTACCGTCAACGTGACCCGCTCGCCGACGAGCCTGTTCAACAGATGGGTCAGGTCGTCCAACGTTTCACTTACTTCCAGAACCTCTGGTTTCAGCGTCTGTTTGCGCGAAAATGCCAGCAACTGACCGACGAGGCTGGCAGCGCGGTTGGCGTTCTGATGGATCTGCTGCAGATCAGCGAAATCGGGGTCTTCTTCGTCATGCCGCAGCATCAGCAGATCGCAGTGGCCCGAAATTGCGGTCAAAAGGTTGTTGAAATCATGTGCCACGCCGCCGGCCAACTGCCCGATCGCCTGCATCTTCTGGCTTTGAACGAACTGGCCCTCCAGCGTCTTGATCTTGGTGGCATCGATCAGGATGACCAACAGCGCAGGTTCTCCGTTTTCGATGATCCGCGTCAGGGTGATTTGCAGGAAAACCTCGTCCGTGCGCTTGGTGGCGCGTACGAATTCCGATTGGACCTGCGCCGATTTCTCGGCCGCTTCGCCCAACCAGTCCGACACGGGGCGACCCAACCCCTCGAGCAGATCGGCCAGATAGGCCCTGACGCAATCCGTCGTGCCCAGCGTTTCGCTGGCCAGTTGGTTGCATTGCCGGATTTTCCCATCCGGCGCCACTTTCAGGATCGGGATCGGCAGCGCTTCTAACCCGTGCCAGGTTTGGCCAGCCTGTTCTTCGACGGCATCGACCGGAAGCACATAAATTTCCTTGCGCCCGATGGCGCCGTCAATCACATGCACCCGCGCCCGAAACGTTCCCTGCACCCCGGACACAACATGCACCTGATCGGGACGCAACGGGAGGTCGTTGAATATTCGGTCGATATGCGCGGGCCTTCCGCCGAGAATCCGCCGCATGGCATCGTTCATGAACAGAACGGTGCCCGCCTTGCTGACCGTCATCATGGGCAGCGTGATGCTGTCGGACCCGCGCCCCTGTGCGGTGCGTTCGCTCATTTCTTCGACGCGCCACAACAGGTTGCCTTCGGCAATGCGATGGACTGAAATGCGCAGCACACCGGATTTCGTGGCGATCTCCTCGCGGGCAAAGCCCTTGGCTTCCGCTTTCATACGCAAACGACGCAGCGTGTCGTTCGGGGCAAGCAGATGCTTGGACAGGGCCATGGAGACCGTATCATGCGCCTCGCCGAAACGAGTGACCGCGCTGTCGTTTAGATATTCGATCCGGCCTTCGGCATCTGTCGTGAAATTCGCGGCCATGTCCGACCCGACCATACGCGCGACTTCACGGTTTAACTTTTCCTGACGCGCCTGACGGCGCGCGATGGACACGCGGCCCAGAATCGACAGAGAAATGAAGGTCAACCCAAGCGTGAATAACGCCAGCCCAAGGCTGGCATTGGGAACGTAAAAAGCCCCGGCAAAACAGGTCAGTGCGACGAGCACCAGATGTCCGGTCTTTGACGCCAGACGGGCCGGAGCCATTTGGGCGGACTGACTGTTCATCGATTGCACAACCGGCAAGGACCCCTCACGATTCGCGTTTTGTCCATATCGCTGGATATTGGTTAACTGCCCGTAAATCTCACCTAATAGGGCATAAGGGCCACAAGCTATCTCCTTTAGGTTGTAGTGCAATCAAGATTTTCGGGCAAGCACGGCGATGAAAAAGCCGTCGCCGCCGTCCAATGGGGTGAATTGGTGGGAACGAAGCATTTCCCAATCAGGGTTTCGGATCAAGAAACCAGCGATCTGGTCGGCATTTTCTGCAGGCAAGATCGAACAGGTCGCATAGGCCAGCCGCCCCTTTGGCGCGACGCAACCTGTGGCCTTGTCCAGAATCTCTGCCTGTGTCCGGTTCAGCCGCGCCAAATCGTCTGGTGTCAGCCGCCACTTGCCTGCAGGGTCTCGCCGCCAGGACCCACTGCCCGAACACGGCACATCACAGAAAACCAGATCGAACACGCCGCTAGGGTCCGTCACGATCCGCACATCCGCCTGTGCCCGTTTGGCACGTTCCGGCAGGTCGGCCATGCGTACGGGGTTGGCGTCATGGGCCGTGACCCGGGCTCCCGTTCGGGCGGCGATTGCCAGGGTTTTACCGCCGCCGCCTGCGCAGTAATCCAAAACGGTTTCACCTGGGCGGGGGTCGGCAAAATCGACCACGGCCTGTGACGCGGCATCCTGCAATTCGACAAGCCCGGAACGATATGCCTCTGACTGCGAAACCCGTCGGGTATTTGTGGTCACGGTCAGCGCAGCTGGAGAAAGGTCATGCTGCGCCGTTTCGATGTCGTCCAACAACAAGGCGGCGGCGGCATCTTCGCGCGTCGTGCGCGCAAGGTTGACGCGCAGGATCACGGGTGCCTGCAGCTTCATCAATTCAAGCTGGTCCATGACCCGCTTGCCCAGCACGGCAACGGTGTCGGCCCAAAGCCAGTCCGGCCAATCGGCCAGAACAGCGGGCGCAAGATCGGAAGGCAAGGTGACAGCCCGCTCTGTGTCCGACAAGGGCGGCGGGCCATAACCTTCGCCCGTGAAAACTCTGTCCGGATCGGCGTGCAACAGTCGGCACATGCCGATCATCAGTGCCCGCCCGCTTTCCCCGCCGCCATGGGCGGCGGCCATGCGCTTGCGTCGAATCGCGGAAAATACCCAATCCCGGATCGCGGCACGGTCAGATGAACCTGCATAACGGTTGCGGCGTGACCAGCCTTTCAGCGCCGGCTCGATCGGGGTGCCCGACAACCAGTCATCCAGCACCTCGATGGCAGCAGCAACGCGAGCTTCAGGGGTCACTAGGCCAGCCGGTAATTCGGGCTTTCGCGGGTGATCGTCACGTCATGGACGTGGCTCTCCTTCAGCCCCGCGCCAGAAATCTTCACGAATTCGCACTTGCTGTGCATATCCGCCACCGTCGCGCAGCCGGTATAGCCCATGGCCGCGCGCAAGCCGCCGACAAGTTGGTGAATGACTGCGCCTGCTGACCCCTTGTAGGGCACCTGCCCTTCGATCCCTTCGGGAACCAGCTTGTCGCTGGCCGCATCCTTCTGGAAATATCGGTCAGCAGACCCGCGCGCCATGGCGTCAAGCGATCCCATGCCGCGATAGGCCTTGAAGCTGCGGCCCTGATAAAGGATCACCTCGCCAGGGCTTTCATCCGTGCCTGCGATCATGCTGCCCACCATCGCGCAGGACGCGCCCGCCGCAATGGCCTTGGCGAAATCGCCTGAAAACTTGATGCCGCCGTCCGCGATGATCGGGGTGTCACCGGCCGCCGCCGCGCTGTCCATGATTGCCGTTAGCTGCGGCACGCCAACGCCAGCGACCATCCGCGTGGTGCAGATCGACCCCGGTCCGATGCCGACCTTTACCGCATCCGCCCCTGCCCCGATCAGCGCGCGCGTAGCTTCGCCTGTGGCGACGTTTCCGGCCACGACCTGAACCTCGTTCGACAGTTTCTTGGCGCGTTCGACAGCGATGGCGACGCCTTCGGAATGGCCATGTGCCGTGTCGATCACGATAAGGTCCACGCCGGCATCGACCAGCGCCTGCGACCGTTCGAAACCGGCATCGCCCACAGTGGACGCAGCAGCGACACGCAGGCGGCCCAGCTGATCCTTGCTGGCCTGCGGGTTCAAGACGGCCTGTTCGGTGTCTTTCAGGGTCAACAGGCCCGTGAGCTTGCCCTTGCCGTCCGTCACCAAAAGCTTTTCGATGCGGCGCGCTTTCATCAACGACTTGGCTTCGTCCAGATCGGCCGGTTCGGCCAGCATCGCGAGATCGTTCGATGTCATCATCACCTTGACCGGCGTGTCATCCGATGTAGCAAAGCGCATGTCGCGGTTGGTGACGATGCCCACGACCAGCCCGCGTTCATCGACCACGGGAAAACCGGTGACGTTGTAACGTTCCTGCAATGCCTTGGCATCGGCCAGCGTCTGGTTGGGCGTCAGGGTGATCGGGTTATAGACGATCCCGCTTTCAAACCGCTTCACACGCCGCACTTCCTGCGCCTGTTCTTCGATATCCAGGTTACGATGGATGACGCCCATTCCCCCGGCCTGCGCCATGGCGATCGCCATGCGTGCCTCGGTCACCGTGTCCATCGCGGATGACAAAAGCGGAATATTCAGCCGGATGGACTTGGTCACAAATGTCGATGTGTCGGCCGTGGATGGCAGAACGCTTGATGCCGCAGGCACAAGCAATACGTCGTCGAAGGTGAGGGCCTCGCGAATCTCCATGATACCGCCTCCTTGGAGCTTTCGTTTGGCGCTTCCCTATTTCACGGGGCCGCCGGAAAGGAAAGGCCAAAGCGGGCGGTTCCGGGCAATTTTCGACCGGGTCAGACTCGCGCCGCGTTGGTGACACCCGCAAGGCTCCCCTTGGTCCACATTTGGGCGATCTTCATGAGCACATAGGGGATGAACAGACTGGCCGCGATCAGCCCGGCCGTGCCGATCCAGGCGAAGATCGGCGACTGGTCCCACATCGCAAGCATCAGATTGGTGAAGGCCGCCAAGGGGAAGGTGAAAGCCCCCCACATCGGCGTGAAGCCTGCCACAGTCAGATAGCGCGCTCTGACGAAAAGGATCGCGAAAATGATGATGGCCCAAACAGCCAGTATCAAAGCCAGCGTGGAATATCCCAGGCCAACCGCGCCCAGCCCCAGCAGGCTCGCCGGGCCAAGATGGATCGCCAGCAAGGGGCGCAAGGGCGGCGGCGTATCGGCGTCCAGCATCATCAGCCCGTGGCCTATCCAAATGGTAACCGCCATCGGCAGCGTCAGCACAAGGATCAGTTCGGCCATGCCGGTCCAGCCCAGTGGGATCGCGGCAACCGGTGCCACGATGAAGCCCACGAAGGTCAGTTGCCAGACCGGGTTCATCCGTCGCGCCGCAAAGGGGGCGTTCCACAGCTTGTTCAGAATGGTCAGTGCGATGATCCCTTGTGCCGACACCGCAACGGCAAGGATCAGCCGGGCCAGTCCAGGTGCATAAGGTGTCATCGTTGCGGCCAGCAACATCGATCCGATCGCAGCCGCAGCCAACCCCGCCCGACCGGGCACGATGTTCAGGTCTTCGCCAAAGGTGCCGGGGCGACGGGCAAGTTTCGTCAGATAGGCGGCGATCGCGAAAATGTAGAGAAGCGATACCGCGCCAAGGACCAGTTCGCCGATGCCGTCGGGCGCACCGATTGTGCTTGCGGCACGCCGCCAGGCCAGACCCAGCCCCAGAGCGCCCAAGATGGGCGAGAAGATAGCCGGTGGTGTCGCGCTTCCGAATTTCATTTGCCTGTCCCGTTCTGGCATCGCATGTCGGCGCAAACCATGCGCCAGGGCCGCGCCGCCGTCAAACGCGCGTTGACCTGCGCGACGATGCGTCCTATGCGCGGGGCCACGCTGCAACAGGGATGTGATCCACCATGGCCCACCCGCCCAACCGCTTTGTCCTGGTCGCCGATATCGGCGGGACCAATACCCGCGTCGCGCTTGCCGAAGGCAAGACCGTGCTGGCCGATACCGTGCGCAAATACCGCAATGCGGATTTTCCGGGGCTGGAAACTGTGTTGCGCCGTTACATCGAAGACGAAGGTAATGTCGATTGCACAGGCGTCTGCGTGGCCGTTGCGGGCCCGGTGCGTGACGGCGTGGGCGAGTTGACCAATCTGGACTGGAGCTTTGACAAGGACACACTGAAACGCGCGGCGCGCGCTGAAAAGGTGGCCGTGCTCAACGATCTGCAGGCCCAGGGACATGCCCTGCCCTACATTCCCGCGGAAAAGTTGAACAAGGTGATTGACGTGCGGGTGGAAAACCCGCGTGCCGCGCGGCTGGTGATCGGCGTCGGCACCGGTTTCAACGCAGCCCCGGTGTTCAATACCGGCGCCGGCGTGCTGGTGCCCCCATCGGAAGCTGGCCATGCCAACCTGCCGATCCGCACCGAAAAAGAACTGCGCTTCTGCCAGTACATAGAACGGTCCCACGGTTTCCCGTCAGTCGAAGACGTGCTGTCCGGGCGCGGGCTGGTCAATTTTTACCGCTTCCTGGGTCATGACGCGGGCGATGAGCGTGAAAAATCCAGTGCCGAGATCCTCGAAGCTGTGCGCGATGGCACCGATCCGCGCGCTGATGAAGCGGTGGCCATGTTCGTGCGCATACTTGGTACCGTGGCGGGCAACCTGTCACTGATCCAACTGCCCTTTGGCGGCGTCTACCTGATCGGCGGCATGGCGCGCGCGGTAGAACCCTATTTTGCACGCTTCGGTTTTGCCGAAGCCTATCGCGACAAGGGACGTTTTGCAGGCTTCATGGGCAATTTCGCCGTGTCAGTGGTCGAGGATGATTTTGCAGCCCTGACGGGCTGTGCCAGCCACCTGCATGATCTGACCTGATCGCTATTCGGTTTCGCGCTGGCTTCGCCAGTCCGACCGAAGCGGGGGGCAGTCACCCGCTCCCCCGGAGTTACTCAACACAAAGAGGACGTGGAAGAACGCGGATCGGGATCGGTGCAGTGGACCGTTCCCAGCGCGACCGGCAAGGCCCTCCGCCTTGCCGGTCACATGTAATCCATTTGGTTCCAGCCTAATGGCCGATCAACGCCGGAACGATCGTCACCACCTGCGGGAACATCCACAACAAGCCAAGCCCCAGCACCTGGATCAGCACAAACGGAATGATCCCGCGATAGATATGGCCCGTGGTCACCGATGGCGGCGCCACCCCGCGCAGATAGAACAGCGCGAAGCCGAATGGCGGTGTAAGGAAGCTCGTCTGCAGGTTCACCGCGATCATGATCGTCACCCATTTCGGGTCCATCGTGCCGCCATAGATGACCGGCCCGACGATGGGGATGACGATGTAAATGATTTCCAGGAAATCCAGCACGAAACCCAGGATGAACAGCACCAGCATGACGATCAGGAAGACCACCCATTCCTGATCGAAACTGCGAAGGAATTGCTGGATGTAATGTTCCCCGCCGAACGAGATCACCACCAGGTTCAGGATCTGTGATCCAATCAGGATGGTGAAGACCATCGACGTCACCTTGGCGGTTTCGCGCACCACCGGTGACATGATCTTGTCGCGGAACAACACCCAGCAGGAAAAGAACAGCCCGAAAATGGCAAAGTGGTAGGCTGCCAGCGCAACGATGAAGGCGATCCATTCTTCGGCCATGACCTCTTCGCGCGTGACGCGCAGGTCAAAGTTCACGCCGACCAGGATCATGATCACAATGGCAAAGGCCGACATGATCACCGTCCGCCCGCTTCCACCGCTTTCGTGAAGGCGGCGATAGGCGGCCAGCATGATCGCGCCTGCCGCACCAAGGGCTGCGGCCGGTGTCGGGTTGGTGATCCCGCCCAGGATAGACCCAAGCACGGCGACGATGAGAACCAGCGGCGGGAAGACCACCTTGATGATTTCAACCTCGGCCAGTTGCCGTGCCGCATGGCGAGCGCCGTAAAGCGTCAGCAGGAACGGGATCGTCAGGATCACCAGCGTTTGACCAGAGGTCATGTCGGGCTTGATCCAGAAGGCATCGGCCAGCAGTCCCAGCATCACGCCGATCCCGCCAATGGCCAGCGGCATGCCGTTTGTGCGCGTCTTCGACACGCCTCGAGCTGCCGACAGCAAGATGCCCGCCAGGGTGAACAGGATCAGCACGCCCTCGCCCAGCGGGGCGCGGCTGGCGATCTTGTCGGTCAGCGCCTGAGCCAGTTCGTCTTCGGTCAGTTCCCGGGTTTCCTGCACGCCACCGGATGCCATGATCTCGGCCTGTTGGGTGACGGCGAGGTCCCATTTTTCCTGCCCATGCAGTTCGATCATCGAGGCCTTGCATTCATCGCCCACGTTGGTGCGCAGCACGGCGGCTTCACCGGTTTCGGAATAGCTGCCGATGGTGATGTTCTGGCTGCCGGATACGTGGAAAATGCCAGACAGAACCGTAAAGGCGATGATGCCGACCGGAACCAGAAGCATCCAGGTGGTCGCGTGGCGACGATCTATGCGTGGGCCGCTGGATTCGACAACGATCGGCGGTGCCTTGTGCGGTTTGGCCAGCGCGTAGCCGAAGGCATAGACCGCGTAAAGCAGGGCAAGCAGGATCCCGGGAAGGATCGCAGCCTGAAAGAGCGTGCCGACCGAAACGACGGCCGCCTGCCCCAGATAGGTCAGCGCATCAGTGCAGCCTGCCGCCTGCGCACGCGTTTCCTGCGCGGCAGCGTAAAGGTCGCCCGCCAATGTGCCCAAAAGCACGATCACGATGGATGGCGGGATGATCTGGCCCAATGTGCCTGACGCGGCAATGACGCCGGTCGAAAGTTCGGGACTGTAGCCGTTGCGCAGCATCGTGGGCAGCGACAGCAGGCCCATTGTGACGACCGTCGCGCCAACGATCCCGGTTGACGCAGCCAGGAAGGCACCCACGACCACCACCGACACGGCCAACCCGCCCGGCAACGGTCCGAAGACGCGCGCCATGGTGGTCAGCAGGTCATCGGCGATTTTCGAACGTTCCAGTGTGATCCCCATCAACACGAACATCAGCACGGCCAGCAGGGTCTCGATCGACTGACCCGCCAGAACCCGTTCGTTCATCCGGTTGACGATAAAGGAAATCGTTCGGTCCAGCGCCTGCTGGTATCCGCCTTCAAAAACCGGTTGCGCGATCTGTGGTAATTCCGGGTATCGGAACAACGAGATATTCAGCGGGTTGATCCCTGAATTGACCAGATCCCGATAAGCCTGGCTGCCCGTGTCCACCGCGTGGTGGATCAGCAATCCCGCCGAATCCAGCGCGGCAATGATCCCGAAGGAAATGATCCCCGCCCCGCCAATGGCAAATGCAACCGGGAAGCCCGACAGGATCGAAGCGAAAAGTGTCAGAAAGACGATAAGAAGCCCGGCTTCGACGCCATCAAGTCCAAACATGTCCCCGCCCCCTAATGCGTGCCTTCGAAGGCTTCTTGGCCTTCACCCAGCGTATCTTTGTCAAGGTATTTACCTTCGCTTTCGGGGCCTTCCCTAAATTCAAGGTAGGACCGGTAGAAGAACGCGATTGCCTGCAGGAACACCATGGCCGTGAACACGACCAAAAGCAGCTTGAACAGGAAATAGGCGTTGAACCCATTCGGGCTGAACCCGATGGTTTCCACGTTCCATTTCAGCACCCTCGCCTTGCGCAACAACAGCTCAAGCGTGTCCGATGCGCTGACCTTGGGCGTCACCAGATGGCGCCACATAAAGAACCAGCCGTACATCCAGATCAGCACAGCGGCGGGCATCATGAAGAAGATCGATCCGAACATGTCGATGACACGCTTGGCCCGGTGGCCGACGGCAGAATATACAAGATCGACACGCACATGGCCGCCCTGGATGAACGTGTAGCTGACGCACAGGCAGATGATGGCGGCGTTGTAGAGCTTTAGTTCCTCGCCGTACCAGCTGAGGTCCTTGGTGAAGGACAGGCCGAAGGGCGAAATGGAAATTTCGGAAACGCGGAAGATGCGCTGCAGGAAGACGATCAGCACCTGCTGAAGGACCATAAACAGCCCTGCCCAGGCAAAGATGCGGCCCGTTGTGTTGGCGAATGTCTCCAAGACGCGGACACAGCCCCACATGAAGTTGTTTCGCCAAAACCCGATGATGGTGAGAATGAGAAAGACCAGGAGTACGGCAAAGAACAGCTCTTGCGACGCGCCGTAATAAATGAAGCGCATCATCGCTTCGCTGTCGGACCAGTTCAGCCACTGCCCCGGATGCGTCACCGCGTAAAAGATGTTGTAAAATGCCATGGCCAGGTTCTTGAAGAACCACAAGATGCCATCCAGCATGATCTGCCCCCTCCCTCGGGGCCCGAACGTGTCGGGCCTTTTTGGATACGCCCCGGCCGTTGTCGGACCGGGGCGCTCGATGCGTCAGATGATGGGGCTTAGCCGCCCAGCACGCGGGTGCGCTGCTCGACGTAGAAGCCGTCCGACTTCTGGATCCAGCCAGCCGAAGACGCCATCGACGCTTCAAAGCTTTCGCGGACGGAAGCAAACAGCGGATCGGACATGTTTTCGTCCATGACCTCGGCCGAAGCCGCACCAAATGCATCCCAGACATCGTCCGAGAATTGCAGCGTCTTGACGCCCTGCGCTTGCAGGCGGGTCAGGGCCGCACCGTTATTGGCCAGCGTTTGGGCCAACTGCCAATGCGTGGTTGCCATGGAAGCGGTTTCCAGGATCGCCTTTTGCTGGGCGGTCAGGTCGTTCCAGACATCCAGGTTGACGTTTGCTGCAAGACCCGAACCCGGCTCGTGGAAACCAGCGGTGTAGTAAACCTTGGCCACTTCGTGGAAGCCAGCGCGTTCGTCGGCCATCGGGCCAACCCATTCCAGACCGTCCAGGGCACCCGAGGACAGCGCCTGATAAAGTTCACCACCGGGGATGTTCTGAACTGATGCGCCCAGCTTGCCCAGCACCTTGCCGCCCAGACCGGGCATACGGAACTTCAGACCCTGGAAGTCTTCGGCCGAGTTGATTTCGTTGCGGAACCAACCGCCGGACTGCGAACCGGAGTTGCCGCAGAGCAGGCCTTTGAAGTTGAAGATCTGGCCGATTTCGTCGTGCAGTTCCTGGCCGCCACCATGGTAGTACCAGTTGGTCAGTTCCTGCGCGGTGCCGCCAAACGGAACAGCGGTGTAATAGGCCAGCGCCGGGTGCTGACCAATGAAGTAATAGTCAGCCGAGTGATAAAGGTCTGCCTGGCCTGAGGTCACGGCGTCGAACACTTCCAATGCGCCCACCAGTTCGCCCGGGGTCTTCTTGTCGATGGTCAGCGCGCCATCGGAAACGGCTGCAACTAATTCTTCGAATTTCGAAGCCGCATCGTCCAGCACCGCGAACCCGCGCGGCCAGGACGTGACCATGGTCAGCGTCCGGTTGCCCTGCGCATAGGCCGGTGCGGCCAGCGTGGACGCTGCGGCAGCACCTGCCCCCAGGGTCGTATTCTTCAGAAATGAACGACGGTTCATACGGTATTCCTCCCTTGATTTCCGTTCGTTGCATGGCATGCCTCACAGGGCACACGCATTTATTGTGGCGACACGTTAGCCCGCCCTTGCGGGCAAGGAAATAGCGACGCGTCATGCGTAGCAGTATTTTTTGGTAAGGTAAATTTACCAATTTCAAGGTAGCGACGTGCTATTTTGCCGCACCGCTGAAAGTCCTTGTCTGTCGGCTTCGCCACACAGGCCAGATTGCCGGGGAAAATTGCGTTTTGTGGACGCCGAACGCAACTATTGCAAATATTCTCGGCGTATTCTGTCATAAAATATACTGAATCGCGGTTGACGCCGCAGCGCGGCGCTCATAGTGTTCCCCGCACGCAAAAGGAGCACCCAACGTGGGCAACGTAGTCGTACTTGTAGGAAACATGCGCATGGGCCGGTAACGGATACCCGATAGGACCCCATGCGCCCCCGCCAAAACCGGGGGCTTTTTTATGCGCGGAGAATGGATGTGGAGAAGAAAATGTCGTCAAAACAGATGACCGGCGCGAAGATCGTGGTTAAGGCGCTGAAAGATCAGGGCGTTGATACCGTATTCGGGTATCCCGGTGGCGCCGCACTTCCCATTTATGACGAGATATTTCAGCAAAACGACATTCGCCATGTTTTGGTTCGCCACGAACAAGGCGCCATCCACGCCGCCGAAGGCTATGCACGGTCGACGGGCAAACCCGGCGTTGTTTTGGTGACCTCCGGCCCCGGTGTGACCAACACCGTCACCGGCCTGACCGACGCGCTTCTCGATTCAATCCCTGTTGTGGTCTTTTCGGCCCAGGTCCCGACCTTCCTTATCGGCACGGATGCGTTCCAGGAAGCCGACACCGTCGGCATCACCCGCCCCTGCACCAAGCATAACTAGCTGGTGAAAGACACTGAAAAGCTGGCAAAAACCATTCACGATGCATTCCATGTCGCCACGTCCGGGCGTCCCGGTCCGGTTCTGGTCGACATTCCCAAGGATGTTCAATTCGCCTCGGCCAGCTATCACGCGCCAGACGCGATCGAACTGAGCCACTATCAGCCCCGAACCAAGGGCGACCCGGATGCAATTGCGGCATTGGTCGAATTGATGGAAACGGCCAAGAAACCGATCTTCTATACCGGCGGTGGCGTGATCAACTCCGGCCCGGAAGCCAGCCGACTGCTGCGCGAACTGGTCGATGCCACCGGATTTCCGGTCACCTCGACCTTGATGGGTCTGGGCGCTTATCCGGCGTCTGGGCCGAACTGGCTGGGCATGCTGGGCATGCACGGGTTGTACGAGGCCAACATGGCCATGCATGACTGCGACCTGATGATCAATGTTGGCGCCCGGTTCGACGACCGTATCACTGGCCTGATTTCCGCCTTCAGCCCCAATTCGACAAAGGCGCATATCGACATCGACCCGTCATCCATCAACAAGGTAATCCGCGTCGATATCCCGATTGTCGGCGATGTCGCGTCGGTTCTGGCCGACATGCTGGCGGTGTGGAAGTCGCGCGGCGCAAAGGTAGATGCCGAAGGCCTGACCAATTGGAAAGCGAAGATTGCCGGTTGGAAGGCCAAGAAGTGCCTGCACTACGAACAAAAGGGCAAAACCATTCGCCCGCAATATGCCATCGAACGGCTGGAAGCCCTGACCAAGGGCATGGATCGCTACATCACGACCGAGGTCGGACAGCACCAGATGTGGGCCGCGCAATTCCTGACCTTTGAAGATCCCAACCGTTGGATGACCTCCGGCGGGCTGGGCACGATGGGCTACGGGTTCCCCTCCTCTATCGGCGTGCAGATGGCTCATCCTGACGCCCTGGTGGTGAACGTCGCGGGCGAAGCGTCCTGGCTGATGAATATGCAGGAAATGGGCACGGCGGTGCAGTATCGCCTGCCCGTCAAGCAATACATCCTGAACAACGAACGTCTGGGCATGGTACGCCAATGGCAGCAATTGCTGCATGGCGAACGCTATTCCCACAGCTGGTCCGAAGCCCTGCCCGATTTCGTCAAACTGGCCGAAGCCTTCGGCGCCAAGGGCATCTATTGCGACGACGCGGCGGATCTGGATGACGCGATCATGGAAATGATCAACCATCCTGGCCCGGTGATCTTTGACTGCATGGTCGAAAAGCACGAAAACTGCTTCCCCATGATCCCGTCGGGCAAGCCGCATAACGAAATGTTGCTGGGCGAAGCGTCCACCGAAGGCGCCATCGAAGCCGGCGGCGCGGTCCTGGTGTAAAAGCAGCCATGTCGCGCAAGCCAAACATAGCCAAGCTCGCATTCATCACCAGTGGATCGATCCTTGGCCTGACCGCTGCCTTTCTGCTCGGGGCCAATGCCGGCTATCAGCAAACGCCGGCATTCTTGGCGATCAAGGATATCAAAGACAAGATTGATTTGGTCCGAGGCGAGTGGTCAAACTTGGCGGGCACTGAACCCATACACTTTCTGCAGCCCGCCAAGCATGAAGGATCGGGCGTCACAAAGAACCTTGTCGCCGGGGATGACCTCGTTCTGATATCGGGTTTGTTCGATGACAATAACGGGATCGTCCTGATGAAGCGGGACGGTCAGGTATTGGCAAAATGGGATGCGTCCTATTCCAGGATCATGGCGGATGCAGCCAGAACAGGTTCGCAGCCGGAAACCGACTGGAACGTCGATCTACACGGTGCATTGATCCTTCCGGACGGATCCGTCGTTTACAACTACGAAGATTTCGGAACCGCAAAATTAACGCGCTGTGGCGACATCGTGTGGCGCCAGACGCATCCCACACATCATAGCATCGAACGCGCCGAAGGTGGCGGCTTCTGGGTATTGGGGACCAATATCATCGAACCATCCCCGGATGGGGATGGCGCCAATCCATTTCCGCCGTTCACCGATCCGTCGAGATGGACAGAACTTCCTGTGTCTGATGATTTGATCGTGCGGCTTTCGGATGAAGGGGAAATCCTTGAAACCGCGTCGATCATGCGGGCCATCTATGACAGCGGCCTGGCACCGCTCATGACAGCTATTGGTGCCGGAATTGACTTCCACGAGGCCACGGACACCGAACTTGTGCACTCCAACAAAGTTGCCGAGCTTTCCTCAGAAATGGCTGGCGCCTTCCCCGGTCTATCCGCGGGTGACCTGATCGTATCTGTGCGCGGCTACAATCTACTTCTTGTCATTGACCCGAATACCTGGCGCGTCAAATGGCACAAAACCGGCCCGTGGATCCGACAGCATGATCCAGAATTTCATGGAGACGGGTCAATCACCGTGTTCAACAATAATACCTACCTTACGTCCATGGGCCCCCAAAACAGGCAGCTTCCGGGCACGGCGGCACACTCGACCATAACCCGGTATTCTTTTGTCACGGGAAAAACCGACACCGTCTATGGCGGTACGGAAGACTCGCATTTTCTAAGCATCGTCCGTGGCAAACACGACCCAACACCCGGCGGCGGGTTCTTGATCACTGAATTCGAAGCCGGTCGTGCTTTCGAAGTGGATGAAAATGGCGAACTGATCTGGGAATACATCAACCGCTATGACGATGAACGCGTCGCCGAAATCACCGAAGCCCGTCGCTATGATCGCGACTACTTCACGGTCACCGACTGGACCTGCCCCGAAACCTGAACCGACGAGAAAACCATGTCAGCCCTGAAGATCAAAAAAGGCGCCACCAGCCATTCGGCCTACAACCTACGCGACCCGAATGAAGAGGTCGTCGAACGCCACACCATTTCGGTGATCGTCGACAACGAGGCCGGTGTTCTGGCCCGTGTCGTCGGCCTGTTCTCCGGCCGCGGCTACAATATCGAAAGCCTGACGGTGGCCGAAATCGACCACACCGGCCATCAGTCTCGCATCACTGTCGTGACCTCTGGCACCCCGGCCGTGATTGACCAGATCAAGGCACAGGTTGGACGCATCGTCCCGGTGCACGAGGTTCACGACCTGACGACCGAGGGCGCAGCCGTCGAAAGGGAACTGGCACTGTTCAAAGTTGCCGGGCAGGGCGATACCCGCGTAGAAGCTCTGCGGCTGGCCGACATCTTCCGCGCCAATGTCGTTGATTCCACGCTGGAAAGCTTTGTGTTCGAAATCACCGGCACACCTGCCAAGATCGACGCCTTCGCCGACCTGATGCGCCCCATCGGGCTGGTCGAAATGGCCCGGACCGGGGTTGCTGCCCTGTCTCGCGGAGCCGCGTGACTTGAAAGAAAAAGGGGAGCCAGAGGCTCCCCAGTTTCGCTGATCAGGCTCATCATTTGTACCGCCCGGTTTATTGCCTGCGGCCCGATCCGCGTCATGAGGCGAACGCATCCGCCCCGTGGAAAGGTGGGTAGGCGACCAGCCGCCCCACCCTGTCCGTCCCGATCACTTGTCCAAGCAATCGGCTCAGGCTGATCTTCTTGCGAAGATCAGCCCAGTTCCGTCAGCTACACCCGCTTGTTCCCCCGCAGGTATTGCACTTCATGCAGGTGCCATTGCGCACCAGCGTGTAATTGCCGCATTCGCCGCAAGGATCGCCCTCGTAGCCCTGCATCTTGGCCTTGGTGCGGGCGTCCATTTCCTTGACCGCGCCACCATCATAGCTGGCCTTGACCTCGGAATACCCGGTTGCCACGGCGGCGGCCGCCGTTTCCGGCACCAACGTCTGCAAGGCCGCCGTCGCGTCGGACCCGGCCAGCGCCGTCGCCCCCATGCCACCCTGCAACACCCGCAATTCCTGCGGCACGCGATTGCGCAGATAACCCGTGGATGCCACCTGGCGCAGCACCTCAACGGCCGAGTTCCCGCCGGATCCCGGCACCTCGGTGAAGTTGCGCTTGCCCTCTGCCTCGCCACGGCCCATCGCATCGAAGCTTTCGCCTTCGGGCTTCACATGGGCCAGATCGGTGCGGTCCAGATAGGATACGGCCAATTCGCGGAAGATGTAGTCAAGGATCGAGGTCGCATTCTTGATCGTCTCGTTACCCTGCACCATGCCCGCCGGTTCGAACCGGGTGAAGGTGAAGGCATCGACAAACTCCTCCAGCGGCACGCCATATTGCAGGCCGACCGACACGGCGATTGCGAAATTGTTCATCATCGCCCGGAAGCCAGCGCCTTCCTTGTGCATGTCGATGAAGATCTCGCCCAGCTTGCCATCCTTGTATTCGCCGGTGCGCAGGTAAACCTTGTGCCCGCCGACAATGGCTTTCTGGGTGTAGCCACGACGCCGTTCCGGCATCTTTTCGCGGTGGCTCTTGATGATCTCCTTGACGACCACCTTTTCGACGATCTTCTCGGCCAGCATCGCCGCCTTTTCCTGGGCCGATCCGGTCGCCAGGATTTCTTCGGCTTCCTCGTCATCCTCGATCAGCGCAGCCGCCAGCGGCTGGCTCAGCTTGGACCCGTCACGATAAAGCGCGTTGGCCTTGATGCCCTTGGACCAACTGCGGTCATAGGCTTCGAGACAGTCCTCGATCGTCGCCGAATTCGGCATGTTGATCGTCTTGGAAATCGCGCCCGAAATGAACGACTGCGCTGCCGCCATCATGTCGATATGGCTATTAACGCTAAGGAACCGCTTGCCTTTCTTGCCGCAGGGGTTGGCGCAATCGAAGATCGACAGGTGTTCGTCCTTCAGATGCGGCGCGCCTTCCAGTGTCATCGTCCCGCAAACATGGTCATTGGCGGCCTCGATATCCTTGCGGCTAAAGCCAAGATGCCGCAGCAGGTCGAAAGACGGGTCGTTCAGCTTGGCCGCCGGGATGCCCAGCGTGCCGGTGCAGAACTCTTCGCCCAGCGTCCACTGGTTGAACACGAACCGGATGTCGAATGCCGATGGAAGCGCTGCTTCGATCTTGTCGATCTCGGCCTGCCCGAACCCATGCCCGATCAGCGAGGTGTGGTTGATCCCCGCCGCATTGCCCAGCGTGCCGTGACCGACCGCATAGGAAATGATCTCTTCGATCTGCGCAGACCCGTAGCCCAGCTTTTCCAGTGCCGCAGGCACCGACTGGTTGATGATCTTGAAATAGCCGCCCCCGGCCAGTTTCTTGAACTTCACCAGCGCGAAGTCGGGTTCGATCCCCGTGGTGTCGCAATCCATGACCAGTCCGATCGTGCCCGTTGGCGCGATCACCGAGGTCTGCGCATTGCGATAACCAAACTCCTGACCCAGCCACAGCGCTTCATCCCAGGCTGCCTGCGCCAGTTCCACCAGACGCGGGTCCGGGCAATTGGCGTGGTCCAAGGCCACCGGCTTCACTTCCAGCCCTTCGTAACCATCGGTATTGCCATAGGCCGCATTGCGATGGTTGCGGATGACCCGCAGCATGTGCTCGGCGTTCTTTTCATATTTCGAAAACGCGCCCAGCTCTTTGGCCATCTCGGCACTGGTGGCATAGGCCACACCAGTCATGATCGCCGTCAGCGCACCGCCCAGGGCGCGACCTTCGTCGCTGTCATAGCCAAGGCCCATGTTCATCAGCAGACCGCCGATATTGGCATAGCCCAGTCCCAGCGTGCGGAAGTCATAGGACAGCTGCGCGATTTCCTTGGACGGGAACTGCGCCATGGTGACCGAGATTTCCAGCGTCAGCGTCCAAAGACGCGTGGCGTGCATGTAGTCTTCGGCCTGGAACTGCCCGTCTTCCAGGAAGGTCAGCAGGTTCATGGACGCCAGGTTACAGGCAGTGTCATCCAGGAACATGTATTCCGAACAGGGGTTTGACCCGCGAATTTCACCGTCTTCCGGGCAAGTGTGCCAGGCATTGACGGTATCGTGGAACTGGATCCCCGGATCGGCACAGGCCCAGGCCGCATGGCCGACCTGATCCCAAAGCTCCCGCGCCTTGATTGTCTTGGCCACCTTGCCATCAGTGCGGCGGATCAGTTCCCAATCGGCGTCTTCGCGCACCGCTTTCAGGAAAGCATCCGTGACCCGCACCGAGTTGTTCGAGTTCTGGCCCGAAACGGTGGCATAGGCTTCACTGTCCCAATCCGTGTCATAGGTCGGAAACTCGATGCTGGTGTAACCCTGCCGGGCATAGTCCAGCACACGCTTGACATAGGTTTCCGGGATCGCGGTCTTCTTCGCCGCACGGATCGCATCTTTCAGCGCGGTATTCTGCGTCGGATCAAAGGCCCCCTCTTCCGTGCCGTCCCAGGCGCGGATCGCGCCAAAGATCTCGTTCAGCTGGCGTTCGTGCATTTTGGACCCGGCCACCAACGATGCGACCTTCTGTTCCTCGATG
>JBNKYL010000078.1:0-3460 GCA_050300875.1 Paracoccaceae bacterium
CACCTCACCCAGCACCGGCCCGACCAGGATCAGCGCCGTACGCGTGATCTTTTCGGCCCGCACCCTTTCGCGGATATCGGCCAGCGTGCCACGGATGAACTTCTGGTCCGGCCAGCCGACCCGATATGCGACCACCACCGGGCACTCGGCCCCGTAGAACGGCGACAGGCGGCGTTCAATATCCAGCAGGGCCCGGACGCCCAGGTGGATGGCAAGAGTCGTGCCGGTGGCCGCGAAATTCTCCAACGTTTCACCGGCAGGCATGGATGTCGATTTCATCGACACCCGCGTCAGCACAATCGATTGGCCGATTTCCGGGATCGTCAGTTCCTGACCCAGCGCCGCTGCGGCTGCAGCATAGGCGGGCACGCCGGGGATGATCTGATATTCGATGCCGTCGCGCCGCAGCAGCCGGATCTGCTCGGCAATCGCGCCATAAAGCGACGGGTCGCCGGAATGCACGCGCGCCACGTCCTGACCTTTCGCATGGGCCGCGACGATCTCGGCATGGGTGTCGTCCAACGTCATGGGCGCGGTGTCCATGACCCGCGCACCTTCCGGCGCTATCGCCACGACCTCGGCCGGCACCAGCGACCCGGCATACAGGCAGACAGGGCAGGACGCGATCAGGCGTTCGGCTTTCCTGGTCAACAGTTCGGGGTCACCCGGCCCAGCGCCGATGAAATAGACGGTCATGTGGAATAATCCTTCTGGCGTTCCAATTCACCATCAATGCGGCGGGCATAGCCGCGCGGCGTGAACATGCGGGGGCCTTCACCAAGTTGCGCCAACCGCGAATTGGACGAGCCCACCAGCACCACGGTCAGCATATCAACTTCGTCGACCTGCAATTCGTTCAGGCGGCGATAGCGAACCTCTTCCTCGGGCCGTCCAAGGTTGGACGCCAGCATCACCGGTGTGTCGGCCGGTCGGTGTTGCAACAGGATATCGCGGGCTTCGGCCAGCAACGTGCGGCGCGTCTTGCTGACCGGGTTGTAGAAAGCGATGACGAAATCGCCCTCGGCGGCCGCATTCAGGCGGCGAATGATGTCATCCCGTGGCGTCAGCAGGTCCGACAGAGATATCGCACAAAAATCATGCCCCAGCGGCGCACCCGCCCGCGCAGCCGCGCCCTGCAAGGCGCTGACACCCGGTGAACAGACCACCTCGACCCGCCGCGCGGCATCGCTGACGCCTTCGGCATCCGGGCCACGGTCCAGCAATTCGAACACCAGCGCCCCCATCGCATAGATCCCAGCATCCCCCGAACAGACCAGCGCAACATTCTTGCCCTGCCCGGCCTGTTCCAGCGCATAACGGCACCGTGCCTCTTCGCCGCCCAACGGGAAATCGGATCGCTCTTTGCCCGCCGCCAATGTCCCCAACAGGTCGATATACAGGGAATAACCCACCAACTCTTCGGCATCGGCGATCAACCGGCTGACCTCGGGCGTGCGCCATGTGGCCTGTCCGGGGCCGATGCCGACAACCGACAGTCGCCCACGCGCCGTGCCGCGCATGTCGGTTAGTGGCTTGCGCGGCGGGTTCACGGCAATCGCGCAGGTTGCGTTCGCGGTCTTGCGTTTCGGATACCACAGCCCCGCCTCCGGGGCCTGCGCCAAAGCCGCCCCTTCGGCGACCCCATGACAGCCAATCTCGGCAAAGACGACATCGGACGGGTTTTCCAGCCTTGGGGTTTCCGCTTCCAGCTCTTCCGCTGAAAACAGCCGCAACGGCACACCCAATTCGCGCGCAAGTTCCAGCACTGCAGGCTCATCCGCCTTCAACCCGACCGTATTGATGGAATGCAGCGCGGCGGGGTGCAGCCCGGCCTCGCCCATCGTCGCGCGCACCAGATCGGCCAGTTCGGCAGGCGGGCAATTGCGCGAACAACCAACCCCCAGCACCGCCCGTTTCGGTGCGAAATGCAGGCACGTTGGTCCGGTTTCGACCGGCTCCATCGTGCAGATGATGTCCAGGTCATCGCCCTGCGGCAAACCATCCAGCCAATCAACCGGCCCCTCATCACCACCGATGGTGACGCCCGCGCCCGACAGCAGCGCCGCCATGAACGGCTTGGCGTCGTCCCGATTGACCAGCTCCCAGCCCGCAGGCGGTTCATCCAGCGCCACGCCCAGCGCAACATCGCCCGCCGTGGTCACCGCCGCCACGCCGCCCAGCGCCTCTGCGATCTGGCGGGCAAGCCGGTTGGCCCCACGATGGCCGCCCAGCAAAGGTACCACAACCGCCCCGTCATCGCTGACCGAAATCACCGGCGGCTCGTTGCGCTTGTCGGCCAGCAAAGGCGCGACGCCCCGGATCAGAATGCCGCTGGCGCAGACACCGATCACCGGCACCCCGGCCGCGAACAGGTCGCGCGCATGGTCCAACGCGTTGGGAAAATACGCATCCGCCTTGTCCACGCGGCCTTGCCGCCCATGCACCGGCGCGCCCAGCGCCGCGGCGACGCGATGCGCCACCGGTTCGCCCGAACGGTTCAGCGCCAGAACGACTGGTTTCACAGCCACGGGTCACCGCCTTTCACCAAAAGGATCATGGAAAAATAGGGCGCGTCTTCCGGCGCCTCGGCCAAAGGGCAGACCCGTTCCTCGGCCAGCCCCACACGCTCCACGTAGACGGCACGGTCCAGCAACCCCAGATCGGCGATCACCTGCCGGACCTTGGGTAAATGCCGCCCCAGCTTCATCACCACGACACTTTCGGCGCCGTCGATCCGCGCGCGCAGTTCCGGTTCGGGCAAGGGACCGGGCAGCACGGTCAACCGTTCGTTCCGCGCCACCAGCGGCATCCCGGCCCGCGCCGCACAGGCGGTGATGGATGTCACGCCGGGCACGACCTGAACCTCAAAATGCCCGGAAAGCCGCGCATACAGATACATGAAGGACCCGTAGAAAAACGGATCGCCTTCGCACAACACCACCACATCGCGCCCCGCGTTCAGCTCTGCCGCAATGGCCATCGCGCCAAGGTCATACGCCGCCTGCGCCGGTTCACGTTCTGTGCGTATCGGCACGTTGATGACGATCTCGCGGACATTTTCCGGGATCAGTCCCGCCGCGATCGACCGCGCGAAACTGTCGCCACCTTCCAGCGCCGGATAGGCCACGACCTCGGCCGCGGCAATCAGACGTGCCGCTTTCAACGTGATCAATTCAGGATCGCCGGGGCCAAGCCCGACTCCGTAGAGCGTGCCAGTCATCTTTTGATCAGGCTCCATTGCGTCACCGGCATCAGCGGCTTCCACCCGCGATAGGGACCCACCGGTTCGGCGCGGTTGACCGACAGTTTCACCAGCTCGCCGCCATGCGCAGCCTGCAAGGCGATCAGTTCCTGTTCGCTTTCCAGAGTCACCGCATTGGCCACCAACCGACCTAACGGTTTCAGCGCCGCCCAAGCAGCATCGAACACGCCCGCCGACAACCCGCCACCGATAAAGATC
>JBNKYL010000079.1:0-12177 GCA_050300875.1 Paracoccaceae bacterium
CCAGGGCAGGGAGTAGGTTTTCACATTGGTGAAGAACTTCATCGCCTCGATCACACCTTCCTTGACGCCATTGCCGCTGTCTTTGATGCCGCCAAAGGGTGACATTTCAATGCGATAGCCTGGCTGTTC
The DNA here is from genome assembly GCA_050300875.1 of Paracoccaceae bacterium. Taxonomy (GTDB): domain Bacteria; phylum Pseudomonadota; class Alphaproteobacteria; order Rhodobacterales; family Rhodobacteraceae; genus CBDCFL01. The sequence continues at coordinate 130 of JBNKYL010000079.1, forward strand.
CCAGATATTGCAGGTGCCCACATTCAGCCCGTTGATATAGGCAATGGCGCGGTTCAGGTCGTTGGTGCAGACGCCGGAGGACAGGCCGAAGGGCGTACCGTTCGAGATCTTCATCACTTCGGCATCGTCATCGGGCACGCGCACGATGGGGATAATGGGGCCAAAGGTTTCTTCCATCACCAATTCGCTGTCGTGGCGCACCTTGTCGACCACGATGGGCGGCAAGAGCGCGCCCTGGCGGGCGGGATGATAGAGGATTTCGGCGCCCTGATCGGCGGCCATCAGAACGCGTTTTTCGAAAAGCTCGGCAGCCTTGTCCGAAATGACGCAGCCCAATTCAGTGGCCGGGTCCATCGGGTCGCCGAATTTGATCTTTTTCGCTTTTTCCAGAACCAGCGGCACGAATCGGTCAGCGACGCCTTCCTGAACCAGGATGCGCTTGATCGCCGTGCAGCGTTGTCCGGAATTGCCCGTGGCGCCTGCAACCGCAATCGCCGCCGCCTTGTCGAGGTCTGCGTCCGAAAGATCGTTGCACACGATCAACGGATCATTCCCGCCCAGTTCCAGAGCCTGGCGTTTATAAACAGCCTTGGCGGCGATCATCTTGCCCACCGGCACGCCGCCGGTGAAGGTGATGATGTCGATATGCTCGTTGGTTATCATCTCCTCGCCGATATCCGCAGGCCAGCCGGTCACCACCTGGAACATTTCAGGCGGCAGTCCGGCGTCATAGAGGATATCGGCGAGGGTGATTGCCGTGAGCGGCGTCAGTTCGGTCGGCTTGCAGACCATGCAATTATTCGTCGCAATCGACGGCGCGATCTTGTGGCTGACCATGTTGAGCGGGTGGTTGAACGGGGTGATCGCGCTGATGGCGCGTACCGGTTCGCGCGTGGTGAAGATTTTGCGCGCCTTGCCGTTATGGGTCAGATCGCAGCTGAAAATCTCACCATCATCCTTCAGCGCCTCGGCGGCGGCGAATTGATAGACATCCTGAGCGCGTTTGGTTTCGTAAATGGCGTGTTGCTGGGAAATGCCCAGTTCCAGCGTCAGCCATTTCGCCAGATAATCGCGGCGTTCGCCGATCAGTTGCCCCGCGCGTTGCAGGATCTGACTGCGTTCGTAACGCGTCAGGGTCGGTGTGTAGTTTGCCGCGATCTCGAACGCCCGGCGCGCATGTTCGGCCTTGCCCGCGGGGACCGTGCCCACGAGTTCATTGGTATAGGGGTAGTGCACGGGCACGGTGTCGTCGGTGAAGACGACCTCGCCCCCGATGCGCATACCCTCATCGCGATGATCGGGGCGCGTCATGCGGGCACCTTTTCAAGGGCTGCCGCCGTGGTGGCGTAGAAGAAGGCATCGAAATTGCGCAGTTCGGGCGCGTTGCCCAGGTCGATGACGCGGTTGACGATGAACGGCACCTCTTGCTCGGTCAGTCCGCCGTGGGACCGCAGTGGTTCCTTCAGCGCGGCCAGGTCGTGGCGGTGGGCGGATGTGCCGATGGTCATGTTTTCGGTCGAGATCATGACGATGTCGCCGATCCTGTCGGCGGGCAGTTCGTATCTGGCGACGGCTTCTTCGCGGGTGGTGACTTCCAGGATCTCGGGCAGGGCGGCGATACGCGCGATGAGGTCGGCGCGGTCGGCACCCTCAGGCAGGTAGGCCGTGGCGAAAGAGCCCAGCGCGCCGTGGTGGACAACATAGGGGTCGGTTATCGGCAGGATCACGCGGGCTGCGGCCTCGCCCAGCCATTCATCCATTTTGTCCTGCATATAGATCACGGAGGGCGAGCCATCGGCATTGTGCTTGGGTTTCATGCCATGGTCGGCGGTGACGACAATGGCCGCGCCAGCCGCGTCCAACTCGCCAAGGTAGCGGTCGAACATGGCGCAGAAATCCAGCGCGCCCTGATCTTCGGGGGCGAATTTGTGTTGGATATAGTCGGTGGTCGACAGGTACATCACGTCGGGTTTGAAGTCCTTCAGTAACTTGACGCCAGCGGCAAAGACAAATTCTGAGAGTTCAGCGGAGTAGACTTCCGGCACCGGCATGCCCAGCCAGTCCGACGCGTTGTCGATCCCGTGTTCGGCTTTTGTCGTGGTGCCCGATTTTTCGGACGAAAACGCCACGGCGCGGTCTTCGTCAAATTTCAAGCCGGACCCTAACAGCGCCCGCAGCTTGTCCTTGGCCGTGACCATGGCGACGCGCGCACCCGCTTCGTAGAATTTCGAAAAGATCGTCGGCGCGCGCAGGAAGCGCACGTCGTTCATCATCACTTCTTCACCCGTATCCGGATCATAAAGGAAGTTGCCGCAAATGCCGTGGACGATCGGCGGGCGACCGGTCGCGATCGACAGGTTGTTGGGGTTGGTGAAGGACGGGATGACCGAATGCGCCAACCGGTCAGTGCCGGTTTCGCGGATGCGCTTGAGGTTCGGCATCAGCCCCTTGGCGATGGCGACGGTCAGGTATTCCGGTTCGCACCCATCCAGGCAGATGGCGATCGCACAGGTTTTCGGGGCAGGGTAGGTGCGGTCATTGGCGACCACGGGGGTATTCACAGGCATCTGATTTCCTTCAAGCGGCAAGTTTCTTGCGTTCTTCCAAAGCAGCGGCGGGGGGCGCAGCAGAAGCCACGCCCATTTCGTTCAGCGCCTCTCGGGCGGCGGCCACAACGCGGGCCATGACGTGTTCATCCATCTGGCCGATACAGCCGATGCGGAATGAGTCCACAACGGTCAGTTTGCCGGGATAGATGATAAAGCCCATATCCTTCATCAGCTCGTAGAAGCGGTCGAAGGCAAAGGCCGGATCGTCGGGGCAGAAAAAGGTGGTGATGATTGGCGACAGCCAGCGATCATCCAGCAAGGTTTCAAACCCAAGCCCGCGCATACCCTTGACCATCACATCACGGTTGCGGGTGTATCGCGCCCCGCGTCCGGCAACGCCACCTTCGGCGGCATGGGCGTTGAGCGCTTCGACAAAGGCGGCAACCACATGGGTGGGCGGGGTGAACCGCCATTGGCCAGTCTTGTTCATGGTAGACCACTGGGCTTCGACATCCAGCGACAGGGAATGCGCGTTGCCCTTTGCGGCAGCCAGTTCATCCCTGCGGGCGATGACGAAACCGAAACCGGGGACGCCTTCGATGCATTTGTTGGCCGATGACACGAAGGCTGTGTAGCCCAGCCGTTCGGCTTCCAACGGGATTGCGCCAAAGGCAGACATGCTGTCGATCAGCAGCTTGCGGCCCGCGGCGCGGGTGGCATCGGCAATCTCTTCGATCGGGTTCAGGATGCCTGAAGAGGTTTCGCAATGGATCGCCAGCACATGGGTGATCGTTGGGTCGGCGACCAGGATGTCGGCGACCTCATCCCCACGCGGCGGCAGGTAGTCGCCCTTGTCCAGCAGCACCTTGGCGCGTCCGATATAGTCGAGAGTCGCTGCGGCCCGTAGACCATAGGCGCCGTTGGCCAGCACCAGCACCTTGCCGTCGCGGGGCACGAAAGTGCCCAGCATCGCCTCGACGCAATAGCTGCCGGACCCTTGGATTGGCACGCAGTCAAACGCATCGGCGCCCGGACCGATCAGACCCAGCAGGCGTGTGCGCATATCGCGGGTCATGGCGCGGAAATCATCGTCCCAGCTGCCCCAGTCTTTCAGCATCGCGGCCTTGACCTCGTGGGATGTGGTCAGAGGGCCGGGGGTCAGAAGGTAGGGTTCGCCAAGTTTCGGGGCGGGCAATGGCGTGGTCATTCGCATATCCTGTGCCAGAGTTCACCGCCTGATAGGCCGCCATGCGGGTATATGTAAAATCTTTATTATCTATCGAACCATAGGTATGGATTATACATGAGATATAGCCAGATTCGCGCTTTTCACTTCGTCGCCCTGCACGGCGGTTTTTCGAACGCAGCGACGGCATTGGGCCAGTCGCAGCCGTCGGTGTCCGACCAGGTGCGCAAGCTGGAACAGGCCCATGACGTTTTGCTGTTTCGGCGCGACCACCGGCGGGTTCGGTTGACCGAGGCAGGGGAGCAGCTGTTCCTGCTGACCCGCCAGTTTTTCGAAGACGAAGACAAGATCGCCGAATTCCTTGACCGGTCGCGTCGGCAACTGAAAGGCAAGTTGCGGATCGTCGCAGATTCAGCAGCCCATATCACAAAGGCCGTCGGGGACTTTCGCAAGGCGAATACCGAGGTCGTGGTGACGATCCAGTCCGGCAACACTGAAGAGGTGCTGCACCGCTTGCGCAATTACGATGCGGAAATCGGGGTGGTGGGCAATCATGAACCGGCCGCTGATCTGGAAGAGGTATCGTTGGGCAAAACCGAAGTCGTGGCGGTTGCCGCGCATGGCTTCCTGCCCTCAGACCAGGCGGCAATCGCGTTCGCCGATCTGCCCGCGTGGCCGCTGATCTTCCGCGAACGTGGATCGCGCACGCGGGGCGGTTTGGAACGCGTGGCCGCCGAACAAGGCGTGCGGCTTGACCCCGTGATTATCGTCGATGGGCGCGAGGCGATGCGCGAAGTGGTGGCTTCAGGGGCTGGTATAGGCTTCGTGTCAAGGGCCGAACTTGGGTTTGACCAACGCCTTGTCGCCGTGCCGATCACCGGCGTGAAGATGGAAATGGCAGAGTCGTTGGTTTACCTTTCGATGCGGCGAGATTTGCCAGCGATCCGTGGATTTCTTCGTTGTTTGACCAAGGCCTAGCCAAAATTTGGACTTTCTGCCCAGCATCCGGGCATTCGGACACGTAATCCCACAATTCCCCACAATCACCTTGAATGAAAACGGGAATCGGGGTTTTCCTTGGTTATCAATAAGGGGGGAGGTCGAAGGAACGCGTGGTGTGGGGCTGCCGTCCAGGACAATTGGCCGTATCTTTTGCGCTGATTTGGACCTACCGTGGATCACTGCAAAACCAGTTCTTTGGCAAGAAAATATCACCGGGCACCCGGGGAACGCCGAACTTGATCGGAGCTTCCTGAAATTGCACTGATGTTACAAAACCGTCGCAAAACTGCGGCAGAAGAGTTGCAAGCGGATAGAACCGCTTCTGAAGTTAACCAACTGGAGGACTCATGAAACGTTTACTTCTTTCTGGCGCGGCCTTGGCCATTTTGCCGGTTTCGGCGATGGCGGCTTGTCCGGCCATTACCGTGGCCGACATGCAGGGTGTCGCCGCCGGCGCCTTCCCGCAGCAATATGAGCTGTCGGAGTACCAGGCCGCTGCCAACTGCACGATGGAATTTTCGGAAAACCCTGCCATCGCGGAGCTGAACGGCCGCATATTTGGCAACCCGGACCTGCCCGCATTGGCCGATCGTCTGCCCAGCGAACCGCTGGTCGTTGTGCCTTATGACAGCGTCGGCAGCTATGGCGGCACGTTCGATGTGCTGTCCAATGCCAACGAAGCCGGCACCTCGGACTTCCTGTCCACGCGTCACGTGAACCTCGTTCGCTATTCGGACGACCTGCAGACCATCGTCCCGAACGTCGCGAAGTCGTGGGAATGGAATGACGACTACACGCAGCTGACCTTCCACCTTCGGGCCGGTCACAAGTGGTCGGATGGTGCGCCATTCACGTCGGCCGATGTGAAGTTCTGGTACGACAACCTGATGATGGACACCAATATCTTTGAATCTCCCAAAGATTACGTGACCGTCGGTGGCGAACGGATGACCGTCGACACGCCGGATGAAACAACCGTCGTGTTCAACCTGCCGGCACCGAAGCCGGGCCTCCTGGCCCATTTCGCGACCCACTATGCGCAAGGCTTCCAGCCGATGCATTTCCTGGGGCAGTTCCACCCGGCGATCAATGCCGATGCGGATGCGTATGCACAGTCGATGGGCTTCGAAAACGGCTATGCCGCGATCAAGGCCTATTATGGCAACTCGGATTGGACCGACACCGGTACGCCGATGCTGAACTCGGCTGACATTCTGGCGAACCTGCCGGCCCATTCTATGCCGACCCTGGAAAGCCATTTCGTCATCAGTGAAACCACGGAAAGCCGTCACTACGTGGCTAACCCGTATTTCCACCAGGTCGACACGACCGGTCAGCAACTGCCTTATATCAATGAGCAGGACGAGGTTTTCGCCAACGACCACGAAGTGCGGATCCTCAAGCTGATCAACGGCGAGGTCGACTACAAGTCGCAGTCGCTGGGTCTGCCCGATGCGCCGATCCTTCTGGAAAACGCGGAAAAGGGTGACTACTCGATCCAGATCAAGCCGCGGATATCAATGCCGACGGTGTCGTTCAACGTCACCTCTTCGGATGAAGGCAAGCGCGCCGTCTTCGGTGATGTGCGGTTCCGCAAGGCGATGTCGATTGCCATGGATCGTGATGAAATCAACGAAACGGCCTATTTCGGTCAGGGCGTTCCGATGCAGTATATCGGGTTCTCGCCGGTGCCGAGCTTCGTTGATCCGGCCTGGACGTCGTATGCCGCCGAACACGACCCGGACGCTGCGATGGCGCTGCTGGATGAAATCGGCATGGTCGACACCGATGGGGACGGCAACCGCGAACTGCCCAATGGTGACCAGTTCGTTCTGAACATTCAGTTCGCCCAGCAGGGTGTGCCGGGTGCGGTTGTCGAATTGCTGGCCAACCAGTGGTCGCAGGTCGGCATCAACACCGCGGTCAAGGAAGTGACGCCGGATGAATTCCGCTCGGCCCAGTCTTCCAACCAGCTGGATATCGGCATCTGGGAAAAATCCCAGCCGTTGGCCATTATCCTGGGCAACAACGAACTGTGGGTGCCGCCGTTCGAAAACTACTTCGCGCACCGCACCGGTATGCTGTGGGCAGAATGGGTGGACAGCAATGGCGCATCGGGCGTTGAGCCGCCGGATTACGTCAAGCAGCTGATGGCCGATATCAACGCGTTCCAGTCGACCCCGGTTGGTACGCCGGAATCGGATGAAATCGGTCAGCGCATGGTCAAGAACATGACCGAGAACCTGCTGTTCCTTGGCACCGTTCTGTCGTCTGGCCCGATCTATCATCGCAACGCGCTGAAGAACGTGCCGGAATTCAAGACCGAGTCCTACGAATACTACCGCACGTACCCCTACCGGGCGACGCAGTGGTGGCTGGACGAATAAGCGTCTGACCTGACCAGTCAAACGGCCGGGGCGGCCTGTTCGCCCCGGTCCAAATCACAAAACACCGACAGGCCAACCGATGCTTCAATTCGCACAGTTTACGGTGACGCGCGCCTTCATGGCCGTGGTGACGCTTCTGACGGTATCGCTGATCGTCTTCACGCTGATGGAACTTGTGCCAGGCACCTGTGCCGAACGCTACCTGGCCTTCAAGAACACCCAAGGTTCGCAGATCACGATTGCCGATATCGAGGCCGAAGAACGCCGTCTGGGGCTGGACCGGCCATTCCTGGAACGGTGGGGCAAGTGGGTCTATTCGGCATTTTTCAAGGGCGAGTTCGGCGATAGCTGCATCCTGCGCGTCGATATCAACCAGCTGCTGGCCGACAAGTTCTGGATATCACTGGGCATGTGTATGGCGGCCCTGATACTCAGTTACGCCATCGCGGTGCCGGTCGGGATTATATCAGCCAATTCCACGAACGCGGTGACCAACAATTCGCTGCGCTTCGTATCCTATCTGGGCCTTGCGCTGCCCAACTTCCTGCTGGCGCTGATCATCATGCTGTTTGCAACGGTCTGGTTCGGGACATCGCTGACCGGGCTTTATTCGAAGGAATTTCGCGATGCCGCCTGGGGCTGGCCGAAATTCGTGGATTTCATGAAACATGCCTGGCTGCCGATCTTCATTCTGGGCTGGTCGGCCACGGCCTTTGCCCTGCAAACCGTGCGGGCGCTGATGCTGGATGAAATCGGCAAGCTCTACGTCACCGCCGCCTCTGCGCGCGGGGTGACCGGTGCGCGATTATTGTGGCGATACCCGGCAAAGCATTCGCTGGGACCGGTGGTGAACTCGCTGGGTTTCGACCTGAACCGGATTTTCAACGAATTGCCCATCGTTGCGCTGATCCTGACACTGACGGAAGCCGGCGCGCTGCTGTTTGAATCGCTGGCGCGGTCTAATGACCAGCAGTTGGCCGGCGCGATCATCTTCTTGCTGACCGCGGCTATCGTCACATTGAATTTTGTCACCGACATCCTGCTGGCGCTGATTGATCCGCGGGTGCGCAAGGGCATGCTGGGGACGGGGTAAGCAGATGTTGTTTCGCAGAAAGAAAACCGAAGGCGTCGACCAGCAGGCCAAGGAAGCCTACTTCACCGCATCGCAGGGGCAGTTGATCTGGGCGCGGTTCAAGTCGCAGCGCACTGCGATGATCGCTGCCTACGCACTGATCATCATGGTGCTGATGGGGCTGTTTGCGCCCTTCCTGTCGCCTTATGATCCGACCATTGCGGGCCGGGACGAACAGTATGAAAACGGTCCGCCGCAATTGCCGAAATTCTGGGATGAGAACGGGTTTTCGTTCCGTCCCTTTATCTATGCCACCGAACGCGAACGGTCGATGGCCACGAATTTCCGCTGGGTCATCACCGAGAACCGCGATGAACGGCTGTATATGCAGTTCTTCGTGCGCGGTGATGATTACAAGCTTCTGGGTTTCATCCCCGGTGATCTTCACCTGTTCGGTGTCGAAGGTGGCAAGATCCACCTGTTCGGCACGGATGGGTCTGGCAAGGATATCTTCGGGCGAACCCTGCACGCGATCTGGACATCACTGGCGGTGGGGACGCTGGGCGTTCTGATCTCCTTCGTTCTGGCGCTGATCATAGGAGGGGTGGCCGGCTATTTCGGTGGCTGGATCGATTCGATCCTGCAAATGATCACTGATGCGATCCGAACGGTGCCATCCATTCCGCTGTTCATGGCCATCGCGGCGTTTATTCCTGATACGTGGTCATCAGAAGAACGCTTTTTCTTCATCTCCCTTGTGCTCGGCTTGATCGGCTGGCCCACGCTGGCCCGCCGCATCCGAACCCACCTGTTGACCGAACGCACCCAGGAATATGTGCTGGCAGCCGAACTGTCTGGCGCCCCGCCGGGCCATATTATCCGGCGCCACCTGCTGCCTTCTTTCACCAGCTATATCATCGTCGACCTGATGATTTCCTTTCCCTATATGGTGCGGTCCGAAACGGCGTTGTCCTTTATCGGTTTGGGGCTGAAGGACCCGGTCAATTCATTGGGCGCGCTGATGCAGAACGTGTCCAAGGCGGATGTTCTGCTGAACTACCAATGGTATTTCATACCCGTTCTGTTCTTCATCGCCCTTGTTCTGGCCTTCGTGTTCGTGGGCGACGGTTTGCGCGACGCTGCTGACCCCTATTCGGATCACAACAAATGAGCGCGCTGATCGAGGTCAAGAACCTGACGCTGAAGTTCAGGACCGACGAAGGGCTGGTCACGGCGGTCGAAGACGTGTCGTTTTCGCTGAACAAGGGCCAGGTGATGGGGCTGGTCGGCGAAAGCGGGTCGGGCAAATCTGTGACCGCCAAAGCGCTGATGCGGCTGAACGCCAAGAACGCGGTCTATGCGCCGGAAAGCAGCATCATCCTGCATACCGATCAAGGTGAGGTCGACGTGCTGGCCCTGAAGAAGGTCAGCGACATGAAGATCGTGCGCGGCGGCGCGATCAGCATGATTTTTCAAGAGCCTATGGCGTCCTTTGCGCCGGCGATCACCATCGGCAAACAGATGGTCGAACAACTGCAAATCCACGGCGATATGTCGAAAAAGCGAGCGCGGGAGATATCCGTGGAAATGCTCGACCGGGTGGGGATTTCAGACGCCTCGCGGCGGTTCGATCAATATGCGTTCGAATTGTCGGGCGGCATGCGCCAGCGGGCGATGATCGCGATGGCACTGTCGACCAAGCCCGCGCTGCTGATCGCCGATGAACCGACCACGGCGCTGGACGTGACCATTCAGGCGCAGGTGATTGACCTGATGAAGGATCTGGTGGCCGAATTTCACATGGGCATCCTGTTCATCACGCATGATCTGGGCGTGATCGCCCAGACCGCCGACCGCGTGAACGTGATGTATCTGGGCCGGATGATCGAAGAGGGCCCGGTCCGCGAAGTCATCCGCAACCCCAAGCATCCCTATACCCAGGGTTTGCTGGATGCGCTGCCGCAACTGGACGATCTGGAAAAGCCGTTGACCCCGGTGCCGGGCGACATACCGTCGCCGCTGGAACGCCCGCCGGGATGCGTGTTTCACACCCGCTGTTCCAAGATCGTCGGCGACCAATGCACGACGCGCCTGCCGCATCTGACGTCGGTGAATGACGATCACACCGTGTCCTGCCACATCTACGAAGGGGGCGCGTGATGGCCGAAAACCTCATCGAAGCCCACGGCCTGTCGGTCGGGTTCAATATCGGCAAGGGGATGTTCGAAAAGAAGGTCCTGAAGGCGGTCGACAATGTGACGATCCATATCGAAAAGGGATCGTTCTTTGGTCTTGTCGGCGAAAGCGGGTCGGGCAAGACCACGCTGGGCCGGGCGCTTTTGAAAGCCGTGCCGATCACCGGGGGACATGCGGTCTATCAGGATGACGAGGTCCGATATGACCTGGCCGAGATCAGCAAGGAGCAGTTGCGCGACTATCGCAAACGGGCGCAGCTGATCTTTCAGGACCCCTATGCGGCGCTTTCCCCGCGTATGACGGTGCGCGATATCATCGCCGAGCCATTGGAAGTGATGGGCCTGACCAAGACGCGCGAGGAAACCGATGCGCGGGTGCGCGAGATCGCCGCCAAATGTCGGCTGAATCTGGAACATCTGCGGCGTTTCCCGCACGCCTTTTCAGGCGGCCAGCGTCAGCGGATTTCCATTGCCCGCGCGCTGGTCAGCGGCCCGCAATTCGTCGTGGCCGACGAAAGCGTGGCGGCGTTGGACGTTTCGATCCAGGCCGATGTTCTGAACCTTCTCAAGCAGCTGCAGCGCGATCTTGGCCTGACCTTCCTGTTTATCAGCCATGATCTGTCGGTGGTGGCTCATACCTGCGACCATGTCGCGGTGATGTATTTGGGCCGGCTGGTCGAAACCGCACCGACGCGCGAATTGTTCGCCGCGCCCAAGCATCCCTATACCAAGGCGCTGTTTTCGGCGATCCCGTCGCTGGACCCTGATGACCGTGATCGCGGATTAGCGCAGAAGCTGGAAGGTGAAATCCCGTCGCCGACCAACCAACCGACGGGGTGCAAGTTCCACACCCGCTGTCCCTTTGTTCAGGACCGGTGCCGTAAGGACGAGCCGGTGCTTGAAGCGGCCGGGACGCCGGGCCACGAGGTATCGTGCCACCGCTGGAAAGAATTGCTCGAATCCGTTCCGGCCTGAACTTCATCAAAAAGTTCAGACCGGAAGTCATGATGACTTCCGGATGAGGAAATCCGGATTTCCTCAGTCAAACTCCATCATGGAGTTCGACTGCCGCCATTCCAGATCCAGCCGCCGCCCAACACGCGCGTACCTTCAGGCGCGTAGAAGACGCAGGCCTGACCGGGGCTGATGCCTTCTTCGGGGGACAGTAATTCAACCTCGGCTTCCGTTTCCGAGATTGGACGGATGATCGCCGGCGCGGGTGGGCGTGTGGACCGGACACGCACGCGGGCCTCGATCTCGGGCCGGTCCGTGAAGGCACCATCGCCCAGCCAGTTGACCTCGCGTATCGGCACCACGCGTTGGGCCAGCGCCGATTTCGGGCCGACGATGACGCGACGGTTTTCCACATCAAGCTTGACAACGTAAAGCGGATCGGCCAGCCCGCCGATGCCCAAGCCGCGTCGTTGGCCTATCGTGTAGTGGATCACCCCATCATGCTGGCCCAGGACCTTGCCATCCATATCGACGATCTCGCCCGGTTCGGCGGCACCGGGGCGTAGCTTTTCGATCACTGCGGCGTAGTTTCCGTCCGGCACGGAGCAGATATCCTGGCTGTCGGGCTTGTCGGCCACGGGCAGCTCGTGGCGCGCGGCCAGCGCCCGGGTTTCGGCCTTGGATTGCAGCCCACCTAGTGGGA
>JBNKYL010000080.1:0-25951 GCA_050300875.1 Paracoccaceae bacterium
CCTTCGTAGATCATGGTGATCCGCGCATCACGGGCGAACTGGCTCATGCCATGTTCTTCTATGTAGCCATGCCCGCCATAGACCTGCTGAGCGGCCACGGCCATTTCAAACCCCTTGTCTGTCAGGAAGCCCTTGATGACCGGGGTCAGCAGCGAAATCATGCCTTCGGCATCCGCGTCGCCTTTGCGATGGCCCGCGTCGATCATCGAGGCGCCCCACAGGGTGAAAGCCCGCGCGCCTTCGACGAAACTTTTCTGATCCATCAGGTTGCGGCGAATGTCGGGATGCACGATCAGCGGATCGGCCGGGCCGTCGGGGTTCTTCACACCCGTCACATCCCGCCCCTGCAAACGGTCCTTGGCATAGGCCAGGGCGTTTTCATAGGCAGCGGCAGCTTGTGCATAGCCTTGCAGCCCGACACCCAGCCGCGCCTCGTTCATCATCGTGAACATCGCCCGCATACCCTTGTGCAAATCGCCCAACAGCCAGCCCTTGGCCTCGTCGTAGTTCATCACGCAGGTGGCATTGCCGTGGATGCCCATCTTTTCTTCGATATTGCCGACGCTTACGCCGTTGCGCGCGCCCAGCGAACCATCTTCGTTCACCAGGAATTTCGGCACGATGAACAGGCTGATCCCCTTGGTGCCTTCGCCGCCGCCCGGTGCCTTGGCCAGCACCAGGTGGATGATATTGTCCGACATGTCGTGATCGCCGGCGGAAATGAAGATCTTCTGCCCCGAAATCAGGTACGACCCGTCGTCCTGCGGTTCAGCCTTGGTCCGCATCAGGCCCAGGTCGGTGCCGCAATGCGGTTCGGTCAGGTTCATGGTGCCGGTCCAGTCCATCGAGACCATGTTCGGCAAATAGGTGTTTTTCTGGTCCTCAGTGCCATGCGCCAGGATCGCGCTGATCGCACCATGGGTCAGGCCCTGATACATGTTGACCGCCATATTGGCGGACACGAACATTTCGCCCACGGCCGTGCCCATGACATAGGGCAGGTTCTGACCGCCAAATTCCTCGGGCAGGTCCAAACCGTTCCAGCCGCCTTCTTTCATCTGATCGAACGCATCCTTGAACCCGGTTGGTGTGCGGACCACACCGTTTTCCAGTGTGCAGCCTTCGGCATCGCCAACCGCATTCAGCGGCGCCAGAACGCCCGATGCCAGTTTGCCGGCCTCTTCCAGGATAGCGCTGGTGAAATCGGCCTCCAGATCGGCGTAACCAGGAATGTCGGATGTCGAAATGCCAAGCACGTCGTGCAGGACGAAATTCATGTCTTTGACAGGGGCGGTATAAATGGTCATGGGTTTACTCTTTCCTGTTCACGTCAGCCGGCGTTTTTCATGCGGGTCTGGACGATCAGTTCCTGTCCCCAGTTGAGGTATTCTTTCAATTCCTCGATGGTTTCCGTCAGCTCGTCGCGCTGTTCTTCCAGTGCGCGCAACCGTTCCTGACCCAGCTCATAGGATTTCTCCATCTGGGTCAGCGCCTGGTCGCCCAGATCGTACAGGTCCAGGATCTGGCGGATGATTTCCAGCGAACAGCCGAATTTCTTGCCGCGCAGGATCAGTTTCAACCGCGCGCGTTCGCGTTTGTTGTATAGACGCTTCTGCCCGATCCGCTCCGGCGACAGCAGTTCCTTGGCTTCATAAAACCGCAAGGTTCGCGGCGTGACATCGAACATCTCGCACATTTGGCGGATGGTCATAGGGCTTTCATTTATACTCATGAATCCGAATCCGAACTAAAGATTGCGGCTAGATGATGCCGCGCATGGGTTGACGCAAGTTTAGTTTACGTAAACGTCAATGTGACGTTGCGTCACAAATCGGGCCGGACTCAATCCGTCGGCCAGCTTCGGTTTTTCAGTACGTAGCCGCGCAAGTCCTGCAATTCTGAAATGGTCGCGTTCAGGTCGTCACGTTGTTTGACCAGCTCGCCCAACTGGCGTTCGGCCGCGTCCAGCCAGATATCCATTTGCTGCTTTGTGCCTTGTTCTTCGTAGATGGCCAGCCACTGGCGAATTTCTTCCAGCGAAAATCCGAACCGCTTGGCCCGAAGGATCAGCTTCATGCGCACGATCTCGCGGGCTCCGAAATATCGCGTGCGGCCCTCGCGGTCGGGGGCCAGCAGTTCGATATACTCGTAGTAACGCAGCGTCCGCGGCGTCACGTCGAAACGTTCGCACATTTCCTTGAAAGAAAGACGGTCATCCATGTGGTTCGGGATCGCTGCCTAAATTGCCCAAGGGCCGTTCAGGCGAAAGATACAAGACTTGGTCCCAGACTCAATCTATTTGGCGGCTTTGCCCCGCGGGGTCAGTTCATAAAGCCAGGCGCCAGGAAATAGAAGCCATAGGCCACGATCAGGGCCGGGATGGCCGAATAGACCGTCGCCAGAACCGCCGCGCGGGGGTTCAGGGCGATCGCCGGGAACAGCGCGTCGCCGTCATTGCTGATCGCGTTGCCGATCAAGGCGGCAAACGGCACCAGCCCATTGATGTAAAGCGTCGTGACCAGCACTTGTGGCCCGCAACCCGGGATAAACCCGATGCCGATGGCAATCAGCGGCAAAACAGGGGCAATTGAACTGAACCAAGTCGCCAGATCCAGCCCGGCATAAGCCGCAGCATAGTCATAGGCCAGATAGGCCCCGATCACCCAGACCGAGATAAATGCGGTTTCCTCCGCTGCCCGCGTCAGCGGGTGGTCATCCGGATGTGTCATCGCGTGCAACGGCGAGGTCGCCCAGATAAACAGCCCGACGACAGTGCCAACCATCGCGATCGCAACGACCGGCACGCCCAGGACATGGGTCATGTCGGTCTGCGCCAGCTGCGCCGAACCGACAATCAGCCCCGGCGCGGCAGCGGCCAGATACAGGATGTCGCGTGCGCGGATTTGGCCGATCCGGGGCGCGATCTCGCACGACCCGCCGCCGGGTGCGGCGGCGGCCGGCGCGCCAATCCAGTCGATGATCCAACCCGACAGGATGCCCACGGCAAAGGAAAGCGGCAGGATGACCACGGCCGCGTCGGGCCGCGTTGCAATCAGCAGAAACGCTGCATCGCCCATGGTTGCGGTCAGGGTGGCGACGACGGCCCCAAAACTCACATGGCCCGACGAATAGGCCGCGACGACAACCACCGCGCCGCCACACCCCGGTGTCGCGCCCAAAAGTGCAGCCAGCGGCACCTGCGCCGCGCGGGCATTTTGCAGCGCAGTTCCGATATTGAACCGGAACAGCCGTTCAGCACCGTAGAAAAGCAGCAGGGTCGCGGCCACAAAGACCGACACCTGCACGAACGCATCCGTCATCAGCGAACGCGTCAACTCGCCCAGTGATCCGGGCATCACGGCTAAAAACAGAAGCCCCAGTGCGACGGCGACCCGACGCGGGCGAATGGGCATGTGCCAGAAACTGGCCGTCAGGGAAGGGGAGGTGTCCGGAGCTGATGTCATTTTCCTGCACTTGCGAATAATTCTCAACTGCAATAGTTAGCACTTGCAGCCGCAAAATCAAGCCTCTTTAAGTTGGGCAACGAAACGGAGCGCCCATGGCAGACAAATCCCTTGAAAACGCAAATGCATTCGTGTCGGCGATCCCACACAGCAATAAGCTGGGGATGAAGGTGACGCATGTCGGCGAGGGCGTGGCGGAAATGACCATGCCCTATGATTCCCGTCTTGTGGGCGACCCCGAAAGCGGCGTGATCCACGGCGGCGCAGTGTCTGCGCTGATGGATACCTGCGGCGGAACAGCGATGATGGCGCATCCGCGCGCGGGCAGCGGTACGGCGACATTGGGCCTGCGCATCGATTACATGCGTTCGGCCACGCCCGGCCAGGCCATCGTCGCCATGGCCGAATGCTACCACATGACCCGTTCCGTGGGCTTCGTGCGCGCCACCGCCTGGGACGACAATCGCGACACACCCGTGGCCACGGCCACCGGCACCTTTACGGTGGAGCGTAAATCATGACGCGGCCCAGACCCGAACCCATGCAGCAGGTCAAAGGCCGGCGCGACGCCGCCCTGTCGCTGCTGGTGGGCGCCGTGCCCTACGCGGAGTTTCTGGGTGTCAGTTTCGACCGTCGCGGTGACGAGCTGACCGCTGTACTGAACTACACCGACGATCTGATCGGCAACCCGATGCTGCCTGCCCTGCATGGCGGCGCGACGGCGGCATTCATGGAAATGACTGCAATCATCGAACTGGCCTGGGCCGGGCTTTGGGACCAAATGGAATCGGGTCGGCTCGACCCGCAGACACTGGACCCCACCAGCCTGCCACGCCTGCCGAAGACCATTGATTTTACGGTGGACTACCTGCGCACCGGCCTTCCGCGCGACGCCTACGCGCGGGCACGGATCAACCGGTCTGGCCGACGTTACGCCTCGGTGATCGTCGAAGCCTGGCAGGACAATCGCGCCCGCCCCTTCGCCCATGCCGCAGGCCACTTCCTGGTGCCCGAACGCGATGAACGATAACGCGCAAGTTCTGACCCACCGCAGGGTTCTGAACATTGCCATTCCAATCGTCCTGTCCAATGCGACCGTGCCGATCCTGGGTGCGGTCGATACCGGTGTGGTCGGGCAGTTGGGCAGCGCCGCCCCCATCGGTGCGGTGGGTATCGGTGCGGTCGTGCTATCCGCGCTGTACTGGATTTTCGGTTTCCTGCGCATGGGTACGACGGGGCTGGTGGCGCAAGCTCGCGGGGCCCGTGACGACAGCGAAACCGGTGCCCTGCTGATGCGCGCCTTGATGATTGGCGCGGCGGGCGGCGCGATCATCATCATCGGACAGGTGGCCCTGTTCTGGGCTGCCTTCAAACTTGCCCCGGCCTCGGACGAGGTCGAAACACTCGCCCGGTCCTATCTGGCCATCCGCGTCTGGGGCGCGCCCGCCACCATCGCGCTTTATGCCGTCACCGGCTGGCTCATTGCAACCGAACGCACGCGCGGGGTGCTGGTGCTGCAACTGTGGATGAACAGTCTGAACATCGGGCTGGACCTGTGGTTCGTGCTGGGGCTCGGCTGGGGTGTCGAAGGTGTGGCGGTTGCCACGCTGATCGCGGAATGGACTGGCCTCGCGCTGGGCCTCTGGCTTTGCCGCGTGGCCTTTGCTGGCGATATGTGGCGCGACTGGGCGCGCATCTTCGACCGCGCAAAAATCCGCCGCATGACGTTGGTCAATTCCGACATCATGGTGCGATCCGTCATCCTGCAGGCGGCGTTCACGACCTTCCTGTTCCTCGGCGCGCAGTTCGGCGACGTCACGCTGGCCGCCAATCAGGTCATCCTTCAATTCCTGCAAATCACCGCCTTCGCTCTGGACGGTTTCGCATTCGCTGCCGAGGCACTGGTCGGTGCCGCGCTGGGTGCGCGCAACCGGCAGGCCCTGCGCCGCGCGGCGATCCTGACATCGCAATGGGGCGTTGGCATTTCAGTGCCGATGGCGTTGTTCTTCTGGTTCGCCGGGCCTTCGCTGATCGACCTGATGGCCACCTCTCAGCCGGTGCGCGACACCGCCCGCACCTACTTGCCCTGGGTCGCCGCCGCACCGCTGATCGGCATAGCCTCCTGGATGCTTGACGGCATCTTCATTGGCGCCACCCGGACCCGCGACATGCGTGTGGCCATGATCGTGTCGGGTCTCGTCTATATCGGCGCGTTGCTCATATTGGTCGCCCCCTACGAAAACCACGGTCTGTGGCTGTCGCTGATGATCCTGAACATCACCCGCGCGTTGACGCTGTTCTATTTCTATCCGGGGCTTGAGGCTGAGGCAGACAGCCCCAAAACCTAGCCGATCAGATCAAGAACAGCCTCAGGCGGCCGCCCCAAAGCCGCCTTGCCACCCGTCAGCACCAAGGGACGTTCGATCAGGATCGGATTGGCTGCCATCGCGGTGATCAGAACCTCGTCCGGGTCATCCTTTGACAGGCCTAATTCCTTGAAAATCTTTTCACCCGTCCGCACCAACTCGATGGCAGGCAGTCCGGCAGCGAAAAGGGCGGATTTGATCTCGTCCACGCTTGGACGGTCGGTCAGATAAAGCCGTATCTCAGGCTTCACCCCTTTTTCTTCCAGCAAGGCCAACGTCTGCCGGGACTTGCTGCATCGCGGGTTATGCCAGATCGTGACATCCATCATTTCGCCCTTTCTTCGGCATCCACGCCAACCAGTTCCGCAACATTGCCGATGCCGTCCTGTTCCAACAGTCGATCCATATCCCGCGCGATACGTGCGGCCAGTGACAACCCGTCATAGACCATCGCGGTATAAAGCTGCACGGCGCTCGCCCCGGCACGTATCTTGACCAACGCATCGCTCGCTGAAGTCACGCCACCGACCCCGATCAACGGGATGCGTCCACGCGTGGACAGGTAAAGCCGCGCCAGAACCCGCGTCGATTTTTCGAACAACGGAGCGCCGGACAAACCACCTGATTCACCCGCATGCGGGCTGGTCAAACGGTCACGCGACAAGGTCGTGTTCGTGGCAATGATCGCATCCAGACCTGCGGCGATGGCGGTTTCGCCAATCGCGGCGATCTCGTCATCCGACAGATCCGGCGCGATCTTCAGGAAAACCGGGATAGGACGAGCCAGTTCGTCCCTCGCCCGCATGACGCCGGCCAACAGCGCCGCCAAGGCTTCCGTCCCTTGCAGGTCGCGCAGTTTTTCGGTGTTGGGGGACGACACGTTGACGGTGACAAAATCCACATGCGGACCCGCCACCCGCAACACTTGCGCGAAATCGGCGGCCCGGTCGGCGCTGTCCTTGTTGGCGCCAAGGTTCAGGCCGATGGGCACCGGGTGTCCTAGCTTGGACAGGCGTTCGGAAATGGTGGCAACCCCGTCATTGTTGAACCCGAACCGGTTGATGGCAGCACGGTCTTCGGTCAAGCGAAACAACCGTGGCTTGGGATTTCCGGGTTGTGGACGGGGTGTCGCGGCGCCCACCTCAACAAAGCCGAAACCGGCGCGGGTCAGCGGCCCGGTGGCTGTTGCGTTCTTGTCAAAACCAGCCGCCAGCCCGACGGGGTTGGGCAGGTCAAGACCGGCAAGTGTGGTGCGCAGGCGCGGCGACGTGACCGGGCCGGGCAGGGGCACCAGCCCCGACCGCAACGCGCGGATGGCCATGCCATGCGCGGCCTCGGGGTCCATGCGGCGCAGAACCGCCAGCCCCAGCTTTTCGATCATTCCGGCAGCACCCCTTCGGGGAACTCGTGGCCATCTTCGCCCAACGGCAAATCGGTCTGCCACAGGATATCTTCGAGCCTGAGCTTTCGGTACAGATGCGGAAACAGGTCACCACCCCGCGACGGTTCCCATTTCAGGTCGTCGCCCAGCCCGTCCGTTTCCAGGGCCAGGATCGCCAGCCCTTCTTCGCCCGCGAAATAGCGCGCAACCGTTTCGGCCACCTGCGCCCCAGTTGACAGGTGAACATATCCATCCTGCCGGTCAATCGGTGCGCCTTCGGTCTGACCCTGATCGCACAGTTCAGCCCATTCGTCGGCGCGGAATATCTTGTAGATCTGCATAACCTGCGGGATGGACCCATTGCGGGGACGCGTCAAGCCTTTGCCGTCACGGACGTCATGGCCTTGTTACAATGGCTTAATATTGCGCCGGTACGGAAACTTGACCTTCGCAGGCAAATTTTCCCCCTGGCACCTATCTGGACAGCCGCACGCAGCAATGCCAAGCTGACCAACATCCAACCTGGGAGACTCAGAAAAAATGAAAACACGCATCCTTTGTTCGGCTGCGGCGCTTGCGCTTTCCACAGGCGTGGCGCAGGCCGATTTCGCCCTGACCATTCTGCACACCAATGATTTCCATGCCCGTTTCGAACCGATCAGCCGGTTTGATTCCGGCTGCTCGGAAGATGACAACATGGCCGGGTCCTGCTTTGGCGGATCGGCGCGCCTGATGTCGGCCATCGAGGCCGCGCGCAGCCGTGCCGTGAACTCGATTCTCGTCGATGGCGGCGACCAGTTCCAGGGCACGCTGTTCTACACCTATTACAAGGGCGCGCTGGCGGCCGAGATGATGAACAAGATGGGCTATGACGCGATGACCGTGGGCAACCACGAATTTGACGACGGCCCCGAAGTGCTGCGCGGCTTCATGGATGCGGTCGATTTCCCGGTCCTGATGTCCAACGCCGATGTATCTGGCGAAGAAATGCTGGCCGGCGCGCTGGAGAAATCCAAGATAATCGACGTGAACGGCACCAAGATCGGCCTGATCGGCCTGACCCCGCGTGACACGGACGAATTGGCCAGCCCTGGCCCGAACGTGATTTTCACCGATCCGGTCGACGCCGTTCAGGGCGAGGTTGACCTGCTGACTGCAGCCGGTGTGAACAAGATCGTCGTGCTGTCGCATTCGGGCTACAACACCGACATCCGCGTGGCCGAAAACACCACCGGCGTCGATGTCATCGTGGGTGGACATACCAACACCCTGTTGTCGAATGTAAACGACCGTGCAGAAGGCCCGTACCCCACCATGGTCGGGACGACAGCGATCGTGTCGGCCTATGCCTATGGCAAGTTCCTGGGTGAACTGAACGTGGTCTTCGATGATGACGGTGTGATCACGTCCGCCGTGGGCGAACCGCTGTTGCTGGACCGTTTCGTCGCGGAAGATGCTGACACCAAGGCGCGCATCGCTGAAGCCGCCCAACCGTTGGACGAAATCCGCAACCGTGTCGTGGCCGAAACTGCCGCAGCGATCGACGGCGAACGCGGGTCCTGCCGGGCGATGGAATGCTCGATGGGCAACATCATCGCCGACGCAATGCTGGACCGCGTGAAGAGCCAGGGCATCGAGATCGCCATCCAGAATGGCGGTGGCATCCGTGCTTCGATCGACCAGGGTGAGGTGACGATGGGCGAGGTGCTGACCGTGCTGCCCTTCCAGAACACGCTGTCGACCTTCCACGTGTCGGGTGCGACCATCGTCGAAGCGCTGGAAAACGGCGTCAGCCAGCATGAGGAAGGCGCAGGCCGCTTCCCGCAGGTGGCGGGCATGACCTTTACCTTCGATGTCAGCCAGCCGGCCGGTAGCCGGGTGTCCGACGTGATGGTCGGCGGCGCGCCGATTGATCTGGACAAGATGTATGGTGTTGTTTCCAACAACTTCGTCCGCAATGGTGGTGACGGCTACAACATGTTTGTGAATGCCGAAAACGCTTATGACTTCGGGCCCGATCTGGCCGATGTCACGGCGGAATACATGGCCAAGATGGGCCCGGTCACGCCCTATCTGGATGGCTGTATAACCGCCAAGTAAGGTTGCCAAAATGTGAGGGGCCGTCCCGGCCCCTCGCATTCCCAATGTCAAAACCCGCCCGTTTCGGGCGGGTTTTTCCGTTTTCTGGTATTTGAAAACCGGAGAGATGGGATAGATTGTGGCCCATGGACCATCCGTTGATCGACCTGATATCCGCCAAGATCCGCGAAGCCGAGGCGCGGGGCGAGTTTGACAACCTGCCCGGGGCGGGCAAGCCATTGCCGCATGTCGACAACCCGAAGGATGCGGTGATCGACCGTATCATCAAGGAAGCGGGCGGCGTGCCGGAATTCGTGTCCTTGTCAAAGGAAATGGCGCGCTTGCGGGCCGAACTGATCGAGGAAGGCGACCGCGACAGGCGCCAAGCCCTGATGCAGAAGATAGCGGATCTGGAACCGCGCCTGGCGCTGGCCAAGGACGCCTATCGCCGCTGACCGGACCACGCCATTTTCATGTAGGCGTCGCCCCGGTCTAATTCGTCCAGCATCTGCGCGATTCGCTTCTCGCGGGTTTCAGGTCGCTTGGCACGCCCGATCCAGCCCAGGTAATCGTTGCGCTGATAGGGCGGGCGGGCGTCATAGGCGGATTGCAGACCCTGTGTCGCCAGCCGCAAGGCGATGTCGTCGGGCATGGGATTTTTCGGACGTTGCAATGTCATGGGTTCATCCCCGCGCAGCTCTGCCCTATCCTTAGCATATGTGCGGACGTTTTGCAGTCACCTTGCCCCCCGATGCCATGGCGCAGCTGTTCGATGCGGCACCCGCCAATGACCTGCCTTCTGTTCCGAATTACAACGTATGTCCGACGACCCAGATCCATGTCGTGCGCGCCGCGCAGGATGCGCGGGCACTGGTCGCCATGCGCTGGGGGTTCTTGCCTCGCTGGTACAAGTCGCCCACGGACGGGCCGCTGTTGATCAATGCGCGCGCCGACACGATTGCCGAAAAGCCCGCCTTTCGCGATGCCTGCCGCACCCGGCGCTGCCTGATCCCGGCCACCGGGTTCTATGAATGGCACCGCGACGGGGAAAAGCCATTGCCGTGGTATATCCATCGCGCCGACGGGCAGCCGCTTGCCTTTGCCGGTATCTGGCAGGATTGGGAACAGGGCGGCGACAGGCTGACGACCTGTGCAATCGTGACCACCGATGCCAATGCGCCGATGTCGGCGATCCACCACCGGATGCCGGTGATCGTCGAACCTAGTGACTGGGGCAAGTGGCTGGGCGAAGAGGGTAAGGGCGCGGCTGTGCTGATGCGACCTGCCGCCGATGACGTTCTGCGATTTCATCGCGTCGGCACGGCCGTCAATTCCAACCGCGCCAGCGGGCCGGAGCTGATCGAAGAACTTGCAGACGGGGACTGATTGCACCGCTCCGCGCTAAAGCACCTTCTTTGAATTTCACAAGCGATTTCATTTGGAAAGCCCGGGCGAACGCGGTTTGATGGGGCTAAACCAAACGGATTTCTTGCCCATGACCGATTACCATGTTGTCAAAGGCGGCCTGCCCGGACAGAGCGATCTGATGACCGGGCGGTCGGTCTTTACCCCGGCCTATGCCTTTCTGCCGCGCGGGGTCATGCGCGATATCGTGACGTCGGCCCTGCCGTTCTGGCGGGGCGCCCGGTTCTGGGTCATCGCCCGGCCCATGTCGGGATTTTCGGAAACCTTTTCGCATTACATCGCCGACCTGTCCCCGGGGGGGGGGACGGAACGGGACGAAGGCGAGCCTGGTATTCAGTCGGCGATCTTCGTGACCGGCGGGGCGATGCGGATGGAAACGGGCGGGCAGGCGCATGACCTGGTCCCGGGCGATTTCATCTATCTGCCGCCGGGTCAGGGATGGTCGGTCCAGGCAGACGCAGGCGCGCAGTTCCATTGGATTCGAAAGAAGTATCAGGCGGTCGAAGGGCTGGATGTGCCGGACCCGTTCAAGGCCAACGATGCGGCGATCGCCCCCGCGACGATGCCTGACACAGATGGTCGCTGGGCCACCACGCGGTTCATGGACCCTGCCGATCTGCGTCACGACATGCATATCACCATCGTCACCCTGCAACCCGGCGCGGTCATTCCGTTCGAGGAAACCCATGTCATGGAACACGGGCTTTACGTGTTGCAGGGCAAGGGCGTCTACAAGCTCAACCAGGACTGGGTCGAGGTCGAGGCGGGCGACTATATGTGGCTGCGCGCCTTTTGCCCGCAAGCCTGTTACGCTGGCGGGCCGGGGCCGTTTCGCTATCTGCTTTACAAGGATGTGAACCGGCACATGCCGCTTTCTTTCGGCTGATAGCGGGTCTGGCAACGGCCCGGGGTCCGAAATGGAAGCCTGCGCGGCTGTCACTCGTCGGTGCAGAGATAGGCGCTCCCATCCGGCAACTGGCACAGAGTGTCGAAATAGGATGCATCCAACCGCTGATTCCCGCGCAGCTTGTGGGTCTGGTCTTCCAAGTCCAGAAAGGCCGAACAGGCCGCGTCCCGATAGGCGCTGACGCGGGGCTTGTTGACGTACCACTGACTGAATGCCGCCGTGGCCGCCGCCGAAAGATCGCCGTCCTGCCCCGCCCGCGCCGCGAAGGCTTCGGCGATGTCGCGCTGCATGGGCCAGGCCGACAGCGCGTCCCACAAGTCGGGCAGCCCGTTTTCGCGCAATGTCCAGGCCACGACTAGGCTCGTCGCGCTGGCATCTGCCTCCATCGCGAAGATGGCGCGCGCATGTTCTTCCATCGACAGGTCGGGTGCCGGACAGGTGCCGACGTCATATTGGCGGACATGGACAAGCTCGTGAACCAAAATGGCGCTCTGCAGCGGCAGGTCGTGGCTGCCGTCAATCACGATCCGTTTGCTTTCGGGTTCATAGTAGCCTTCGGTCGTCAGCATTTTGACCGCTACGCACAACTCCTGCCCGCGCCCGGTCAGCCAGCTCAAAAAACCCGGGAACTCCTGGAATACCGGTTCGGTTGCAGCAACCAGGGCCGCGACCCGATCCGGATGGTTAAAAGGTTCTTGGCCGCATTCCATCTGTTGCGCGGCCAGCGCGTTGGGGGCCAACAGCGCCAAGGTGCAAGACCAGACCAGTCTGCCGCCCAACTTTATCGCCCGGCCCAGGATTCCCATTTTCAGAAAGCATCCC
This sequence comes from Paracoccaceae bacterium, assembly GCA_050300875.1. Classification (GTDB taxonomy): domain Bacteria; phylum Pseudomonadota; class Alphaproteobacteria; order Rhodobacterales; family Rhodobacteraceae; genus CBDCFL01. The sequence continues at coordinate 12,445 of JBNKYL010000080.1, forward strand.
CCATGCGACCCATTTTTGCATGGTGTGCCGCCCGGCCGCAAATGGTTCGTGGACAGGATGATGCGAAACGGGGCCCCGAAGGGCCCCGCACCTTGTCAGTGTCCGGCTGGATCAGTCCGCCAATTCTTCCGGCAGGATCAGGTTCAGCACGATGGCGATGATCGCCGCCGGCAGCAGGCCGGAGGTCAGCAGGATCTTGAGTGTCGGCCCAAGATGCTGAAGCGCCGAGGGTTCAAGTTGCAGGCCGAACCCGACCGACAGCGAGATGGCGAAGATCACCATGTTGCGACGGTTCCAGTTCACGTCCGCCAGCATCGAAATGCCTGCTGCGGCAATCATGCCGAACATCACGATCACGCCGCCGCCCAGCACGTGGATCGGCACCGTGTTGATGATCGCGCCGACCTTGGGGATCAGCCCGCAGACGATCAGGAAGATCGCGCCGATGGTCACGACATGGCGGCTCATCACGCCGGTCATGGCAACAAGGCCGACATTCTGGCTGAACGAGGTGTTGGGCAGGCCGCCGAAGACACCGGCTATGGCCGTGCCCAGACCGTCGGCAAAGGTCGCACCGGCGATTTCCTTGTCGGTCGCTTCGCGGCCAGCGCCGCCCTTGGTGATGCCGGACGTGTCGCCCACGGTTTCAACGGCAGAAACGAAGGCCATCAGGCACATGCCGATGATGATCGCCCAGTTCCATTCGAACCCGTATTTGAACGGCATCGGCAGGTCGAACATGGCTGCTCGGCCGACATTGGCAAAGCTGACCTGGCCCATAAGCATGGCAACGACATAGCCCGCGATGATGCCGATCAGCACCGCCGCGACAGCTGCGAAGCCGCGCATGAAGAACTTGATGCCCAGGGTGACCACGATGACGACCAGCGCGGGGAACCAGTATTGCAGCGTCCCGAAATCCTCGGTCCCCATCTTCGGCACGCCGCCCGCGGCGTATTGGATGCCGACCCGCACCAGAGCCAGCCCGATCATCAGAACCACAAGGCCCGTCACCAATGGTGGCAAGGCAAAGCGGATACGCCCGATGAAGAAGCCAAGGCAGAAGTGGAAGAGGCCGCCGATCAGAACCCCGGTCATCAGCCCGCCCAGACCGGCCACGCCCATGCCGGCAACCGCCGGGATCATCACCGGGATAAAGGCAAATGATGTACCCTGCACGATCGGCAGGCGTGCGCCCACGGGCCCGAAGCCGATGGTTTGGAACAAGGTCGCGATGCCTGCGAACAGCATCGACATCTGGATCATGTAGTTCATGTCGGGGAAGCCCAACGCCCCCTGATCGGACCCGAACCCGATGCCCGCGGCGCCGCAGACGATGATGGCCGGTGTGACGTTCGATGCGAACATCGCCAGCACATGCTGGATGCCAAGGGGCACGGCCTGGCCCAATGGTGGTGTGTAATTTGGATCGCGCAGTTGTTCCGGCGTTCCGATTGATGCGTCAGCCATGTTTTTCCCTTTCGACTGTCCCTTCGTTGTCGCTGTCCGGGTCTTGGGCCCGGTTCAGCCGCTGGTCCCCACAATCGTGATGTCTTCCTGGAACCAGTATTCCTGCAGGTTGTCACCCGGCCCGATCCGGTCGACCACAGCATAGAGCCCCCGCGCGTCCAACGGCGCAAGAACCCCATGCCAAACCCCGCGATGCAGATTTATGCCCTGACCGGGCGCACTGACAAAGGCAACGGGCGTACCGGGCTTGCCGCCGTCATCGGGGGCGACGGTGACAAGCATGGGCACGCTATTCATGGGCAGAAAGGCCTGGCTTCCGTCAGGATGCCGTTCCACCATTTCCAGTTTGTAAGGCAGGGCACGCGGTTCGGCATCGAACAGGCTGATACCCGCCCGCCCATCGGCGAAATCCATCTGTGCCAGGTCATGGTGACGCCCGCACAGCCCCTGATTGATCAGCTTGGTTGGCGCATCGGCCAGTTCGATCACATCCCCAAAGGGCGCGAACCCCTCGCGCGTCAAAGGGGATGCGATGACCCGCGTCACGGCAAGATGTCCTGAAGGCGGAATTCGGCGATGCGTTCGACCTGTCGGCAGGCTTCTGCAAACTCGGTGTCGGTGTCATGGGCGATGCGGGCCTCGAAGGCCGCCAGGATCGACGCCTTGTCATGGTCGCGCACCGCGATGATGAACGGAAAGCCATGCTTTGCCACATAGGCCGCGTTCAATTCGGTGAACCGCGTGCGTTCCGCATCGGTCAGGGCGTCCAGCCCGGCGCTGGCCTGTTCCGACGTGCTTTCTGCCGTCAACCGCTTGGCGGCCGCAAGCTTGCCCGCCAAGTCGGGGTGCGCCGTCAGCACGCCCAGCCTTTCGTCACGGCTGGCCGACCGGAACATCCGCGCCAATGCATTGTGCAGGCCCGCAGCACTATCATGGGCAGGGCCAAGTTCCAGGTCGTGCGCCCGTTCCGCAATCCAAGCCGAATGTTCGAAAATGCCACCGAAGGTTTCGACAAACCGCCGCTTGCCCATCTGGCTGGGCCGTTCAAACCGCTGATGCGGGTGATGCGTGGCCCAGTGTTCGGCGATCTCGATCCGGCGCGGGCACCAGACGCCATCATGCGCCTGAACATGGTCGATGAAGCGTTTGAGCCCGGCGATCTTGCCCGGCCGCCCGACCAGCCGGCAATGCAGGCCCACCGTCATCATCGCGGGCCGCCCCGCCTGACCTTCGGCATAAAGCGTGTCGAAGGCGTCTTTCAGATAGCTTTCGAAATCTGCGCCCGTCACCCAACCGGGCGCCGTGGCAAACCGCATGTCATTGGCTTCCAACGTATAGGGGATGATCAACTGATCGCGGTCGCGCAGCTCGATCCAATAGGGCAGGTCGTCATCATAGGTGTCGGAGATATAGTCGAAAGCCCCGGTTTCGGCGACCAGCCGCACGGTGTTGGCCGAACAACGTCCGGTGTACCAGCCGCGCGGCGGTTCACCCACGACCTCAGTATGCAAGCGGATCGCTTCGGCAATCGCGGTGCGTTCGGCGTCTTCGGGCATATCCTTGTGTTCGACCCATTTCAGCCCGTGGCTGGCGATCTCCCAACCTGCGGCCTTCATCGCGGCCACCTGTTCAGGCGACCGGGCCAGCGCCGTCGCCACGCCATAGATGGTCAGCGGAATGCCCGCTCCGGTGAACAGCCGGTGCAACCGCCAGAACCCGGCTCGCGCGCCGTATTCATAGATGGATTCCATGTTCCAATGGCGTTGCCCCGGCCACTGCGCGGCACCGGGAATGTCCGACAAGAAGGCTTCGGACGCCGCATCCCCGTGAAGGATGCAGTTTTCCCCGCCTTCCTCGTAATTCAGTACGAATTGAACGGCGACCTTGGCCCCGCCCGGCCAGTTCGCATCCGGCGGGTTCGGGCCATAGCCGCGCATGTCCCTGGGATATCGCGTCATCTTTGCCCTGCTCGTCTCGTCGATTTCACTCTAGATGAGGTTAATCAAATTTACTTTCTGGAAATTCTTTAAACAGCTATTTTGTGGACGCACCGTAGCGGGCGGCCAACATATGTGAAAAGACTCGCAGGAAATCAGAAGGATGTTCGAATGGCAGGCTATCTGACAACGCATGTGCTGGATACGGCGCGCGGCTGCCCGGCGGCAGGCATGCATATCGAGCTGTACCGGATCGACGGAAAGGCGCGTGAATTCATCCATGCCATGACCACCAATTCAGACGGGCGCACAGACCAGCAGATCCTCCCGGAAAGCGAATTTCGCACCGGTAGCTATGAACTGGTCTTCCATGTCGGCGCCTATTTGGACGCGACCGGCACGCCGCCGGAAAGCCCGCGGTTCTTGGACGAAGTGCCGATCCGCTTCGGCATGTCTCAGGCCGATCACTACCACGTCCCGCTGCTGATCTCGCCCTTCGGCTATTCGACCTACCGGGGCAGCTAGGGGGCGAAATCCATCATGATTTCCGGCGCGTCAGGACTGTTCAGCCCTTTCCGATGCCGGGCAGGTTCGCCTTGATGTGATCCACCATGAAGTCGATGAACAGCCGCGTTTTCGGGTCCTGCCTGCGCCGGTGCATGTAAAGGCAGGCCATCTGGATGGGCACCGGCGGTTCGTCTTCCAGCACCGGGGCCAGCGCGCCAGATGCCAGATGTTCGGCAATCTCGAAAACCGGTTTCAAAACGATCCCGTGCCCGTCCAGTGCCCAATTGGTCAGCACATCGCTATGGTCACATTCAAACGGCCCGCTGACCACCACCCGGCGCGGCCCGTCCGGCCCCATCAGCGGCCATTGAAATTCCTGCGCACCGGGGTAACGCAGGTTCAGGCAGTCATGCGCGTCGGTTTTCAGCACATCGCTTGATTTCGGCATCCCCCGCCGCGCGATGTAATCGGGTGACGCGCACAGGACCCTTGGACAATCGGCGATCTTGCGAATGCGCATGGAACTGTCTTCCGGCACGCCAAGAATAAAGGCCGCATCCAGTCCTTCGGCGGCCAGATCCAGCGTGCGATCGGACAGGCGCAAGCGGATATTGATCAGCGGGTAAGCGGCGTGAAATTCCGGCACCGCCGGCGCAATCAAACGCTGACCCAATCCCAGCGGCGCCGCGACGTAGACGGACCCGCGCGGGGTCTTTGTGACGGATGAGATTTCCGCCTCGGCCTCGTCCACCGCTTCCATGATCTTCTGCGCGCCCTTGTAGAACAGATGCCCCTGTTCGGTCGCATTCAGCTTGCGCGTGGTGCGATGGAAAAGGCGGACGTTCAGGTGTTCTTCCAATTGCGAAACCCGGCTGGACGCCACCGCCGAAGAAATGCGCAGGTCACGCGCGGCGGCGGACATGTTGCCAAGTTCATAGATACGGACGAAGGTGCGGATATTGTCCAGATAGGCCATGGCAGACTTTCAGGCGAAATTTGAAGCAGCTTGGGATTATCAGGGTGTAGTGGATAATCGCGCCATATTCTAGCGTTTTGGCAAACGGGTGAAGGAATACGAAATGCACGATGTGATTGTCATGTGGGATTGGCTGGCCTTCGCGGTGCGCTGGCTGCACGTGATCACCGCAATCGCCTGGATCGGCTCGTCTTTCTACTTCATCGCGCTGGACCTTGGCCTGAACCGCGACATCGCCGGCCCGGCGGATGGCGAGGAATGGCAGGTCCATGGTGGCGGGTTCTATCACATCCAGAAATACCTGGTGGCCCCCGAGGCGATGCCCGAGCACCTGACATGGTTCAAATGGGAAAGCTACATGACCTGGCTTTCCGGCGCGGCGATGCTGATGATCGTCTACTGGGCAGGCGGCGAATTGTACCTGATCGATGCCAACAAGGCCGATCTGGCTTTGTGGCAAGGCATCCTGATTTCGGCCGCCTCGCTGACCATCGGCTGGCTGGTCTATGATTTCCTCTGCAAATCAGGGCTGGGCGAGCGGCCAACCTTCCTGATGATCCTGCTTTTCATCCTGCTGGTTGCGATGGCCTGGGGCTATGATCAGGTGTTCACAGGCCGGGCCGCGTTGCTGCACCTTGGCGCGTTTACCGCGACGATCATGACCGCCAACGTGTTTTTCATCATCATGCCCAACCAGCGCATCGTGGTGGCCGACCTTAAGGCGGGCCGCAAACCCGATCCGAAATACGGCAAGATCGCCAAGCTGCGTTCGACGCATAACAACTACCTGACCCTGCCGGTCATTTTCCTGATGCTGTCCAACCACTTCCCGCTGGCCTTCGCCACCGAATACAACTGGCTGATCGCGGCACTGGTGTTCCTGATGGGCGTCACCATCCGGCACTATTTCAACACCCGCCATGCCCGCGCGGGCAACCCGACCTGGACCTGGCTGGCCACTGTTCTGCTGTTCATCGCGATCATGTGGCTGTCCACCGCCCCGCTGTCGCAAACCGATTACGACACCGAGGAAACCCGGGCCCTGACACCCAATGAACAGATCTTCGCCAATGCCGAAGGGTTCGAAGAGGTCAGCGACATCATCCTTGGCCGCTGTTCCATGTGCCACGCGCGCGAACCCTATTGGGACGGCATCCACCGCGCGCCCAAGAACGTGCTCTTGGAAACGCGCGGCGATATCATCGCCCATGCGCGCGAGATCTACATTCAGGCGGGCGTGACCGAAGCCATGCCACCGGCCAACCTGTCCTTCATGGAACCCGAAGAACGTGTGGCGATCCGCAGGTGGTTCCGCGCCGCAGCGGATGAAATGCCCTTCGGTCTGGCCCTGCGCTAGGCGACCAGCTTTTCCGCCGCCGACAGATCCACGCTGACCAGCTGGCTGACGCCCTGTTCGGCCATTGTTACCCCGAACAACCGGTCCATACGACTCATCGTCACCGCATGGTGGGTGATAATCAGGAACCGGGTTTCGGTCTGGCGGGTCATTTCGTCCAGCAAGTCGCAGAACCGCGTGACGTTCGCATCGTCCAAAGGCGCGTCAACTTCGTCCAGCACGCAGATCGGCGCGGGGTTGGCCTGGAACACCGCAAAGATCAGGGCCAGCGCCGTCAGGGTCTGTTCGCCGCCGGACAAAAGCGACAGGGTGGCCAGTTTCTTGCCCGGTGGCTGGCACATGATTTCCAGCCCGGCTTCAAGCGGGTCATCACTTTCGACCAGCACCAGTTTCGCCTCGCCGCCACGGAACAGGTGCTTGAACAGGACCGAGAAATTCGCGTTGACCTGTTCAAAGGCGGTCAGCAGCCGTTCGCGACCTTCACGGTTCAGGTTGGAAATGCCGGTTTTCAGCTTGGAAATCGCGCCTTCCAGATCGGCCTTTTCGGCAACAAGCGTGTCATGTTCCGCCTGCACCTCGCGCGCGTCTTCTTCGGCGCGCAGGTTGACCGCGCCCAATGCGTCGCGCTGACGGCGCAGCATGTTGACTTCCGTCTCGACCTTGTGGGCTGCGGGCATGTCCTCGATGGCCATGCCCAGCCCTGCCAGCAAAGCCTCGGGCGTCATTTCGGTTTCTTCGTGAATGCGTTCGGCGGCGGTCGCCACAGCCTCGCGCGCGGCTTCGGCCCGTGCTTCGGCAGCTGCGCGGGTTTCGCGCGCCTCACCTGCGGCGCGTTCCGCTTCGCGTTCGGCCTGCTGCGCGTGACGCAGGGCGGTTTCGGCTTCTGCCAGCGCGTCCGCGGCCTTGCGGCGACGCGTCTCGGCCTCTTCGATCTTGCCCGCAAGCGCATCGCGTTGGCTTGCAATCTCGCCCGGAAGGCCCTCGGCCTGCGCCAGTTCGGCTTCGCTGGCGTCACGCCGTTCACCCAGTTCGGCCATGCGGCGGTCGGCAGATTGCAGCCGCTTGGTCCAGCTTTCCACTTCGGCGCCAATCTCGCCCGCGCGGCGCGCGCGCGCTTCGCCTTCGCGACGCATTTCGTCATGCGCGGCGCGGCGCGACATCATGGTGATGCGTGCGGCTTCGACGGCTTGACGCAATTCTTCGACGACAGCGCGGGCGGCATCCAGATCGTCCAGATCGTCCATGGCGCGCTGGGCCTCGGCCAGCCGCAGACCGGCCTCGCGCGCCTCGTCATCATGACGCGCTGCGGCAAGCCGGGCCGATTCCAGCTTGCCCGCCGCGATGTTGCGATCCGCCTCGGCGCGCGACAGCGCGCGGCTGGCTTCGGTCGCCGCCGCATCTGCTGCGCGGCGTTCATCGCGGCGCGTCCGGTCGGCGTCGGTCAAATCGGCCAACCGCTTTTTCAGGTGCTCATGCGCCTGCGCTGCCCCTTCGGCCTTGGCATTCGCCTCTTCCAGATCGCGCTTCAGTTCCTGCAAGCGGTTCAACTGCTGCAACCGCAGCGCGGCAGCACTTGGTGCATCTTCGGCCCCGGCGCGGAACCCGTCCCATCGCCACAGATCGCCTTCGATGCTGACCAGCCGTTGCCCGGGCCAAAGGTCGGCCTGCAGGGCTTCGCCCTGACTTGCATCCACCAACCCGATCTGCCCGATCCGCCTTTGCAAAACGGCCGGTACCTGCACGAAATCCGACAGCGGGCGCGCGCCCTTCGGCAATTCCGGCGCGCTGGAATAGGCAGGCAATTCGCCCCAGCCCGACCGCACCCCGGCCGCCACCGCGGGCGCGCGCAGGTCGTCCGCCAGCGCCGCGCCAAGCGCGCGTTCATACCCGGTTTCGACGCGCACAAGGTCCACGACCTGCCCGCCCTGATCGGTGTCGCGTTCGACCAGCCGGGTCAGCGCTGCAACCTCGGCCCGCAACGCGCCCGCTTCGCCCTCGGCTTCGGACCGGCCTGCGCGGGCTTCGGCTTCGCGGGTCTGCGCCTCGGCGCGGGCCTCGTCCGCAGCGACCAGCGCCGTTTCTGCGGCTTCTGCCGCTGCGGTCGCATCGATCTGCGCCTTCATCGCACCGGACAAGGTGGCCTCCAGCACCTTCAGCGCCTCTTCGGCCCCCGAAGCCGCCTTGCGTGCCTCTTCCGCCGAAGCTTCGGATTTCGCCATCGTCGCGCGGCTGTCAGATAAAAGCCGTTCGGTCGATTGATGTCGCGCCGCCAGCCGCGCAACGTCTTCGGTCAGTTCCGCCGACTTTTCTTCACGCTCCTGCAGGATGCTGGCCGCGTCGCGCGCCTCGGCCGCAGCGGCCTCAAGCCGCGCCTCGTGCCCTTGGCCCTGTTCGGCCAATTCGGCGGCTTCCGTTTCCAGCTTGGCGATGGTTTCGCCGGCGTCGCGGTTCAGCGCCTCTTCGCGTTCCATGTCGCGGCCCAGCTGTTCGATCCGCCCGCGCAGCGTCTCGATGCTGCGCATTGCCTGCGCCTCGCGCTCGGTCAGGCTGTCACGTTCCACGGCCAGACGTTGCAGGATCGCTGCCGCAATCGCCTCTTCCTCGCGCTTTGGCGGCATGTCCGCTTCGCGCGCTTCGCGGGCCGTCACCGCCGCGCGCGCCGCACGTTCGGCTTCGGACAGGCGCAGCATCAGGTCTTTCAGCGCCGCTTCGGCGCGGACGCGTGCCTCGTCAGCCTCGGACCAGCGACGATAGAGCAGGATGCCTTCGGACTTGCGCAACGCTTCGCCAATCTCGCGATACCGCGCCGCCTGCCTTGCCTGCCGCGCCAGTTGCGCCAACTGACTGGCCAGCTGTTCGATCACGTCATCGACGCGCAGGAGGTTGGCCTCGGCCCCGTTCAGCTTCAGCTCGGCTTCGTGCCGTCGCTGATAAAGCCCACTGATCCCGGCGGCTTCTTCCAGGATTCGCCGCCGAGCCTTGGGCCGGGCGTTGATGAGTTCCGATATCTGCCCCTGCCGCACCAGCGAAGGCGAATGCGCCCCTGTCGAGGCATCGGCGAACAGCATCGTGACATCGCGCGCCCGCACATCCTTGGAATTGACCTTATAGGCCGATCCGACATCGCGAGTGATCCGGCGCGTGATTTCCAGCAGGTCACTGTCGTTGAAGCCCGACGGCGCCAGCCGGTCGGAATTGTCGATGAACAGGTTCACTTCCGCAAAATTGCGCGCGGGTCGGGTCGATGCGCCAGCGAAGATGACATCCTCCATCCCGCCGCCGCGCATGGCAGAAGGGCGATTTTCGCCCATCACCCAGCGCAAGGCTTCCAACAGGTTAGACTTGCCGCAGCCGTTCGGGCCAACCACGCCTGTCAGGCCATCGGCCACGATCAGGTCGGTCGGATCGACAAAGCTTTTGAAGCCGTTCAGTCGCAGCCGTGTGAAACGCAAGACCTGCCTCGGATGTTGATTCTGCTTTAGCCCGCTATTTTCGCGCCCAGACCCTATGAGTCAACGCAGAACCACCGCATCTGGCTGATTACAGCCATTTGTCCACAAGATATGGGCGGGTTTGGGCCGATCAGTCCGGTTTGCGCAGGTGATAGATGATGTATTGGCGCCGGCCTTCTTCGAAATCGCGGAAAATGTAGGATCCCGGCCCGCCTGCCCAATGATTGCCCAGCCAGCGCAGGCCGCGCGGGATATGGCTGCGAATCTCCTGCTCGCGCCGGTCCTTGTCCAACGCCAGCGCCTCCACGATCCCCGGCGTCACGTCGCGTTCGGCCACCATGTCCAGCCCGGTCTTGTCCAGCCCCAGCCCGCCGGTTTCAGTCGGGATGGTGAAATCGGTGAACAAAAACGACCCGCCCGGTTTCAGAACCCGGAACACCTCGGCAAAGAAAGCGCCGCGATCGGGATAGCAATGCGAACTTTCCACGTTGGTCACCGCGTCGAAACTGGCATCGTCGAACGGCATCTCCATCGCGTTGCCGACCGTGAAGGCCAGCCCATCGACATCGGCATCCATCCGTTTGCAGAACTCGACAGCACTTGATGCCAGGTCCATGCCCGTCGTGCTGGCCGGTCCAAGGTAGCGGTGCATATACCGCGCGCCGCCACCGCGTCCGCTGCCCACATCCAGCAGGTGTTTGCCGGTCAGGTCGATCTGCGATGCCACGGCATGATAGAGTTGCGCACAATAGCGTTCGGTTTCGTCCTGCGGTTCCAGCGGCGGGTTGTCGGCCGGATCATCGAAGGCCAGCCCGTAATTCATGAACCGCCAGTTTTCCGCGTCCGCAAAGCGCCGCCCGAGGAATTCATAGATCGAATTGGCCCGCTTGCCATGAGACAGCCGAAAATTACGTGCTGAAAAGACTGCCATGCCATCCCTTTTGCCTGCCCGATCTGTCGCGGGCCTTGATTGCCCATACAGACAACGCCGTGGCTTGTCACCCCGTCGCAGGACGCACCCGCCCTGTCGCAATCCGCCTTGACCCCGCCCCCCGATCCGCGCCAAATGGAACCTGCATGGTTCCCCGCCAAACCTGCCAAGCAGGGGGGAGCATATGGGAATGCGGTGCAGGCGACCCAATCCGGGGCCTTATTCCGCAGCCGCCCCCGCGACTGTAAGCGGCGAGCGCCCTGCCAACGGCCACTGGGAAACCGGGAAGGCGGCAGGGGGTGACGACCCGCAAAGCCAGGAGACCAGCCATGCGCGATGAAACCCCTACCCGTCGGGTGTGACGGGCAAAGGAGATACGAACATGACGACCAAGACCCTTTCGATTGCCAAGGCAGATACCGGGCTGATGACCATCGGCGCGTTTTTCCTGGCCGGTGTGATGCTGTTAGGCGTGGCTGGCTTCGCGCAAGCCTCGGTGCTGCATGACGGCGCCCATAACACGCGCCACGCGATCGCTTTCCCCTGCCACTGATCTGATGGCTAGACAATTGGGCGCCAGCGCGTTGTTCGCTGGCCTTGCGGCAGGGGCGCTGGCGTTCCTGCTGCAATACTTTTTGATAAACCCCCTGACCTTCGAAGCTGAGCTATTCGAAACCGGGCAGCGTGTGCATTTTCAATCTTCCCTGACAGCGCCGGTCGAAAGCCCGGCGGGTCTGGCCTTGGAAGGCGCAGGCGCTTCGCAATCGCTCGGCAGTCTTGTTCAGGATGCGGGGTTTTCGGTGATCGCTTATACCGCCTATGCGCTGTTGCTGGTGGCGCTGATGGGTTTCGCGCAACGCGCAGGCGTGGCGATTTCGCCCAGGCAGGGCGCGATCTGGGGCATGGCCGGGTTCCTTTCCTTCCAACTCGCCCCAGCCTTCGGCCTGCCACCCGAACCACCCGGCGTGATCGCGGCAGAGGTCGGGCTGCGCCAGACATGGATGCTGGGCTGCGTGATCGCCACCGCTGCCGGACTGGCGATGCTGGCCTTCGGTCGCGGTGCACTGGCCATCGTGATCGGCGCCGTGCTGATCGCCGCCCCCCATATCTGGGGCGCCCCGCATCTGGATACCTATTTCGGCATTGTTCCGCCTGAACTGGCCGCACGCTACGCCACCCACTCGCTGGGGGTTGCCGCCGTGGGCTGGACCGTGCTGGGATGGGTCGCCGCCACCGTGATGAACCGAATGGAGCCCGCCTGACATGGCCGAAAAGATCCCCGCCACCATCATCACCGGCTTTCTGGGGTCGGGCAAAACCACGATGATCCGCCACATGCTCGCCAATGCGGGCGGGCGGCGGATCGCGCTGATCATAAATGAATTCGGCGATCTCGGCGTCGATGGCGACATCCTCAAGGGCTGCGGCGATGAAACCTGCAGCGATGATGACGTGATGGAACTGTCCAATGGCTGCATCTGCTGCACGGTGGCCGATGAATTCGTGCCCACGATGGAAAAGCTGCTGAACCGTGCCGAGCCGCCCGATCATATCGTCATCGAAACCTCTGGCTTGGCCCTGCCGCAGCCGCTGGTGCGCGCCTTCAACTGGCCGCAGATTTCCACGCGCGTGACGGTGGATGGGGTTGTGACGTTGGTCGATGGTGCCGCGGTGCAGGCTGGGCGTTTCGCCCATGACGTGGCCGCCGTCGATGCGCAGCGCGCGATGGATGACAATCTGGACCACGAAACGCCGTTGTCCGAACTCTTCGAAGACCAGATCGCCTGCGCCGATATGATCGTGGTCAACAAGAGCGACCTGCTGGACGCCAAGGATGCCGAAACACTGACCGATGACCTGCGCAAAGCCGCTCGCGACGGCGTGCAGGTGGTCAAGACGTCGATGGGTGCGCTGCCGGTCGATGTGCTGCTGGGCCGCGGTGCAGGGGCCGAGGCCGACCTGTCGGCGCGCCATGAAATTCACCACCATCACCACCACGATGATGACGAGGATGACCACGATCACGCCCACGATCACGGGCATGACGAATTCGATAGTTTAATATTAAACTATCCTGAAATCACCAACCCGAAAGCCTTCACCGAGAAGCTGTCGGAGGTGATCCGCGACCATGATATATTGCGTTTGAAAGGCTTCGCTGCCGTCGAAGGCCGGCCCATGCGCCTGACCATTCAGGCTGTGGGTCCGCGTATCGATTTCTATTTCGACCGACCGTTGGCCGCAGACGAACCCCGCGAAACCCGGCTGGTGGTGATCGGCCAGGCCGGGCTGGATCATGCCACTATCGAAAAGGCCATGCACCCATGATCACCGTCCGTCCCGCCGATCCGCGCAACCCCGATTGCATGGCGCTGTTGCAGTCCAGCCATACGCTGATGCAGGAACTTTTCCCGGCGGAATCCAACCATTTCCTGTCCATCGACGAACTGACCGGCCCCGATATCCGGTTCTTCGCGGCCACAGAAGATGATGAAACGCTTGGCGTTGGCGCGTTGGCGATCCGCGATGGATATGGCGAGGTGAAATCCATGTTCACATCCGAAGCCGCTCGCGAACGGGGCGTCGGCGACAAGATCCTGACGACAATCGAAACCACCGCACGGCTGGAAGGGTTGGGCGTGCTGCGGCTGGAAACCGGCAATTCGCTGATTGCCGCACATCGGCTCTATGCGCGACATGGTTTCGTACCCCGTGGCCCATTCGGTGACTATCCGGACGACCCGCTGAGCCTGTTCATGGAAAAAACACTGTAGTGCCCGCGCATGCAGTGATAACCCGTCCCTGATGCACCTGCTTGCCGCCACACCCGGCGCCATCGACGATGGCAGCGAGCCTTTCGATCTGGGCCACACCCCC
>JBNKYL010000081.1:0-12139 GCA_050300875.1 Paracoccaceae bacterium
TGTGGAACCGGTCGTCGCGAAATTCGTAGTAGTCCGGGTAGAGCATTGTGAAGTCCATCTGTCTGAAATCGACATGAGTTTACACGGGGTCACACGAAACGGAACCACTGGATTTGACCTTGCCCGACGATTTTGGGACGGCCTAGTTCATGATGCGTCCGAAAGCGAAACCTTCGTTTTCGCGTAGCACGGTCATGCAGGACAGCACGGCATCTGATCCGGTCGCCTTGCGCATGATCGCGAAATCACCACCCAGCAGGTCGTTCTGGGAACAGTCACCCCGGAAAAACGCCTGTCGGGCCTGTATAAGGCGATACCAGCGAAGGATGTCACGCTTTTCGGTCGGAATGTATTTGAAATTGACGACCAGCCCGCGCCCGGTGAGCCTTTCCAGCCCCCCCGGAAAGGCGTCGCCTTCCAGGATGGTTCCGGTGCCGACCGGTTCCACCAATATCGCGTCCTGTGCGTCAGTTTCTTCGGCGATCCACGCAACGACGTCGCGTTCGGCCTGGCTGAGCGTGGCATAAAGCCGGTTGCCCGGTGGAAATCTGGTCGCGATCAAGCCCAGATTGTACAACGCTGGGGGCAAGGTCATGAGCACGACGGCGACCAGAACGGTGGCACCCGTGCGCGGCTGGCTATCCGGGGCAAGCCCGGCGAAGACGGCCCTGGCCAGGACCAACCCGGACAGAAGCGCCGTGAACCCTGCGGGCCGCAACAGGTAGAGATGCGCGAAACGGTAGGTGCCTGCATCCGCCATGTAAGCGAGAAGCGCCATGAGCACGTAGGCGTTCAGCGCAATCAACCAGATCAGCAAGCCCCTGTCCGGAACCTGACTGCGCATCATCCAAAGCGCGAAGATGAATGCGATATGCGCACAGGCCCCCGGGAACCAGTGCTGCAGGAAGTGCCTGTACCCATCAAGCAAAGGTCCGGTGTGGAAATGTGCGGACAGCTCAACATAGATCGCGTTCAACGACCGATCGAGCCCGGAGGTGTCGACAGTCACACCAAGGCGTTCACGGGCCAAAAGAACGACAAGCGGCGCCACGAGCAAGAGGAACCCAGCCCCCATCGCGAAGGCCGACATGGCGTTTCTGAACCGGATCGCATGAAGGGCCACAAGGGCCAGCCCCCAAAACCCGCCAACCAGAAAATGCATGTACGTCGCCAATGCTGCCAGCAACACCGGCAAGACCATGCGGCCCTGCATGGCAAGGGCGGCGGCAAAGAACACCGCAGCATAGGCCAATCCCTTGGTTTCGACCGTGCCAAATATCCATTCCCGGCCCAAAATGCCGCTCTGCATCGAAGCGAACAGGTAAAGGGCCAACGCAAATTCAAAAGCGCGCAAACCGACCTGACGCGCAATGGCGGCAAGCCCAAGCGAAGACACGAGCCAAAGGCCGAGCGCCAGTATCGACTTGGCCGCTTCGAAGCCGAATGCCGAAACGAACAAGCCGATCACGGAAAGCCCAACGATACGGCCGTTTGTGTTGTCGAACACAGCATGATGATCGGTGAATTTTTCCGGGTGTACGGTCCGGTAGCCCAGATCGAAATAGTTGATCTCGTTCCCGGACCATTGCACCGGCCACATCCACGGCCCAAGAACCGCCGCTGCAACAAGGAACATCAACCAAAAGCCATCACCTGTTGCGAGCTTAAATATCCGCGTCATCCGAACTGATCCTGAAATGCAAATTTGAAATTGGAATTGCGCGAAGCCTATGCGTTACTGCGTAACGCGGCAAATGCTTCGGTCATTGGATTGACACACTTAACAAAAAGGCCCCGGAAGTCTGTCCAGGGCCTTTCCAACTGGGTGTGCGATAGATCAGTGCAGCTTGTCACCGACATTGGCAATCGCGTCGTCGATCAGCTTGTTGCCGTCCGTTGCCGTCAGCTTGGACGAGATCACCTCGCCCGCGGCGGCAACAGCGATCTGGATGGCGCGGTCGCGGACCTCTTTCACAGCGGAGGCTTCGGCGGACGCGATCTGATCCTCGGCAGCGGCCAGACGGCGGGCGATGGATTTCTTCAGCTCTTCCTTGGCCAGTTCTGCGGCTTCGGCGGCTTCGCCCTTGGCATGTTCGACGATGCGCGCGGATTGTTCGGCAACCTCGGCCTGCTTGCGTTCATAGGACGCCAACAGGGCCTGCGCCTCTTCGCGCAGCGACTTGGCTTCGTCCAAATCGGCGCGGATCGCATCGGCCCGTTTGTCCAGCATCCCGCCCAGCAGTTTCGGCACGCCCACGTAGAGCAGCACACCCACGAACAGCAGGAAGGAAATCAGCACCACGAAATTGGTGTTGAACAGCGAAAAGAAAGGGCCGGAAGCGGCGAATGCGGGGCTGGCCAGAAAGCTGAAAGCGATGGCGAGTTTTTTCATGACGCTATCCTTTCAGCCGGGCGTTGACCGCCGCGGTAATGGTCTTGGCATCGGCCTTGGCGCCCATGGCGGCCACGATTTCCTTGGCCGTGTCGCTGGCAACCTTCTTGACCGCATCCATCGCACCGGCGCGAATTTCGGCAATGGCCTTTTCGCTTTCGGCTGCTTTGGCGGCAATTTCAGCATCGGCCTTGGCGACGGCCTTGTCCAGATCGACCTGAATGTCGGCCTTGGCTTCGGCGACGATGCGGTTTGCTTCCGCCCGTGCATCGGCCAGCGCCTTGTTATAGGCTTCCTCGGCTTCGACAGCCTTCTGTTTCAGGTCTTCTGCGGCGGCCAGATCATTGGTGATCGTGCCGGCACGTTCGGCCAGAACAGCCTCGATCCGGGGCAGCGCCACACGGGTGAGGATGAAATAGATCGCGACCAGCGTCACCATCAGCCAGAAGATCTGGTTGGGGAAGCTGGAAAAGTCCAGCTGCGGCATGCCGACGGCTTCGGTCGCGTGGCCTGCTGCATCCGCAGCGTGGCTTACGGCCTCTTCGCCATGGCTGGCAGCTTCGGTTGTGGTATCAGCCATCTGATGCCTCCTTGGAACCTTGGTCTACACCGGGCGGGCGCGGTATGCGCCCGACCCGGCCGTAAGGATGGTTCGTAAGGTGCTTAGACAGCAAACATCAGCAGAAGCGCGACCAGGAACGAGAAGATCCCCAGGGCTTCGGCAAATGCGATACCGATGAACATGGTGGCGGTTTGGCCACCGGCAGCCGACGGGTTGCGCAGGGCACCGGCAATGTAGTTGCCGACAACGTGACCCACACCAACAGCAGCGCCACCCATGCCGGTACAAGCCAGACCAGCACCGATGTAAGCGCCCATTTGTACGATATCGCCTTCCATGTTCTTTCTCCTTACGATGGAATTTGCATTAGATGATTACGGGCTGCGCCGCGTCGTCAGTGCGACGGGTGCAGAGCGTCCTTGAGATACACGCAGGTCAGGATCGCGAAGACGTAGGCCTGAATGAAGGCCACCAGAACCTCCAGCGCGTAGATGGCGGTGATCGCCAGGATCGACAGCGGCGTGACGACCAGGCCGATGCCGGTCGAGATCAGCACCAGCGGCGCGAAGGCGGCGAACACTTTGATCACCGCGTGGCCCGCCATCATGTTGCCGGCCAGACGAATGGAGTGGCTGACGGGGCGGACGAAGTAGGAAATAACTTCGATCACCAGCAGGATCGGCCGCAGCACCAGCGGCGCGCTGTCCAGCCAGAAGAGTTTCAGGAAGCCAAGGCCGTTCTTGTAGAAGCCCAGGATCGTGACCCCCAGGAACACCATCATCGCCATGACCGCGGTAACCGCGATGTGGCTGGTGGTGGTGAAGGCCAGCGGCAGAAGGCCCAGGAAGTTCGAAAAGACGATGAAGATGAACAGCGTCATGATGTAAGGGAAGTATTTCACCGCGTCCTTGCCAGCGACGTCTTCTACCATCTTGTAGATAAAGCCATAGGCGAGTTCGGCCACCGACTGGACGCGGCTTGGCACGATCGCCCGGCCCCGCGTGCCCAGAACCAGAAGCGCGATCACGCACAGCACCGTGATGGCCATCCAGAAGGTCACGTTGGTGACCGTGAACATGCCCACCGTGTCGCCGCCGAACAACGGCTTGACGATGAACTGGTCCATCGGGTGGAAGGCAAGTTCCTGGGGATGTCCTGCGGTCTCGGTGGCCACGATCTACTTTCCTTCATCCTTGGCGACAGCTGCCGCCTGTTCGTTTTGGATCTCTTTGGCGGATCGCATCATCGTGCGCACCCCGGCCGCAAAGCCCAGCAATATGAAAAGCACCAGGAAGATCGGCATTGTGCCGAACAGGCGATCCAGCCCGTACCCGATACCCAGACCGATGACGATGCCCGCCACCAGTTCGATGACCATGCGCCAGGCCAGTTGTGCCTGGTTGTGGCCTTCGACAAGTCCCTTGGCGGTGCTGTCTTCGACCTTGCCCTCGCCCTTGGCGGCCCTGATCTTCGCGTCCAGCGCAGCAAGGCGCTCCTGATCGGTCAGGTCTGGCATGGGCGGAACACCCCCTGATAACTCTGCGCGGTTCTAGGAGTGTGGCGGGCATAGAGTCAAGTCCGGCGTCCACGCGTGGACGCCGGTCTAACATACTGATATCTTTTGATTTTAGGTTTAGCCTATTGTTGCGCCGTGGGGGCGGAATGCCGCATCCGGGCCAGATCGGGCCAAAATCGCATATTCAACCTTTTGGTTGATTTTCGTGGGCCCGCGGGTCAGGCGATCTGAACCACACGCGATTTCTGGCACAAGGGATAGCTGGCGACGAAATCCGCGATCGCCGCCTGCATCGCCGCGAAATCGCCGCCGTAGAAGAACAGCGCGGTTTCCTTTTCGCTTTCCCAATAGCCGAAGATCGGGTCATTGCCGATCAGCCGCAGGCATTCTTCGATCACGTGGTTGACGTCGCCGGTGGCATAGACCGCATCGGGCAGATCAGAGCCGTTTAGGTAAAGGCCAAGCCCCTCGGCTTTGCCAAACGTGGTTTCATCGCCGGTATCTTCGACGATCAGTTTCGATCCTTTGGGTGCGCCAAGTTCTTCCAGCCGGTCGATGATGATTTGCAGGTTTTCGGGGCACAGGTGGTCAAGCTGAATTTCCAGATCGACATAGGCAATGCCATCGGGGCCTTTGGTCATCATCGTGCCGCCGCCAGTGACCGCGCCGACGCCGGCGGCGACCAGGGTGTCGGTCAGCGGGTCTTCGAAATGATCACCCCGGGCGACGGGGCGGACCCTGCAATTGAGCTGCGCGGTGACGAAATGGCCCGCAGGTTCGTTGGATTTCTTGGGAAAGAAGGTGCTGAGAAAGGACATGCGTTGACCCTGAAAAACGTCGGTTGCAGGCGCAAATATCCGGAGCAATGTGGCGATAGTAGGACATCAGCCCCCTTGACCAATGGTCGTTGCTGGATCAGTCAGGTTTCATGCAATCGCGTCTGGATATCGTATTTGCCGCGCTGGCCGACCCGACGCGGCGGGCGATCCTGACCATGTTACTGGAAGATGACATGGCAGTGACGGATGTGGCTGAACCGTTCGATATGTCGCTGGCCGCGATTTCCAAACATCTGATGATCCTGACCCGCGCGGGCCTGATTGCGCAGGAAAAGCGGGGCCGCGTGAAATGGTGCAAACTGGAACCGGACGCGATGAAGGAAGCGTCCGTCTGGATGCAGGGGTTCGGGCAGTTCGAACCGGTGAACCTGGACGCGTTCGAACGTTTCCTTGCTGCCGAGCTGGACGAGCCTAATCCGTCCTGAGCAGCAGCACCAGCGCCAGCACGATTAGGCCCACACCTATGAGCATGGTCAATGGCGGTGCGGCGTGGCCAAGCGCCAGTTGCCACATCACAACCCAGGCCGGGACCAGGTAGGTATAGGCCATGACATTGCCCGCAGGCAGGCGTTGCGACGCAAATTGCAGCAGGGTGAATGTGCTGACGCCGGAAAACACGGATGTGTACCCGATGGTGATCCAGACGACAGACGGCAGGTGCGCCCAGTCGGTCGCAAGAACCTCGCGCCAGCCATAGGCGACAAGCAGCAGGAAGCCCGCGACCAGCATGCCGAAATTGACCGCCAGCGCCGGTTCGCCGCGATTGAGCGCGCGGCTCGCGGTGGGATAGATCGCGTGGGCCACGCAGCCAGCGAAATAAATCCATTCGCCACGACCGATTTCGAACCGCAGGAAGGCGTCCAGATCGCCGCGGAAGATGACCCAAAGCGCCCCCACCCCGCCCAGTGCAAGCGTGCCCGCAAGGCGCATGCCCAGCGCCTGGCCCAGCACAAGCCGTCCGATGACGGCGGCGATTAGAGGGGTCAGTGTGAAAACGGCGGCGGTCGAAACCGGGGTCACCGTCTTGAGCGCTTCGAACATGGTCACGAAATAGACGCCGAACAGCCCACCAAGGATAAGGTAGCGCCAAGGGGCTGCGAATGCACTGCGGGGCAGTTTTCCAAGTGAAAGCGCCAGGCTGCCTGCAACGAGCGCCGCCAACGCGAAACGGGCGATGTTCAGCGCAGCGGGTGCGATATGCTGGGCCGCCATGCCGCCCAGCGAAAACGACCCGGCGATCAGCGCGGAAAAGGCCAGCATGGCAAGATGACCCTGGGCGGCCGGGGTCATTTCATAAGGCTTTCGATCTGGGTCGAAGCTTCTTTCAGATAGGCGCAAGCCAGTTGCACCTTGGGTGTGCGGTGCAGGTCGACATGGGTGACGAGCCAAAGCGGCGCGGGCCAGTCGGGCAGCGGTGGCATGATTTCCACAAGGTCATCGTCCGGCAGGTCCGTACCCGCAACGAAGCCGATCCCCATGCCCAAACGCACCGCCTGCCGAGCGGCGAATATTTCCGGGCTGCGCAGAACGTATTGATCGGGGGCGACGTGGGCTTCCAGCCATTGCGCCGAAGGCGGGCGTGCCCCCGGTTCGGCCCCGACGAAACGGTGCCCGGCGAAATCATCCGGCCCCGACGGCAGCCCATGCGCATCGGCATAAGCTCGCGAGGCGCACAGGCGGACGGGGAGCATCATGAAGGGTTGCACGACATTGTCGGGATCGGCTGGCCGGACCCCGGCGCGGATCGCAACGTGAGCCTCGCCATATTCAAGTCGATACAGGCGACTGTCGGAAAAATAGCCGATGCGCAGCGCAGGATGGTCCGCTTGCAGGCGCGCCAGCGCCGGCATCAGCAGCGGGGCGATACCGGCGACCGTGGTGACGTTCAGCTCGCCCGACACGTCATCGCCCTGCCCTTTCAACCGCCCGGCCAGTTGCGTGAACTGATCGTCCGTGACCGTGGCCACGCGCAGCAGGTCACGTCCCGCCTCGGTCGGGGTGTAGCCGCGCGCATGGCGTTGGAACAGCTTGGCACCCAGCGCGGCCTCCAGAGCGTCGATGTGGCGGATGACGGTCGCATGGTGAACGCCCAGCGCTTCGGCCGCACCGCTGACGGTTCCGGCCTTGGCAACGTGGAAAGCGGTGCGAATCTCGTCCCAATTCATCCTGTGGCGCTTTGTGCAAATTCGAACAGTTCAAGTTCTTTTACAGGGCTTTTGTTGAATTCTGAAATAGCGAATGTTGTGGCGCACCATCGCCGGCCAGGCGAGTCGCCATCAGGTCGCATAGCCAATTCCGGGACGTGCCGATAGCATCAGGTCAGAACAGGAGACCAGTATGACCGATACACCCAAGATCACCGCAACCGAAAACGGCCCCCTCAAGGTGGAAGGCATTTCCACCGTGACGCTGGCCGATGGCAGCCAGACCGAAGAAAAGAAGGTCATGTTTCTGTGCCGTTGCGGCCATTCGGCCAACAAGCCGTTCTGCGATGGAAGCCACAAGCGCGAAGGCTGGACCGGCTGATCCGGGCCAAAACGCCCCAATTTCCGCCGAATTTTCTTCATCTTCGCCTTTTATCTCACGGTGAAGATGAAGATCGTGACCGATACGCCGCAGCTGCTGGTTCTGGATGACCGCCCCTGGATTCTGGGGATCGGCATGGGTGCCGGTGTGCTGGCCTTCGTCTACGCTGCCCTGCAAGAAGTGTGGGACGGAAACTGGGGCGGGCTGGGCTTTCTGCTGGGCGCGGTGGCGTTTCTGGGCGCGATGGCCGTCTTCGTTCGCCGCACACAGGTGGTGGCCAATGCGGCCGAAGGCTGGATCGAACTGCGCAGCCGTACGATCCTGGGCTACACGGCCGTGCGCCACCAGATCGGCGAGGTCGAACGCGCCATTGTCGAAACGCAAAGAGGCGATGACAGCGACACCCATCGGGTGACGTTGATCATTCCTGAAGGTGAGTCAGCCGGGCGTCATCCAGTGACGCCCGTATATTCCAGCGGCGATGGCGCGCATCTGGCGGCCAAGGCGTTGAACGTCTGGTTGAACAATTACCGGTCCTGGCGGATGGTGCCGTGAATGTGTCCCATAACACACCGGATCTTCTGATCCTGGAAGAAACCCCGTGGATTTGGGGGCTGGTGTTGACCGGCATCGTCCTTGCCTGCCTGGCCGGGGGCACCTGGTCCGTCTTCCACCTTGGGGAGTGGGGCGGATGGATCCTGATTGCACAGGCACCGGTCTGGACAGCCGTCGCGGGCTTTATGGTACGGCGTTCACAGGTTGCGTTCAATGCCACCGACGGTTGGGTGGAACTGCGGCAGCGCACCATTCTGCGATATCGTGCGGTCCGTCACGGGCTGGACGAAATCGATCGGGCCGAGGTGGAAACCGTCGAACACCGGGACAGCGAGACACGAAAAATCAAGCAGGCACATCGAACCGTTTTGGTTATCGAACACGGTCAGTCCCAAGGGACCCATCCCATGATGGCCCTTCACCGCGAAGGGCCAGAAGCACATGAAATTGCCGGTTCCGTGAACCGATGGCTGTCGAGGCACCGCGACTGATTGCATGGTGATCCGACGATGTCGGGAACGCCTGCCTGTCCGCTGCCGCGTTTATTGCCATCCAACAGTGAACCAGTTGCCCGGGTACCTGTTCGTCTGGCGCGCGTCACGTCAGGTCCTTGGCCGGCGCGTGTTGGCCTTCGGTCGCACGTTTCACCGTCTTTCCAAATTCAGTCGGCGGCTTCGTCCCGGTCGAATAGCCCCTTGAACCGGTCAATCGCGCCCTTGACCTTTCCGTCCGCCGTTTCGGCTGCCCGTCTGGCCACGTCTGATTTGGCCCCGCCGATGAGTTCGTCGGCCACGATGTCCCAGAATGCCGAAAGGTCGCCCGACCTGGCCACGGCGATCTGGCGCTGTTCGAAGGACAACGCATATCCGAAATCGGCGCTGCCGCCCTTGGCTTTCAGCAGCGTTGCGAAACTGGACGATAGCATGCGTTCGCCCAACCCGGCCTGATCGGGGGCGACCACCTGAACGTCGCGGAATGACAGGTTCCAGTCCATCTCGATCCAATCCTCTGACAGGCTCCATTGGTCATCGACGCGGGCCGTAATCGCGCCCCCTTCCAGCCAGGTCAGCGGTGCGCGCGGCAGGATCAGTTTCAGCTTGTCGGCTTCGATCTCTTCGAAGCGCCATTTGGTGGATCGGCCATATTCTGTGATTTCGCGGGTTTCGACGAACAACGACTGCCCGGCAATCGTCGCCTGCATGTTTGATCGAAACAACAAGTCGAACAGCGCGGTGCCACTGCGAAACGGCGTCACATTGGCCTGCGTGATTTCGAACGGGTAGGCCGCGCCGGATTGCGGCTGCACATTCAGGACGACATCGCTGACCCGAATATCGTCAACCGAAAAGGCGCGCGACTCTTTTCGGGTTGGTTTGGGTCGATCAGCCTGCGCCGCGGGCAAGGAAACCAAGCCGCGCACGCCCGCAACCTCGGCCAACTGAACCCTGGGCTCGAAGATCAGGCTGAAAAGTGCCACGTCCAGCGCCACGTGCCGCGCGGTGACATCGAAGCCCAGCCCACTGTCACCCGCACCACGCATCGCAACACCGTCAAGCGCCACGCGCCCTGACAGCAGGTTGCCCGATGCACCTTCGTAAGTGATCTGTACGCCGGTCTTGGCTTCGGCCTGATTCAGACCATAGCGCAGGATCTGGTCAAAAAAGACAAAGCTGAACACCACGCCGATCATGCCGAATGCCAGCAGGACGCCCGCGCTCCAATGCACGACCTTGCGCGGGATCAACGGCTTGGTCCGTTTGCGTCTTTCGCTTTTCAGCCCGAAGATGAGCCACAGCAGAAACAGCAGCAATTCAAAGAGCATACTGAGGATCGCACCCAGGATGGCAATGACCGGCGCCAGGCAGATCTCGATCAACGGCGCAAAAAGAATTAGAAGGGCTTCCAAGTATCCGGTATCCGTCTGTCTAAATTTCTGAAGAAACTAGGCATGCGCGCGGTTCCGTCAATGTCGGAATACTTGACTCACCATATATCCGCGCGTAGACGCCCCCCAACAATTCGGAAGTGTCAGAACTTCCGGTCCTGAACAGACAGGATCGCCCCCCGTCAGCGAGGTTTCGCCCACGGGGGCGGTTGGCGTTTGAATGGTCCCTGTCTATGTCAGGGGCACCCGAAGAAACCGGCGAAAGGAGCCGTGCATGTTTGAAAGCCTGTCAGAACGCCTTGGTGGCGTGTTCGACCGCCTGACCAAGCAGGGTGCCCTGTCCGAAGATGACGTAAAAACCGCCCTGCGCGAGGTGCGGGTGGCGCTGCTGGAAGCCGACGTTTCCCTGCCCGTGGCGCGGTCCTTCATCAAGGCGGTGGAGGCCAAGGCGACCGGCCAGGCGGTGACGAAATCGGTCACGCCAGGTCAGCAGGTGGTCAAGATCGTCCATGACGAACTGATCCATGTGCTGGAAGGCGACAATGACGAACCGGGCGAGCTGAAGGTCGACAGCCCCCCGGCCCCGATCCTGATGGTGGGTTTGCAGGGTGGTGGTAAGACCACGACCACCGCGAAACTGGCCAAGCGGCTGAAAGAGGTAAAGGGCAAAAAGGTGCTGATGGCGTCTTTGGACGTCTACCGCCCGGCCGCGCAGCACCAGCTGGAAGTGCTGGGCACGCAGATCGGCGTGGACACCCTGCCCATCGTTCCGGGTCAGCAGCCCGTCGATATCGCCAAGCGCGCCAAGCAGCAGGCGACGATGGGCGGATACGACGTCTATATGCTGGACACGGCGGGCCGGTTGCAGATCGACCAGGTGTTGATGAAAGAGGTCGAGGATGTCCGCGACGTCGTGAAGCCGCGCGAAACCCTGCTGGTCGTCGATGGGCTGACCGGACAAGTCGCGGTCGAGGTGGCCGAAGAGTTCGACGCCAAGATCGGCATTTCCGGCGTCGTGCTGACCCGGATGGATGGCGACGGGCGCGGCGGTGCGGCGCTGTCGATGCGGGCCGTGACCGGCAAGCCGATCAAGTTCGTGGGCCTTGGCGAAAAGATGGACGCCATCGAGGAGTTCCACGCCAGCCGGATCGCGGGCCGTATTCTGGGCATGGGCGATATCGTCTCGCTGGTGGAAAAGGCGCAACAGACGCTGGAGGCCGAACAGGCCGAACGCATGATGAAGCGCTTCCAGAAAGGTCAGTTCAACATGAACGACCTGCGCCGGCAGCTGGAACAGATGCAAAAGATGGGCGGCATGGAAAGCGTGATCGGCATGTTGCCGGGCATGGGCAAGATGGCGGGCCAGATCAAGGAAGCGGGCATGGATGACAGCCTGATCCGCCGCCAGATCGCGCTGATCAATTCCATGACCAAGCTGGAACGCGCCAATCCGCAGGTCTTGCAGGCCAGCCGCAAAAAGCGGATCGCGGCGGGTGCGGGGCTGGAAGTTTCCGAGCTGAACAAGTTGCTCAAGATGCAGCGGCAGATGGCCGATGTGATGAAGAAAATGGGCAAGATGGGCAAAGGCGGGATGCTGAAGCAGGCCATGAAGATGTTTGGCGGCAAGGGCGGGTTGCCGCCCGAAATGGGCGACCCGGCGCAGATCGAAGCAGCGGCGAAACAGTTGCAATCAGGCGGCGGGCTGCCCGGGCTGGGCGGCGGCATGTCGCTGCCCCCGGGGCTGAGCGGGTTCGGGAAGAAGAAATAAGTGACTCCACTCGCCGACACATTGACGACAGAGCGGCTGGTGCTGCGTAAGCCTCAAGGCTCGGACCTTGGGGCGTACACGCGTTATTGCACCTCC
>JBNKYL010000082.1:0-6554 GCA_050300875.1 Paracoccaceae bacterium
CCGGCACCAGCCCGACACCGTGATAGGGCGGCATCATCATCACCATGGCCGCGCCCATCGCCTGCGCCGCGCGCGCGCGTTCCACCACGATACCAGTGTAGAAATGGCTGACCGTCACGATCACCGGCACGCGGCTCGCGACATGTTCCAGGCTGATCTGCATCAGCCTGGCGCGTTCTTCGTCCGATATCAAGAACTGTTCGGAATAATTTGCCAGGATGCAGATCGCATCGACACCCTGGTCGATCATGCAATCCAGCACGCGGCGCATACCGTCCTCGTCGACTTGCCCGTCATCCAGAAATGGCGTCGGTGCAACGGGTAGTATGCCGGTCAGCTTCATGATCATTTCCTGTCTTTCTTGCCTCAGTCGTTCCAGTGGAACGGGTCTACGATATTGCGGCGCCCCAGCGTCATCGCGTCGGACACATGGATCATCGGGCGCAGGTCGACATCAGACCGGCCTTCGGCCACCAGCTTGGCGAAATGCGCATACAGCGCGGGGTATTCGCCATCCAGCCCGGCCCCGTCGCCATGGGCCACACCGTCGATGGTCATGATCGCGCCGCCGTTCTGCAACAGCAATACGCCTTGGTCGGTTTCAACCTCGATATCCCAGATATCCGCGCCATGATGGTCCCAGTTCATATCCGCCGTCACCGCCCCGCCATGCGGGTGATAAAACGCCAGCCGCGCGGCAATCGGGGTTTGGCGGTTAGCGGGAAAGTCCAGATCCGCTGCGGTCAGGTGGATTGCGTCGGGCAGGATTTCCGTCACGATGGACAACGCGTTGATGCCGGGATCGAACACGCCCATGCCACCGGGATCGAACACCCAGTCCTGCCCGGGGTGCCATTTACGCACGTCTTCCTTCCAGGTCACCATGAACCGTTCGATTCGCTTGCCTACCAGCCACGCCTTGGCCGTGCCCACGAACCGCGCCGACCGCGAATGCCAGCTTGCGTATAGCGTCAGGCCCCGCGCCGCCGCGATGCTTTCCAGGTCATGCACTTCCGACAGCGTCGCGCCCGGCGGCTTTTCCAGCATCACGTGGCGGCCTGCCTCCAACGCGGCAACAGCATAGGCGAACCGCGGCACCGGCGGCATCGACAGGCTGACCGCGCCAATTTCGGGGTGGGCTGTAAGCATGTCCGCGAAATCGGCGTAATTGGGCACGCCGTCGACCTGATGGTTGCGTGAAACTGCGGCGGCCAGCGCCCAGTCGGGGCTGGCGGCAAGCGTCGGGATATGCTGGTCTATGGCGATCTTGCCGATCCCCGCCAGCGCGATCTTGCGGCGGGTCATCAGTGGCTTTCCCTTCCGACCGGCGCACCCCGGCACCCCTTCAGGAAATCCAGATCAGCGCCCGTATCGGCACCCTGCACGTGCGCCTGATGCAGCCAGGCATAACCGCTGGCGGCCCGTTCATGCGTCGGCTTCCACGCCGCCAACCGCCGCTCCAGTTCCTCGGACGAAATATCCAGATGCAGCCGCCGCGCGGGAACGTCCAGCTCGATCATGTCGCCATCGCGCACCACGGCCAACGGGCCACCCGCCGCCGCTTCGGGCGCGGCGTGCAGGATCACGGTGCCATAGGCGGTGCCCGACATGCGCGCGTCAGATATCCGCACCATGTCGGTGATGCCCTTTTTCAAAACCTTTGGCGGCAGGCCCATATTGCCGACCTCGGCCATACCCGGATAGCCCTTGGGCCCGCAGTTCTTCAGAACCATCACGCAGGTTTCGTCGATGTCCAGCGCATCGTCACTGATGCGAGCCTTGTAATCGTCGATATCCTCGAACACGACCGCCCTGCCCCTGTGAACCAGCAAATGCGCGGATGCTGCCGACGGTTTGACCACCGCGCCGCCCGGCGCCAGATTGCCGCGCAGCACCGCGATGCCACCTTGCGGGGTCAGCGGCTTGTCCACGGGGCGGATCACATCCTCGTTGTAATTGACCGCATCCCTGACCTCGTCCCAGATCGCACCGCCCGACACGGTCAGGCAATCCATGTGCAACTGCCCGCCCTCGCCCAGCCGTTTCAGCACCACGGGCAGGCCACCGGCATAGAAAAACTCCTCCATCAGGTATTCGCCTGACGGCTGCAGGTTAACGATGGTGGCGACGTCGCGCCCGCAGCGGTCCCAGTCATCCAGCGTGAAATCCACGCCGACCCGGCCCGCCAGCGCCAACAGATGCACCACCGCATTGGTCGACCCGCCAATCGCGCCATTGGTGCGCACGGCGTTTTCAAAGGCGCGCTTAGTCAGGATGTCGGACGGTTTCAGATCATCTTTGACCATCTGCACGATGCGACGCCCCGACAGTTGCGCCATGACCCGCCGCCGGCTGTCCACCGCCGGGATCGCCGCGTTGCCCGACAGCGCCATGCCCAGGGCTTCGGCCATCGACGCCATCGTCGATGCCGTGCCCATCGTATTGCAGGTGCCCGACGATCGCGTCACAGCGGCCTCGGCATCGGCGAAATCCTCCTGTGTCATGTCGCCCGCCTTCACGGCTTCGGAAAAGCGCCACAAATGCGTGCCCGCGCCGACACGTTCGCCCCGATACCAACCGTTCAGCATCGGCCCGCCGGTGACCACGATGGATGGCAGGTCGCAGGATGCCGCGCCCATCAGCAGGCTGGGCGTGGTCTTGTCGCAACCCACCATCAGCACGCAGCCGTCGATGGGCTGGCCGCGAATGGTTTCCTCAACCGCCAGCGCGGCAAGGTTGCGGAACATCATCGCGGTCGGGCGATAGGTGTTTTCGGAAGCCGAAAACACCGGCACCTCGACCGGGAAACCACCTGCTTCCCAGACCCCGGCCTTCACCTTTTCCACCAGTTCCTTGACATGCCCGCCATTGCACGGCGTCAGGTCGGACCAGGTATTCAGGATGCCGATGATCGGACGCCCGTCGAACAGGTCGTCGGGATGGCCCTGGTTCTTCAGCCAGCCACGGTGATAGATCGCATCCCGGCTAGTGCCCGAATACCATTCCTGCGACCGCAACCGGCGGGGCCATTTGGCGGGTTTGAATGTCATCCCTAGCCCTGCTTTTGCTTGTTGTAGACATCGAAAATGACCGCAGCCAGCAGCACCAACCCCTTGATCACCTGTTGATAGTCGATGCCGATCCCCATGATGGACATGCCATTGTTCATCACCCCCATTATGAAGGCGCCGACCACCGCGCCCACGATCTTGCCCACGCCGCCGGACATGGATGCCCCGCCGATGAACACCGCCGCGATCACGTCAAGCTCCAGCGCGAACCCCGCCTTCGGCGTCGCCGTGTTCAGCCGTGCGGCAAAGATCAGCCCGGCCAGCGCCGCCAGCAGGCCCATATTGGTGAAGGCCAGAAAGGTCAGCCTTTCGGTCTTGATCCCCGACAGCTTGGCCGCTTTCTCATTGCCGCCAAGCGCATAGACCCGCCGCCCCGTCGTCGTCCGCTCGGTGAAGAACGCATATAGCAGCGTCAGCACCGACATGGTGATCAGCACATTAGGCAGGCCTCGGAAGGTCGCCAGTTTGAAGCAGACAAAGATCAACACACCCGCCGTGATCGCGTTGCGCACATAGAAAAAGCTCGCCGGTTCCAGTTCGACCCCGAACCGCGCATCCCGCGCCCGTGCGCGCAGGCCCGTCCAGACGATCACCGCAGCAGCGATAACACCGACCGCGAAAGCCCCGCCATTGAACCGCCGCGCGCCGAACAGGTTCGCCAGCCCTTCACTGACCGGCCCCGGCAGGAAATCGGGGATGAAGCCCGTCGACAGCGCCTGAAAGCTTTTCGGAAACGGGCCGACCGATTGGCCTTCCAGCAGCCACAGCGACAGGCCGCGAAACACCAGCATCCCCGCCAGCGTCACGATAAAGGGCGGGATCTTCCAATAGGCGACCCAATATCCCTGCGCCGCCCCGATAAGCGCCCCTGCGATCAGGCAGGCCGGGATCGCCAGCGCCACCGGCACGTTCCACTGCACGATCATCACGGCGGCCAGCGCCCCGATGAACCCCATCACCGACCCCACAGACAGGTCGATGTGACCCGCCACGATGACGATCAGCATGCCAAGCGCCATGATGATGATGTACGAGTTCTGCAGGAACAGGTTGGTGATATTCACCGATTTCAGCAGCGTGCCATCGGTCATCACCTGGAAGAACAGCATGATCGCGATCAGCGCAAAAAGCAGCCCGTATTCGCGCATGTTGGACAGCAGATAGGCCTTCAGGTCGGACCCGCCGCCGGCATTTTCATTCGTTGTTTCGGTCATGCTGCCGCCCCCGGTTCTTCTGTGACGATCATGGACATGATACGTTCCTGGCTTGCCTCTTCGGCGGTCAACTCGCCCACCAGCGCGCCCTCGTTCATGACGTAGATGCGGTCGCACATGCCCAGAAGCTCAGGCATTTCCGACGATATCATCACCACGCCCCGGCCCTCGGCCGACAGCTTGTTCATGATCGAATAAATCTCAAATTTCGCGCCCACGTCGATGCCGCGCGTCGGTTCGTCCAGGATCAGCACGCGCGGATCGGCGAACAGCCATTTCGACAGCACCACCTTTTGCTGGTTGCCGCCAGACAGGTTGACGGTGCGCTGAAAGACGCTGGGCGTGCGGATGTTCATGGCGCGGCAGTATACCTCGGCCACGTCGCGTTCGCGCGACGCGTCGATCACCCCGCGATCCGACACGCCGCCCAGATTGGCCATGGTGGTGTTGCGCACGATGCTGTCGGGCAGCACCAGCCCCAGCTCTTTGCGGTCCTCGGTGCAATAGGCGATGCCCGCCCGAATGGCGCGGTCGACACTCGACACGTCCACCGGCGCGCCGTCGATCAGCACCTCACCGGTGATCGCCTGACCATAGGATTTGCCAAAGATCGACATGGCCAGTTCGGTGCGCCCCGACCCCATCAGCCCGGCAATGCCCACGATCTCGCCCGCGCGCACCGTGAAATTCACATCGCGCAACAGCTGCCGGTCGGCATGTTCAGGATGGCGCGCGTTCCAGTTGCGCACCTCCATCAGCACCGCGCCGGGGTTGCGGTCGCGTTCAGGATAGCGATGCGCCATGTCGCGCCCGACCATATCCTTGACGATGCGATCCTCGCTGATCTGGCCTGCTCGCGCGTCGATGGTTGATACCGTCGCCCCGTCGCGCAGCACGGTGATCCGGTCGGCCACCTGCCGCACCTCGTTCAGCTTGTGGCTGATCAGGATCGACGTGATCCCCTGCGCCTTCAGCTCCTGCAACAGGTCCAGCAATTTCTGGCTGTCATTCTCCTGCAAGGCCGCGGTGGGTTCGTCCAGGATCAACAGCCGCACATCCTTGGACAGCGCCTTGGCGATTTCCACCAATTGCTGCTTGCCCACGCCGATCTTGTCGACCTTGCGCCCCGGCGGTTCGTTCAGCCCGACCTTTTTCAGCAACTCTTCGGTGCGCCGGAACGTGTCCTGCCAGTTGATGACGCCCTTGCTGGCGACCTCGTTGCCCAGAAACAGGTTTTCGGCAATCGACAACAACGGCACCAGCGCCAGTTCCTGATGAATGATGATGATGCCCTGCTTTTCGCTGTCGGCAATGTCACGAAACGCCATCGGCGCGCCGTCATAGATGATCTGCCCGTCATAGCTGCCCGCCGGATAGACCCCAGAAAGCACCTTCATCAAGGTCGACTTGCCCGCCCCATTTTCACCGACCAGCGCGTGAATTTCGCCCTGTTCAACGGTGAAACTGACCTGATCCAGCGCCTTGACGCCCGGAAAGGTCTTGGTGATGGCCTGCATTTCTAGGATCGTGGGCATGGGATGCACCTGAAAACGGTTCGCCCACAACAATGCGGGCGAACCGGGTTTTTGTCACGTGTCGGGCTTACTGGATCTGGTCCATCGTGTAGTAACCCGAACCGATCAGCGCCTCTTCCCAGTTATCCAGATGGACCGATACCGGTTCCAGCAGATAGGATGGCACGACCTTGACGCCATTGTCATAGGTGGTGGTGTCGTTGATCTCCGGTTCACCGCCGCCCAGCACGGCCTCGACCATGCCAACGGTCACACCGGCCAGCGTCCGGGTGTCCTTGAAGATCGTCGAATATTGTTCACCGGCCAGCATCGACTTGACCGACGGCACTTCCGCATCCTGACCGGTCACGATCGGCATTTCCACACCGCCGGACCCGTAACCCACGCCCTTCAGCGACGACAGGATGCCGATGGACAGCCCGTCATAGGGGGCCAGCGCGCCATGCAGGTCCTGATCGCCGTAATAGGCCGACAACAGGTTATCCATGCGGGCCTGCGCCACGGCGCCATCCCAACGCAGCGTGCCGACCACGTCCATGCCCATCTGGCCGGACGGGATCACGATATCGCCGCTGTCGATCAGCGGCTGCAACACGCTCATCGCACCGTCATAGAAGAAATAGGCGTTGTTATCGTCGGGCGACCCGCCGAACACCTCAACATTCCACGGCTTGTCATCGGCAAACCGTTCGTTCAGCCCGCGCACCAGGCTTTCAGCCTGCTGCACGCCGACC
>JBNKYL010000083.1:0-8323 GCA_050300875.1 Paracoccaceae bacterium
CAGCGTGCTGCTATCATTGATGCCGGGTGGTTCGCCCATGGGCCGCGCCGATCAGGGTGGCCGCAAATGCTGCGGCGGTGGCGATCCAGCCGAAATACCACAAGCGGCCCGCAAGCCGGTCTTCTGCGAAAGAGGCCGCGAACGCGTCATGGCCATATCGGGCCAGGGCGAAGGCCCCGACGAGCAAGGCCAACGGCAGTCCCAGGCGCAGCCAGCGGGGCGCGCGCAAGGCCCAAAGCGCCAGTCCCGCGCCGATGCCGATGGGCGCGCCGATCCAGACCACCTGTTGCGCCCACCACGGATGGGCCTGAAGCCATTCTGTGAGCCCGGTCAGGGCGGCCAATGCGGCGACGAGCACGGTGATGACAAGGGCGAGGATCAGAGGCATGCGAGGGTTGTCCAGGTCATAGTCCGAGGCAAGGTATCAGGCATTAACCCGGCGGGTCAGGGCGGCCACGCGGCTGTGAAAAACTGTGATACCTGCCCTGCGCCAAATCACCCGATGGGCGGGACGTACGGGGCAGGCTATTCTGGCGCGCAGGGGCAACTGGTGCCCCGTCGAAAGGGAGGTATTTCAGATGTCCGTGGAACGCGCCGTGTTGGCCTTTGCCGGGGTGATGACGCTCTTGAGCGTCGTGCTGACCGTTTACGTATCGCCGTTGTGGATGTGGTTTACCGTTTTTATCGGGGCGAACATGCTGCAATCGGCCTTTACCGGGTTCTGCCCGGCGGCGATGGTCTTCCGCAAACTGGGTCTGGTACCCGGTAAGGCGTTCGGCGGCTAGGATCACCAAGGTGTGACGGGCGGGACCAAGCCCGCCCGCCGCCATCATCAATCGGCGTTCTTGTTCTTGGCGCCGATGCCGCCATGCATGGTTTCCAGTTCGTTGGCCTGGCCGTTCACCCCGTCATCATTGGGGTTTGAACCCGACTGACCGGGGTTGTTGCCGATCCCGTGCAGATTGCCGCCGCCATCATTGGCGCCATTGGGGTTGGCGTTGTTCCCGCCGGTGACGTTCTGGTGGATATTCGGATGCAACACATCGGCGGTGTTACTGACATCGCGCACCCCGGCAACGGCCGAACTGGCAGCAAAAATCGACACAATTACAATCAGGTTTTTCATTGGATTTCCTTTCGTCCCTGTGTGGTGCGAAACGGCGAACAGATCGTTTCGCAGGGACAAAAAACGCGGTCCAATATGGCGCGATTGTGGGGTGATTGCGGCGGCCCGTGGGCTTTTCTGCAACTTCGATATGGCAGTTCCGGCAATGCCCGGTCATTGTCAGGTGCAGGTGAACAATTGCGCTTTGCGGGTCGATGCGGGGGATGGCGATGTCGGGATGGGTGGTGACCGGGCTGGTCATGGGTGTTGCGGGGACCGCGGCCATGGATGTCTGGGCGGTGGTGCTGAACCGCGCCGCAGGGCTACCGATGCCCAATTGGGCGATGCCGGGGCGCTGGCTGGGACATGTCCTGCGCGGGAAAGTCTTTCATGATGCGATCGGCGATGCTGCGCCGGTGCCAGGCGAACTGGCGCTGGGCTGGGCGCTGCATTACGGGGTCGGCATCTTGTATGGTCTGGTCTTTGCGCTCTTCGCCGGGGCGGCATGGCTGGGCGCACCGACATTTTTGCCGGTCTGGATTTTTGCGCTGGTCACGATCTCGGCGGGCTGGTTCCTGTTGCAGCCGGGCATGGGGCTGGGCTGGGCGGCATCGAAAACGCCGAACCCGTGGAAGGTGCGGGCGCTGGGGCTGATGGCCCATACCTGGTTTGGCACCGGCATGTGGCTGGGCGCGCTGGCGCTGGCCTGAGGCCCGTTTCAACGTGAACCCAAGATGAATGCCGGGTTATCGGTCAGTTCAAGGCGGTCCTGCCATATTTGTGTCAGAACCAAGGCGAATCGTCTGATCCGTTTCTGAAGTGAGGGCTAAGAAATGTTCACGATCACAAAGACCAACGGCACTGTCCGCGTCCAGGACCTGCGCAAGCTGGACCGTCCGGCCAGGAAACTGATCCGCAAACCGGATGTGAAACGCTCCGCCGCGTCGCGTCTGGAGCCGGTGGATTGCCTGGTTGATCGCTGCTTTCGCATGGCGCAGCAGGTGGCTGCGTAAGCCATCTGACGCATGAAGCCTGGGGCATCAGCGTCCAATTTCCAAAAATGTTCAATCGCCATGCAGGGCAGTCGGTCTGGCATGGGTTGAACGGGCGCAGATCGCCCGTTCAAACATCGCCAATGTTACTTGCGGTTGCCAGCGCCCGGCTGGGTATAGACTGTGCCCGAATGCACCGAGGTATAAGACCCGGTGGTGCGGATGCTTTCATTGATGGCCTTGTTGACCGCCCCATAGGATGCGCCATGCGCCGAGTTCGGCCCGCCCTTGAAGGCACCAGCCTTGGCCTGTGCCCAGGAGCTGTCGGCCATGGCGGGGGCGGCGAAGAGCGCAAGAGTGGCTGCGATTGCGGTTGTCTTGATCATGTTGGGTCCCTCCCAGTTTCATGTTGGATGTAAGGGGGATACGGGGGGATGCGATGAGCAGATCAGTGGCGGAGTTCACGAGGGCGTGAGGTATGGGAACAAGCGCGCGGTTATGGCCGCACCATCCTTGCGCTGGGTGTGCGCTATCCCACCATCAACCATGCCCCGCCAAAAATGGCGCGCAAGTCATGATACAAACGCTTCTATCTGCCCGGTGGCAGATATTTTTTCAGTCGCTCTGGCGCGACGTGGAGAACGCTTGTTGAAGTAAGATTTTGACCAGTTGCGCGCCGCTCATGGTTCGATGATTGCGAAGATGCCCTTTCGAACCGATGCCGTGGTCCTGATGCCAAGCCGTATCCGTGCAATCTGGATACTGCCGGAAGGCGATGTGGATTATTCGACGCGTTGGAAACTGATCAAGGCCGGGTTTTCGAAACGTCTTTTGCGTGGTGGGTTGGCACCCACCCTGCGCTTGGTGGTTGATCGGCGCTTTCCCAAAGCGACCTACACTCTATCTGGCCGTTCCGTGATTGCAGGCTTCACCTTCTGATCCAAGGGCCACTAGGGTAAAGGTTAGTCTCAAACAGACTTGGGAAGTCCACCATGCCCGACCGACGAATTGTCAGCGTCCGATACATCAACCTTGAAGACCGCAGGGACCGGCGCGCCCATATGGAGGAGCTGCTTGAAGAATCGCCCTGGCCCTCTGCTCGGGTTGACGCGGTGCGGCTGGATGGTCCGCCGGAAGATCACGGTATCAAGATGAACGAACGCTATGTCGGGGCGATTGGCGTGGCGTCGGTCTTTCTGTCGCATATCCGAACGCTGGAGGCTTTTCTGACCGAACCCGAGGACGGGTTGTTCGTGCTGCTGGAGGATGACGTGCATTTCACGCCGGATTTCCTGGCCAAAGGCGTGCTGGCGCTTGATATGCCAGAGGCCTGGGATGTTATGATGGTCAGCCCGCGTTTCCGATGGCGGGACCCGGAACGGTCCGGCCTGTTCGGGCTGGGCATATACCACAAGCTTCGGCGGATATTGCGCGGTAACTTCACCCGGCCCATCGCCAACAAGGGCGTGGTGCGGCTGCAGGACTGGACCGACCGTTTCCATGTCAGCGGATCGCATTTCACCGTGTTTCGCAGCCGAGATGCCGTGCAGCGCATTCTGGATCATATGCGGGCGGTTCCCGAGATCTACTATATCGACAATTACTACGTGAAAGACTGCGACGCGCTGGGCGTGGACAGCCCGGAGGTCTGGGCGGGAAGCTATGGCAGCGACATTCCGAACCCTGCGCTGAAGGCGTAGCGCCAAGCGGCGCGGGTTCCGGGCGTCAAATGCACGTTCGAAGGGTTGCGGTTTACGACGTTGCTTTGTTGAGGTCGGCCAGACGTATGCCGAATTCTGTTTCCAGTGCCTTTGCGTCCTGTTCGGTCGCCGGCGTCCGTTTCGGTGTTCTTTGCCAGATTCGAATTGAATCGTTGTTGGCATGTACGGCCGTCAGATAGGTTGTCGGTTTCGGGACAAGGTGAACGGGGTAGTTCTCCCAGATGCTCTTGTGGTTGCCCATCCCTAGTATCGTTAATGGATTGTCGCTCAGTTCGATCGCGGCAAGGCCCACTGCAATCAGAGGTTCGAATTCATCGCAAATTGCTGGGCCGTACTTACCGATTTCCAGCAGCTTTCCATGCGGAAAGGATACTATCAATGGAAGGTCGACATTGCTGGAAGCCAACCTCAAGAGCGCATTAACGCAATGCCGCCCCATTGCGTCGTCGTCGTCAAGCCGGCAGGTTACGATGTTCTGTTGATCCTTCGAGTCTTGATTGGTGATGGCTTGTTTTGCGTATGTTTGAACAACTTCGCAGACGTTTTGATCCGGCCCCACCAGCAAGACTTCGAAGCCCCAAGTCTTACTGAGCAGCGCCAAACGACTAGCGACCTCGTCAGGCATGAGTGTGGAAGCCAGAACAACATGCCGGAAGTCTTGGCACGTCTGGTTGCGCAAGGATGGAAGGCAAATTGCTTCGAAAAGGCTGAACCGACTGTTGATCCGTTCCGGTTCAAAAAGGAAGTTGGCGAGTTCGGAAGCGGTGCTTGGCGGCTTTCCTGGAGATAAAAGTCTGCGCAACCAAGGCGGTAGCATAGCCATGCGCGCCATACGAATTTGCCATCTCGAGAAATTACGGAACCCTGTCCTGGTCACGACTGAAAACCGGGTGAACACAAGTATCAATGGTGCGCCTCCAATTGGTGCCAAGGGATCAGCCTATCGCACAAACTTCTTATGCTTGATCCGCTTCGGCTCCACCGCATCCGGACCGAGCCGCCGTTTCTTATCTTCCTCGTAATCCTCGAAATTCCCCTGGAACCATTCCACATGCGCCTCGCCTTCAAAGGCCAGGATGTGGGTGCAGAGCCGGTCGAGGAAAAACCGGTCGTGGGAAATGACCACGGCGCAGCCGGCGAAGTTTTCGATGGCGTCTTCCAACGCGCGCAGCGTTTCGACGTCAAGGTCGTTGGTCGGTTCGTCGAGCAGGAGCACGTTGCCCCCGGATTTCAGCAGCTTGGCCATGTGGACGCGGTTGCGTTCGCCGCCGGATAGCAAGCCGACTTTCTTCTGCTGGTCCGAGCCCTTGAAGTTGAAGGACGAACAATAGGCGCGGGAATTGACCTGCGCGTCGCCAAGGTCGATGACCTCCGCCCCGCCGGAGATTTCTTCCCAGACGGTCGCATTGGGGTCGAGCGCATCGCGGGACTGGTCGACATAGGCCAGTTTCGTGGTGTCGCCATATTCCACGGTGCCGGCGTCCGGCTGCTCCTGACCGGTCAGCATGCGGAACAGCGTCGTCTTACCTGCGCCATTCGGGCCGATCACGCCGACGATGCCGCCGGGCGGCAGGGAAAAGGACAGGTCTTCGATCAACTGCTTGTCGCCCATGTGCTTGGACAGCCCATTGACCTCGATCACCTTGGACCCAAGCCGGGGGCCGTTGGGGATGACGATCTGGGCGGTCGTCACCTTTTCGCGTTCGGACTGACCCGCCATTTCGTTATAGCGGTCGATCCGAGCCTTTTGCTTGGACTGGCGGGCCTTGGCGCCCTGACGGATCCATTCCAGTTCGCGTTCCAGCGTTTTCTGCTTGGATTTGTCTTCGCGGGCTTCCTGAGCGAGGCGCTTGGCCTTCTGTTCCAGCCATGCGGAATAGTTGCCTTCGTAGGG
This sequence comes from Paracoccaceae bacterium, assembly GCA_050300875.1. Taxonomy (GTDB): domain Bacteria; phylum Pseudomonadota; class Alphaproteobacteria; order Rhodobacterales; family Rhodobacteraceae; genus CBDCFL01. The sequence continues at coordinate 5,713 of JBNKYL010000083.1, forward strand.
AATGCCGCGGCCGCGATCCAGTTCCAGGATCCAGCCGGTGATGTCATCGAGGAAATAGCGGTCGTGGGTGACAATCAGGATGGTGCCCTTGTAGTCGATCAGGTGCTGTTGCAGCCAGGCTATGGTTTCGGCGTCCAGGTGGTTGGTGGGTTCGTCCAGGAGCAGCATGTCGGGGGCTTCAAGCAGGAGCTTGCAGAGCGCCACGCGGCGGCGTTCACCACCCGACAGGGTTTTCACGTCGGCATCGTCGGGCGGGCAGCGCAGCGCCTCCATCGACACGTCGATCTGCGCGTCGAGGTCCCACAGGTTCTGGCTGTCGATCTCGTCCTGTAGCTTTCCCATTTCATCGGCGGTTTCGTCGGAATAGTTCATCGCCAGTTCGTTGTAGCGGTCGAGGATGTCCTTTTTCGCCTTGACGCCCAGCATGACGTTTTCGCGAACCGTCAGGGTTTCGTCGAGTTCCGGTTCCTGCGGCAGGTAGCCCACATGCGCGCCTTCGGCGGCCCAGGCTTCGCCGGTGAAATCCTTGTCCCAGCCCGCCATGATGCGCAGCAGGGTGGATTTACCGGCACCGTTGACGCCGACCACGCCAATTTTCACGCCGGGCAGAAAGGACAGCCGAATGTTTTCAAAGCATTTCTTGCCACCGGGATAGGTCTTGGACACCCCGTCCATGTGGTAGACATATTGATAAGACGCCATGTGCCTGCCCTTTGTCGCATTGGGTTTGACGCGGGATGTAGCCAAGGCAGGCGGAAAGGGCAATGCGGGCGGTGGCGGAGGGCCGTAATCTGTTGTCAACCTCGCGTTGATATGGCTGCGGCCGGAACCCGGGGCCGAGGTTTGGCGATGACGCTGGCACAAGACAAGATCGGGCTGTTGCGGGCCATCTATTGGCCGGAACCAGTTGGCTACGATCGCGTCGCATTGGCCAAGCTGCGGCTGGTCGTCGTGTTTTCGGTGGTGGTGTTCTTCACCTCGTTCCTTGCCGTGATCGGCGCGGCGGCGGTGTTTGCCGAACTGCCCACCTGGGTGGTGATCTGGGCACTGTGTATTCCGGCCGTGGCGCTGGCTGTGCCGCCCTATGTTCACGCGACCGGGCATGTCGCGCGTGCGGGTGCCATCGTGATCGGGGGATTGGCCGTCAACCAGGCAACAATGATCTTCTTCGACCTGGACAAATACTGGGATTCTTCGATCAGCTTGCTTGTGATACCGGTTCTGGGGGTTTTGGCGCATGGGGTTCGGGTCGGGTGGTTCTGGGCGCTGGCGGTGGCCATGGTCTTTGTTTTGATGGGCGTGCGTGGGTATCCAAAGGATACGGTTTTCCTGATGGTAATGATTAATCTGGGACTGACGTCCGTCATTTCCGTCTATGTGAGCGAAGTTGAAAAGACGACTGCCGATCTGGACCGGTTGCGCCATATTGCGGATCGAGAAAACCGCGCCAAATCGGATTTCCTGGCCAATGTGAGCCACGAGATCCGCACGCCGATGCACGGGGTCATGGGGGTTTTGCAGCTGCTGTCATCCGAAGATCTAAGCGATGATGCATGCGAACTTGTCGAGACGGCGTGTGCTGCTTCGGAACGGCTGATGCATATCCTGAACGACATTCTGGACTATTCGAAGATCGTCAATGATGGAATCGTGTTGGAAAGGGTTCCCTTTGCCCCGCCTGAGATCGTCGATGGCGCGGTTGCGTCCACGGCGAGCCAGGCGCGCGAGAACAAGGTGCGCATCGACTTGCGCATCGACCCAGCCTTGCCCGACTATCTGACCGGCGACCCGGCCCGGTTGGCGCAGGTGGTGGTCAATTTCGTCAGCAACGCGGTGAAATACACGCAGAACGGCACGGTACGGATCACCGTGGCGCCAGATGACGGCGGCGATTTCGTGCGAGTTGAGGTGTCCGATACCGGGATCGGCATGACCGAAGAGGCGCGCGGCCGCATCTTCGAACGGTTCGAACAGGCCGAGGTCGGAACGACCCGAAGGTTTGGCGGCACTGGGCTGGGGCTGGCTATCGCGCGCGAACTGGTGGCCAAAAGCGGCGGTGATATCGGCGTCGACAGCACGCCGGGCAAGGGGTCAACCTTTTGGTTCACCTTTCCGCTGGTGCCCGCTGAAGCGTCCGCTTCGGGCAGGACGCCGGATGTGCCGGTGGATCAAAACCGTTGGTCCGGGGTGTCGGTGCTGCTGGCCGACGACAATCGGGCCAACCGCATGATCGCGTCGCGCCTTTTGGGCAAGGTCGGCATACGCCCGATGACGGCGGAAAACGGGCAGGAGGCGCTGGATCTGGCGCAGGTCCATGGCTTTGACTTGATCCTGATGGACATCAAGATGCCGGTCGTTGACGGGTTGGAGGCAACACGTGCGATCCGCGCCGGGCGCGGCCCGAACCGCGACACGCCCATTATCGCGTTTTCGGCCAATGTCATGCCGGAACAGACGGCAGAATACCTCGAAGCTGGCGTGGATGGCACCTTGCCAAAGCCGTTCCGGCTGGATGACTTCTATGCGCAAATGGCCAAATGGCTCGGCAGGTCCGATCGTGGTGAAGAAATGCCCAAGACCGGGCCTGACGTGGGCCGCAAACAGTCAGGCC
>JBNKYL010000084.1:0-3068 GCA_050300875.1 Paracoccaceae bacterium
GATGGTCGACTTGCCGGAGCCGGAGAAGCCGGTGAAGAACACGGTGAAGCCCTGCTTGGAGCGCGGCGGCGAGGTGCGGCGCAGTTCCTGCACCACTTCGGGGAAGGAGAACCACTCGGGGATTTCCAGCCCTTCGCGCAGGCGGCGGCGCAGTTCGGTGCCGGAAATGTCAAGGATCGTGACACCCTCTTCCACCTCGTCGCGGGGCTCGTACTGGGCGCGCTCCTGTACAAAGACCATCTGTTTGAAATCCACCATTTCAATGCCGATTTCCTCCTGGTGCTTGGCGAACAGTTCCTGCGCGTCATAGGGCCCGTAGAAATCCTTCCCGGCAGAGTTCTTGCCCGGACCAGCGTGGTCGCGGCCTACGATCATGTGGGTGCAGCCATGGTTGCGGCGGATCAGCCCGTGCCAGACGGCTTCGCGTGGACCGGCCATGCGCATGGCGAGGTTCAGCAAGGACATCGCCGTGGTCGATGCCGGGTATTTGTCCAGAACTGCCTCGTAACAGCGAACGCGGGTGAAGTGGTCGACATCGCCCGGTTTGGTCATGCCGACGACGGGGTGGATCAGCAAGTTGGCCTGCGCTTCCTTGGCGGCGCGGAATGTCAATTCCTGGTGCGCGCGGTGCAATGGGTTGCGGGTCTGGAATGCCACGACCTTGCGCCAGCCGAGCTTGCGGAAATAGGCGCGCAATTCGTTGGGGGTGTCGCGGCGGGCCTTGAAATCGTAGTGCACGGGCTGCTGGATGCCAACGACGGGGCCACCCAGATAGACCGCGCCCGCGTGATTGTGCAGGTAGTTGACTGCCGGGTGCGCGTCGTCATCAGCGCCAAACACTTTTTCAGCCTCTCGGGCCTTATTCGGGGTCCAGCGGTCGGTGACGGTCATGGTGGCAAGGATCACGCCTTCCTGGTCGCGCAGCGCGATATCCTGACCGATTTCAATGCTTTCTGCGAATCTTTCGGACACGTCCAGCGTGATCGGCATGGGCCAGAGGGTGCCATCGGCCAGACGCATATTGTCGACGACGCCGTTGTAATCCTCTTCCGACAGGAACCCTTTTAGCGGGTTGAAGCCCCCATTCATCAGCAGTTCCAAATCGCAGATCTGGCGCGGGGTCAGGTCGTGACTGGTCAGGTCAGCGGCTTCGATTTTCAGCTTCTGGGCGCTGTCATAGGAGACATAGAGCTCCGGGATCGGGGCGAGGTTGGATTGCATCAGGGGGGTCCTTTTCTTGAGTTGGAGAAGCCCGCTCTCGGTGCCGGTCAATTCGGCATGCAGGGCGTCATATTCGGCGAGTTTGCGTTTGAGGAACTGGTCCGTCAGGCGCGCTTTGGCTGCAGCGCCCTTGGTGGTGAGCTCATAAGCGAATTTCTGGCGGCGGTCGGGGCTGTCGCGATCGGCGACGCGGATATATCCGGCCTGTGTCGCCGCGCGCAAATGGGTGTTGAGCGTGCCGAGGCTGACACCGATGGCCTGCGCCGTCGCACGCTGCGACGCGCCCGGTTCCAGGTCCAGTTGCCGAAGAAGGCGAAAAAGCTGATCGTCTTCCGAGGGATGATTCAGGTGGTTTGGCACGTTCTTTGGGTCAATATGTGTTCAGTGCTGAACATATGTCATGGGAAGGTGCAAAAATGAAGGCAAATCATGGTGAGCAATGTGATTTTGCGCGCCGTGGCAGGGGCGCCACATTGGCATGAACCGGACCAGCCGCGCGGGCGCAACCCGCATGCCCCCTGATTTACATGCAGATTTTTTTGTCAAGAATCCGTCCCGCTGCGGCGATAGCAAAGGGGCGCCCCCCCCCTTTGAACCCCCGCGCACATTTTCGAACAGAAGAAGCCGGTCAGTCGGGCCAGGGGATTGGGTTCCCGGCGGGCGTAACCTTGGCGGCGGCCGGACCGTTCCAGGCAAAAAGCGTCAGGTGGGTCGTGCCGGTGGGATCGCTGCGCGAGGCATAGAGCATTCCGTGAATGCCCAGGTCTCGGATGCGGTCGGAAATGTTCCAGGTTGGGGCGCGTTCGCCGCGGGTACGATACGTTTGCCATTCGGTGGCGCGGTGGGTGGTGTCGATGCCGAAATGTGCGGTGGCCCGGCGGTCGCGCAGGTCGATGATGCGGTCGGACAGGACGTGAAGCGGGAAGATCGCGCGGGGCGGGTCGCCGGGCGCCATGTAGCGGCGCGAGGCGATGACCGTACCTTCGGGGCTGGCCGACAGGTAAAGCGTCCGCTGGCCGTTGTAATGCGACCGGCCTTCGGGTGTGTGGGCAGCATCAAGGATCAACGCCGCCTGTTTGGCGAACTTCATCCGGTAGAAAATGGCGTCGATGCGGGTCAGGTGACCCGTATCTGCCATTACTCGGCGGCCTCGGCGGCGGGGCTATCCTGTTCGGCCAGCCAGCGTTCAACTTCCAGCGCGGCCATGCAGCCCATACCGGCCGATGTCACGGCCTGACGGTATTTGTGGTCGGTCAGATCGCCCGCGGCGAAGACGCCGGGGATCGAGGTGGCGGTCGAATCCGGTTGGGTCACGACATAGCCGCCCATGTGGGTTTCAAGCTGGTCCTTCACCAGTTCCGACGCCGGCGCATGGCCGATGGCGACGAAGAAGCCCTTGCAGGGCACTTCTGTGATCTCGCCGGTCTTCACGTTCTTCGCGCGCACGCCTTCGACGCCTAGCGGGTTTTCGGCGCCGACGACTTCCTCGACCTGGTGATCCCACAGGATTTCGACCTTGGGGTTGTTGAACAGCCGGTGCTGCAGGATTTTTTCCGACCGCAGTTCATCACGGCGGTGGATGAGCGTGACCTTGGAGGCGAAATTGGTGAGGAACAGTGCCTCTTCCACGGCGGTGTTGCCGCCGCCAATCACTACGACCTCTTGCCCGCGATAGAAAAAGCCGTCGCAGGTGGCGCAGGCCGACACGCCGAAACCCTTGAATTTTTCTTCCGATGGCAGGCCCAGCCATTTGGCCTGTGCGCCGGTGGCCAGGATCACCGCGTCGGCGGTGTAGGTTGTGCCGCTGTCACCCCTGGCGGTGAAGGGCCGCTTGGACAGGTCGATCG
>JBNKYL010000085.1:0-17804 GCA_050300875.1 Paracoccaceae bacterium
TCGAGACTACGCAGCATGGGACAGCCTCCGGCCTATAGCCACTCGCCGCGCACGACCTGCCGCCAGACAGACCCCAGCCCGCCACTTTCGGAACCTTCAGGCCGCAACCCCTGCCCGGTCAGCAGCGCGTAGCTGTCCTGATACCAGTCCGACCCCTGGTAATTGCGTGCCAGGATCGCCCCCGCGGTCTGTGCATCCTGCGCCAGCCCCAGCGATAGATATGCCTCCACCAGACGGTGCAACGCTTCGGCTGTGTGGGTCGAGGTCTGGAAATTTTCCACGACCATGCGGAACCGATTGATCGCGGCGGTGTAATTGCCGCGCTTCATGTAGTAGCGGCCCACTTCCATTTCCTTGGCGGCGAGATGGTCGAAGGCCAAGTCGAATTTCAACGCCGCAGTGCGCGCGTATTCGCTGTTCGGATAACGTTCGACGACAGCGGCCATTTCCTGAAGCGCCCGCATCGTCAGGCGCTGATCGCGGCCGACATCGTCGATCTGGTCGTAATAGCTGAGCGCAAGCAGATACTGCGCATAGGCCGCATCCGGGTCCGCAGGATAAAAATCGACGAAACGTTGCGCGGCTGCGGCGGCCTCTTCGTAGTCGCCATTTCGATGCAACGTGAAGGCCTGCATCACCAATGCCCGCTTGGCCCATTCCGAATATGGGTAGAGTCGTTCGATTTCACCGAAATAGCGCGCCGCATCTTCCGGGTCGCCGCGGGCAAGTTCGTATTCCGCGCGCTCATAGATCTGCGCGGCAGTGAAGCTTTCCAGCGATTCCGGGTTCGGTGCGCGGTCAGAACAAGCCGCCAAAATTGCCAGGGCGCAACCGCCCATGAACACCGATGAAAATCTTGCCACCCTGCGCACGAATTCGCCCCTGATGAACGCGGACCGATACCGCCCCTGCCACGGCTCTAGCACAGAAAAACCGGGTGCAAAACGGATAAGCGGATGAAATCGCTTTGCCTTGCCGTCAGGCCACCGCGCGTAAGTCTTCCGCATGTAGGCCGATTCCCGGCAGGCGCGCCGTTTCCTCGCGACTTGCGCTGCGGATGCGATACGCGTCCGGCGTCGCGAAGAGGTGGCGCAGCAAGCGGTTGGTCAGTGCATGGCCACCGCGATGGGCTGTGAACCGTCCAAGAACCGGTGCCCCTGCCAGCGCCAGGTCGCCCAACGCGTCCAACATCTTGTGGCGAACGGGTTCGTCGGCATGGCGTGCGCCACCCGGCGTCAGAACCCGGTCGCCTTCAACGACGAGCGCGTTGTCCAACGTACCACCCTTTGCCAGGCCGGCTGCCCGCATCTTGTCCACATCCGCCATGCGGCAGAATGTGCGGCTGTCGCTCAATTCGCGGACGAAAGTGCCATTGGCCAGGTTCAGGACCATGCTTTGATTGCCGATGGCGGGATCGACGAATTCGATCCGGTAGTCCATCTGGAAATCCGCGCTCGGCGACAGGCGCGCCCAGGACTGGCCCTGCTGAACCGAAATTTCACGCGTGATCTCGATGATCTCGATAGGCGCGCGCTGCTCGACAATCCCGGCGTCCAGAATGGCTGCAACATACTCGGCGGCCGACCCGTCCAGGATCGGGGCCTCGGGTCCGTTCAACTCGACCACGGCATTGTGTATACCGCACCCCGCTAGCGCAGCCATGACATGCTCAACTGTCGAAACCTCGGTTCCTTCGTCATTGGCCACGATCGTACACAACCGCGACGGCACCACCATGTCCCAGCGTGCCGGAATCTGCGCGGACGGCCCGGTCACGTCAGTTCGAAGAAACGTAATGCCCTGGCCCGATGCGGCGGGGCGGATACGCAACACGACCGGCTGCCCTGAATGCAAGCCGGTGCCAGTCATTTCGATCTGTCTCGCAATTGTGCGCTGCAACGGACTACCTGCCTATCAACGTCGCGTGTTCTTGTTGTGTTGCAGGTAATGCTGCGGGTGCAAACGGTCCACTCAAACTTTGTAACCGATTGAAACATGGCTGAAACATTTGGGCGAAACCTTGCGTGCGTCACCCGCAACTCACACTAACACATTGTTTCTAAAAAAGAAAAAGAGCCGCGCAATGGCGGCTCTTTTCGTCAAATTGTTAGCGTATTAGTTCGCCTGACGCCGCAAGAAAGCAGGAATTTCGATCTTTTCCTGTTCTGGGCTGATGTCGTCATCGGCCGGGGCGGCGCTGACCTGCGGCTGCTGGCGGGTCGGCTTTGGCGCTTCGTTCGGGTGCCCAGTCATACGGTGGATCAAGGAATTGATGCCACTGCGCGCCCGTTCCGTTGGCGATTGCTCATGCTGATGTCCGGCCATCGGCGCCTTGTGCGGATGGCTTTGTACGGCTGCGCGCATCCGTGCCATTGTTTCCGGCGTCGGCGTTCCCGGCGTATGTGCCTGCGGAGCCACGAATTCGTCCGCCATTTCAACAGGCTGAGGTTCGACGCGCTGGTAGGCAGGCGCCGGAACTTCGTCGTCGATCTCGGGCTCGCTCATCTCCGGAAACAGTTCGGGTTCGACCGCCTCAACGCTTGCCGTAACCTCCGGCTGCGGCTGAACAGGGGCGGCAACAGGTTGCGCTGCGATCGGCGCAGCCATGGACCGGCGCGGCATTGGCGGTTCGGCCCGTGCAGTGCTGGCGTCGATGCCAGTCGCCACGACCGAAACCCGCATTTCGCCAGCCATCTCAGTGTCCAGCGTGGACCCTACGATGATATTGGCATCCGGATCGACCTCTTCGCGGATCCGGTTCGCAGCTTCATCCAGCTCGAACAGGGTCATGTCGTAGCCGCCGGTGATGTTGATCAGCACGCCTTTGGCGCCCTTCAGGCTGATCTCGTCCAATAGCGGGTTGGCGATCGCCTTCTCGGCGGCCTGCACGGCGCGATCCTCGCCGGTGCCTTCACCGGTGCCCATCATCGCCTTGCCCATTTCGTCCATCACGGCGCGAACGTCGGCAAAGTCCAGGTTGATCAGGCCGGGCCGGACCATCAAGTCGGTCACACCCTTGACGCCTTGGTACAGCACGTCGTCTGCCATCGAAAACGCTTCGGTGAAGGTCGTGTTTTCATTAGCCAGCCGGAACAGGTTCTGGTTGGGGATGATGATCAGCGTATCGACCATCTTCTGCAGTGCTTCAACGCCTTCCTCGGCCTGACGCATGCGCTTGGCGCCTTCGAACTGGAAGGGCTTGGTAACCACGCCCACGGTCAGCACGCCCAGCTCACGTGCCGCTTGAGCGATGATCGGGGCCGCACCGGTGCCGGTGCCACCGCCCATGCCCGCCGTAATGAACGCCATGTGTGCGCCCGCCAGCTGATCAACGATCTGCTCGATGGTTTCCTCGGCGGCAGCCGCACCGACAGATGGGCGCGCTCCCGCGCCCAGACCTTCGGTGACCTTCACACCCATCTGAATCTTGTGATCGGCCATGCTCTGCTGCAAAGCCTGGGCATCGGTATTCGCAACAACGAATTCCACACCCTGCAAGCGCTTCTCGATCATATTGTTAACGGCGTTCCCGCCGGCGCCCCCCACGCCGAAAACCGTGATCCTCGGTTTCAGCTCATCCTGCTGGGGCATCATCAAATTCAAAGTCATGACTGTCCGCCTGTTATCATAAAAACCCCGGCCCCACACCCGAACCGGACTGCTGGATTCTGCGCGATCCTAAAGGGAGTCGCGTGAGTCGTCACCCCATAAACATGAAAATGCCACAAAATATTGCCGATGATCGGGACCAAACAGCGGGATATTGCCGATATAACGATATGTTGCGGTTACCAGTTCTCGCGGAACCATTTTACCGCGCGCCGCAACGACCGGGCCGGGACGCCACCCGCGGGCAACTCGAAATCCCACCATTCATCCTGCGGATGCGCCGCCAAAAGGCACAGCCCAACGACGGCGGCGAAACTCGCCCCGGTCGCCGCCTGAGGCAGGCCCTGAACGCGCAGCGGCCGGCCGATTCTGACCCTTTGGCCTAGGATGCGCGGTGCAAGTGTATCCAGCCCGGGCAGTTGGCTGGTGCCGCCGGTCAGCACGACCTGCTGGCTGGGCAAATGGTCGAATCCGGCGCCATCCAGCCGCTCGCGTATCTCTTCCAGAATTTCTTCGACTCGCGGGCGAATGATGCCGATCAGCTCGGACCGTGTTATAGTGCGCCGGTCATGTTCCCAATCGCCGCTATCGCCGCCGATTTCTATGATTTCCCGATCATCCATGCCGGTGGCTACGACCCCACCGTAGAAATTCTTGATCCGCTCGGCGGTGGCAAAGGGTACTTGCAGCCCCTTGGAAATATCGTTGGTGATGTGATCACCGCCCATACGCACGCAATCGGCGTAAATCATGTGCCGCTTGATAAAGATCGACAGCCCCGTCGACCCGCCACCCATGTCGATACAGGCTGATCCAAGCTCCTGTTCATCCTCGACCAGCGCCGACAGCCCCGACACGTAGGCCGACGATGCCAGCCCCGCCAGTTCCAGATCACAGCGCTTCACACAATAAAGTAGGTTTTCGACCACGGTCGTGTCCACGGTCAGCACATGCATGTCCACCGACAGCCGGTTGCCGATTTGCCCGCGCGGATCAAGCAGGCCCGACCGATGATCCAATGCGAAGTTGACCGGCTGGGCATGCAGAACATCACGCCCTTGCCCGATGTCGGGCATGTCGCATTCCGACAAAACACGGCCGACATCCGCCTCGGTCACGACACCGTCTTCCAACTGCACGGCCCCGTCCAACCCGTAGGATCGCGGATCAGCGCCCGAAAAACAGGCGATGACGTGATCAACACGTACATTCGCCATTTTCTGGGCGGCCTGTACCGCAGTGCGGATCGCTCGTTCGGTTTCCTGCATGGCGTCAATTTCACCGAATTTCACGCCACGCGAACGTGTCGTTGCGGCGCCCAGCACCCGAAACATCGACTGCCCGGCCAGCGACCCGACACCATCAACGGAACTGATCCGTTCCAGCCCGTCGAACCGCAGGATCAGGCAGGCGATCTTGGACGTGCCTATGTCGAGAACCGCGACAACGCCGCGTTGCATCGCGCTCCGCCGCATCGCCCGCATTGCACGTTGGGACGCATAAAGATCCATCATTTGTCCTGCCCCTCCAAATCCTCACCTGCGCCGTCGTTCAGGCGCAAAACCGGGCGCGCGGGCACCCGGAAATCGACAATCGCCACATCACGATCCAGCAAATCCTGCCCGACGTGCAACGCCATGACCTGTTCCAAAGCTTCCAGCGCATGGGCTTCCGGCAACATGATGCGCTGCCCACGATCCAGCACGACGTCCCAGCGCCGCTCACCCACGCGCACCAGCCCACGCACACGCGACGCCACCGGGTCCACGGCCGCCAAAAGCGCCATCGCCTCGGGCACAGCACGTTCGGCTCCGGTTCCCGCCAGCAACGGCAGATCAGGCCGGTCCAGGCGCGAAGCCATCGCCGCAACCCGATGTCCGTCGTGATCCAAAAGCTCCAAGTCGGTGCCGACCCTCCAGACGACAGAAGGTTCGCGTTCGACGATATCGACCTGCAGAATATTGCCCTGTCTAACCCGGACATCGACCCGCGCCACGGCATCCAATTCTGCGATCCGGTCCTTCATACCGTCCAGATCCAGGTCGAAGGATGAAATCGGAAAATCGACCGGTACAATCTCGCGGATATCTTCGGCGATCGTCTTGGACGCACCGTCAATCGCCATCGCGTGAACCATGAATTCCGGGCGCTCTTCGACCGCGCGCCTTGTGTCCGCGACCCAGCTTTGAACGGCGTACCGATTGTCCGGAACCGACCAGAATGCAGCCACCGCGGCTCCAATCAGGCCCAATGGCAGCACAAATCGAACAACGAATCGGAAAAGCGGCGTCAGCCACAGCCGCTGCATCCTGTAGCGCAGCCGCGAAGGCGCCGGATCGGCGTGGAACCGCGTCACCTCGGCCATGAAGCGTCCTCCACCATCCAGGCGCAAAACTCGGGGAAGGATATCCCGCAATGCGCCGCCTGTTCGGGGCTCAGCGATGTGGGTGTCATGCCCGGCTGGGTGTTCGTTTCCAGCAAAATCAAGCCACTTGGCCCGCGTTCCTCATCCCACCTGAAATCTGTGCGACTAACACCGCGGCAACCCAAAGCGCGATGCGCGCGCAGGGCATAGTCCAGGCAGGCTTCTGTGATCTCATCCGGCACATTGGCCGGGACCTCGTGGCGCGATCCGCCCGCAGCATACTTGGCGTGATAATCGTACCAGCCATCGGTGATGATGTCCGTGACGCCCAGCGCCCGGTCACCCATCACCGTCGTTGTCAGTTCGCGCCCCGGCACATAAGTTTCGACCATCACCGTTTCGGGCATTTCGCGTGCCAGTTGCGGGGGCCCGTTCGGGTTTTCACCCACGATATAGACCCCCACCGACGACCCTTCGTTATAGGGTTTGACCACATAGGGTGGCGTCATCACATGCGCAGCCTCCACTTGATCCCGGCGCGCCAGAACGGATGCCACCACCGGCAAACCTTCGGCCCGAAACACCGCCTTGGACCGCTCCTTGTCCATCGCCAAAGCCGATGCCAACACGCCCGAATGCGTATAGGGGATTTGCAGCCATTCCAGCATCCCCTGCACGCAGCCGTCTTCACCCCAGCGGCCATGCAAGGCATTGAATGCCACGTCCGGTTTCAGATCACCAAGGCGCACGGCAAGGTCCGGACCCGCGTCCAGCTCAATGACCTTGTATCCTGCCTCCCGAAGGGCGATGGCGCATTCGCGCCCAGAACTCAGCGATACCTCGCGCTCAGCCGAGATGCCGCCCATCAATACCGCCACTGTCGGGGTTGCCCTGCTCGACATGCCCCTGATCGTGCCTTTTGCCTGTATGCCACGGGCTGTTTCCGCCCGATTTTTTTGCTTAGTCTGACGGGTCTGCCTCACCGACCCGCATAATTTCCCACTCTAGCTGGATTCCACTGTTGGTGAAAACCCTTTTTCGGACTTCCTCACCCAATTCTTCCAGCTCTTTCGCCGTGGCGTGGCCGGTATTGGTCAGGAAATTCGGGTGCTTCGGATTCATCTGAGCGCCACCTATCGAAAACCCGCGCAAACCGGCATCTTCGATGACTTTCCAGGCCTTCAGCTCATGGCTGTCATCGGCTTGACCGGTGCTGGAATACCCCGCCGGGTTTCTGAAGGTGGACCCAGCCGTGCGATCCTTGGTCGGTTGCGTTGCATCGCGCCGCGCCAGTTGATCATCCATCTTGGCGGCCAGTGCTTCGGGATCGCCCGACGCGCCCTCGAACGTGGCCGAAACCAGTACGTGACCGTCGGGCCAATCCGTTGATCTGTAGCCAAAATTCAGATCGTCCGGCGTCAAGGTCACGCGCTCGCCACCGCGCGTGATGGCCTGTCCCTCAACGAAATGGTCGGCGACATAGGACCCATAGCAGCCCGCATTCATCCGCACGGCCCCACCTACGGCCCCCGGAATGGTGCGCAGAAAGGTCAGGTCAACACCGGACTCGGCAGCCCGCCGCGCCACATGTGCATCCAACGCCGCAGCCCCGGCTATAACACGCGCCCCGTCCACCTCGATGGAATTGAATCCGCGCCCCAGCCGCACGACCACCCCGCGAATGCCGCCATCGCGCACGATCAGATTCGACCCGACCCCCATGGGAAACACCGGTATGGCTGGATCCAGGGCCGCAAGGAATTGCGAAAGATCGCCGACATCGGCGGGCTGGAATAGCCAATCCGCCGGCCCGCCCACGCGCATCCACGTCAGGTCTGCCAAGGGCCTGTTCGCCGTCAACGTTCCCCGCACTTCCGGCAGATCGGTCATCTCAATGCCCTGACCCGGCCCCACAGGTGTCCGACGACAAGCCCCAGCAACAGCGGCGCAAAGAAGATTACGCTTGTCAGCAGGCGCCAAGCCGCGACCCATTCATCATGTGCGCCCTGGACGATATGCCTATGGAACAGGACCCAACCCGTGACTGCCGCGATCAATGTCAGGCTCGCCCAACTGGCGCCACGATCGACAAGCCACCGGGCGGCCAGAAGCGAAATTATCAGCAGAGCGACCATGATCGCCATCAACCCGTAGGACACAGAAATCATGTTGTTCGCCCCGTCATTCTTTTGACCCAACGCCACGCATACCGGACCGGCCAGCGCAAAACCGAACCCGCGGCGATCAGGAACATTAGCGCCCAAAACCATCCATCGACCTGCCAGAGCCAGACCAGCAAAGGCAATCCCAACGCCATCAGGCCATAGGCGGAGGGCCAGTGTGACCGACTGGACGGAAACATCGCCGCGACATTTCCAGCCACCAGCCAGACAAGGGCCAGTATCATGGGCATACTCATCATAGTCGTTTCTGCCGCAGTTCAGGCGGCAGTTCCACCTTTTGCCCGCGCGCACGTTTCCATAGGTACCGCAATGGGTGTTGGAACATGGACAAAAAGGCAAATGACGCGATACCGGCCGCCCACCAGCCATAATCTATTCCGATCAAGACGATCAGAACCGGTGCGGCCAAAAGCAATGGCAAGCCCGTCCATTTCTGATGACGCATCGGCAACATGGCCGTAAAGGCGCCCACCAGAACCCAGACAAGCCCAACGATCAGTGACGTGGTCATGTCCTACCCCGCAAAATTCGCCGCGAACATCGCCAGGCATCCTGCGATCCCCAGCCAAGGTACGAATGCGGGCACATCGAAGGGCGTCGGCTCGCCCTTTCGTTTCAAGGCGATAAGCGACGAATTGACGATGGAAAACACCACCAAAAGCGCCAGTGTCGTGTATTCGGCCAGAACAGCGACAGGCAATGTCATCGCCGCCCCGATCACGACCACGCCCACCAGCGACGTGGCCAGAACTGGGGTCCCGAACCTCGGATGTGCCTTGTAGAACACCGCCAGCCAATCCGACCGCCGCCCCAGCCCGAACAGCACCCGCGACGCCATGACGATCTGGGCGAGAACCCCGTTAAGCGCCGCCGCCACCGCGATGGCCGACAGAAACACGGCGCTTTGCCCGGTTCCCGCAACCCAGACCAACGCAAGCGGCTGTTCTGACCCGCCAAGCACCTCGCGCGGAACCGCGCGAACGGCGGCCATTGACACAAGCGCATAAAGTCCCGCCGTGATGAACAGCGCCAGCAGGATCGACCGTGGCATGTTGCGCGCCGGATTGCGCGCCTCTTCGGCCACGTTCACCATGTCATCGAACCCGATAAAGGCGAAGAACGCGAAAATCGACGCTGCCAGCACGCCTGACCACTCGATGGCGGGCGGATTGACCCATTCCGCCACCGGCGGCGCCGAAAACCCGGCCCAGATGACCAGGCAAAGCCCCGCAACCTCGACCAAGGTCAGGATTGCCGCGAAAGACAGGCTTTCCAGTACTCCGATAATCGCAATCAGCGTCAGTGCCGCACCTAGCCCGGCAATCGCATATTCAAAAGGGATGTCGGTGAACGTCACCAGATACCCTACCCCGCCGCGCAGGATCGCGGCCGAAGCGATAATGCCTGCAACGATGTTGATCATGCCCACCAATACGGCCAGCCAGTGCGCACCTAACCCAAGTTCGACAAAGGCGCTGTCGCCAGCCGCTTCAGGGATGCGCGCGGACAATTCCGAAAAACTCAACGCCGTCGGAACCGCCACCAGCCCCGCCAGCAAGAACGACACCGGCGCCCAGATGCCCGCTTGCCCCGCGGCGAGCCCAACCAGCACGTAGATGCCCGCGCCCACCATGACACCCACGCCATAGGCAGTCAGCAGGCCCAGCCCGATCCGTTTTTGCAGCCCCTCACTCATTGGCCCCTCCGGGCTGGTCGGCCCTCAGCCTTTCAACCGGTCCGGCAATTCCTGCGCCCAGGCGCTGATCGTGCCCGCACCAAGGCAGACAAAGATATCGCCAGGTTTCGTTTCGTCCCGGAACAGCCGCGTCAGGTCATCCTGTTCTTTTACCGCCAGCGCATGACGATGCCCGTGGGCAATCAGCCCCGCCACCAGATCGTCACGGCTTGCGCCGGGTATCGGGTCTTCACCCGCCGCGTAGACCTCCGCGATGCCGACCACATCCGCCTCGTTGAAACAGCTACAGAACTGTTCGAACAGGCTGGAAAGCCGCGAATAACGATGCGGCTGATGCACGGCAATAACCCGGCCCGTCGCCGCCTGCCGCGCAGCCTTCAGAACGGCTGCGATTTCAACCGGATGGTGGCCGTAATCATCGATAATCGGCACCCCGTTCACTTCGCCCACCTTGGTGAACCGCCGATTGACCCCGCCAAAACTTGCCAGAGCCGCGCGAATTTCGGACGCCTTCATCCCAAGATGCCGCGCCACCGCCACGGCGGCCAAGGCGTTGGACACGTTGTGATCGCCCGGCATCGGCAGGGTACATCCCTCGATCACCATATCCTCGTGACCCAACGCAATATCGAAATGCGCCACGCCCTTTTCATATCGCAGACCCACGGCTCTCACATCGGCTTGCGAATTGAACCCATAGGTCACTACACGACGGTCGGTGATTTTGCCCACCAGCGCCTGCACCTCCGGGTGATCGGTGCAGCACACCGCCAGCCCGTAAAACGGGATGTTGGACACGAAATCGTAAAACCCGCGCCGCAGGTTTTCGATCGTGCCCCAATGTTCCATATGCTCGGGGTCGATATTGGTGACGATGGCGATGGTCGCGGGCAGCCGGTTGAACGTGCCGTCGCTTTCGTCGGCCTCAACCACCATCCATTCGCCCTGCCCCATGCGGGCATTGGACCCATAGGCATGGATGATCCCGCCATTGATGACCGTGGGGTCAATCCCGCCGCCCACCAGCAATTCGGCCACCAGGGTGGTGGTCGTGGTCTTCCCATGCGTGCCTGCCACGGCAATATTGGATTTCAGCCGCATCAGTTCGGCCAGCATCTCTGCCCGCCGCACCACCGGCAGGCCCGCCGCGCGCGCTGCGTCCAGTTCCGGGTTACCCGGCTTGATCGCGCTGGAAATCACGATGACTTCGGCCCCGTCCAGGTTTTCCGCCCTCTGACCTTCGAAGATGCGTGCGCCCTTGGCGGCCAGCCGGTCGGTGATCTTGGTCGCTTTCAGGTCGGACCCCTGCACTTGATAGCCGTGGTTCAGCAACACTTCGGCAATTCCCGACATGCCGATGCCGCCGATGCCGACAAAATGGATGGGGCCCATTTCCGTGGGCAGTTTGGTCGCCGCCGCGCTCATGAATACCTCATCCCTCATTTCCTGCCCCTTTTGAACCCTGACCTGACAGCTCTTCGACCATATCCGCCAGACGTTCCGCCGCTTCCGGTCGTCCCAGCGCCAAAGCGGCGTGCGCCATTTGCACCGCCGCATCTTCATTGTCCAGAACGGACGCGACGTGATCTGCTAGCACATCCGCCCGAAGCCGGGACTCTGGGATCAGGATCGCCGCATCCCCCTCCGCCAACCCGCGCGCATTTGCGGTCTGGTGGTCACCCGTTGCCCCTGCAAAGGGCACCACGACGGACGGTCGGCCAATCGCGGTGACATCCGCCACCGTCGAAGCCCCTGATCGCATGATCACCAACTGCGCATCGGCCATACGCGCAGGAATATCCGTGAAAAAGCTTTGCACATCCGCCGAAATGCCAGCCCTGGCATAAAATTCCGTCACCCGGTCCAGATCCTCTGGGCGCGCCTGATGGCTGACACGTATCCGTTCCTTCAGATCACCGGGCAATGACGCCAGCGCCAGCGGCACCACGTCCGAAAGGATGCGCGCGCCCTGGCTGCCGCCGGTCACAAGGATCGACATCGGGTGATCACCCGGCGGGATATAGGGCGCACCCGCCCGCTTCAGCACAGCTGCCCGCACCGGGTTGCCGATGTGAACTCCCTCGACGCCACCGGGCAAGATCGTTGGCCACGTCCCGCACGCCACCGCATTGACCCTTTTGGCAAAGACTTGATTGACCCGCCCCAGCACGCCGTTTTGTTCGTGGATCATCCGTGGCCTGCGCAATACCCATGCCGCCGCCAGCGCCGGAATAGACGGATAGCCCCCAAATCCGATCACCAGATCGGGCCGGTCCCGCATCATGCCGCCCATGGCCGCAAATGTCCCCGCCGCGATCCGGAACGGGACCGCCAGTTTGGCCAGCACCCCGCCCCGCGCGAATGTCGCGCTCGCGCGCTGTTCGACCTCGACCGCATGTGAAAACCCGCCGGTATAGCGCGCGCCGCGTTCATCGGTGGACAGCTTCACGCGCCAGCCGCGTTGCAACATGGCCTCGGACAACGCCTGCGCCGGAAACATGTGCCCGCCCGTGCCCCCGGCCGCGATCAGCAAAAGGGGCTGGCGCGTCATGATCTAGCGCCCTTGCCGGATCAGGTGATCGGTCAGCGCCCCTTGCGGGCGCGACCGCGTCAGCGCGAACAGGAACCCGGTCATGATCCCCGCCGCAATTACCGAAGACCCGCCATAGGACACGAACGGCAGGGTCATCCCCTTGGCCGGCAACAGGCGCACCGCGACGCCGGTGTTGATCAGTGCTTGCACGGCAAAGATACAAACCAGCCCGGTCCCCGCCAGCCGCGTGAACGGATCACGTTCCCGCATCAATCGCGTCAGCGACCGCGTCGTGACGATCACGTAAAGGGCCAGGATCAGCAGCACCAGAATCAACCCGTATTCTTCCGCCGCCACCGCTATGATGAAATCCGTGTGCGCATCAGGCAGCGACCATTTCACCTGACCCTCGCCGACGCCAACCCCGAAAAACCCGCCTTCCTGAATGGCGTTCGTGGCATAACCGATCTGCGTGCGCGGGTCTATTTCGGGGTTCAGGAACCCATCAATCCGCCGCGCGAAATGTTCCGACGATCCATAAGCCAGCGTCCCGGCCCCAACCGCAACTGCGCCCAGAACGATCAACAGCAACAAGGACGCGCCACCCACGAAATACATGACGCCCCAGCTGAAAAGAAACAGCGTTGCCTGCCCAAAATCCGGCTGCAGCGCCAGCATCGCCGCCACGATTACCGCCAGCCCGAACGACCACAATCGCCCCGGCGGTCCAGCGACTTCCTGCGCCGCCGCCATCAACCAGGCACATAAGACCACGAAGCCCGGTTTCAGAAATTCAGATGGCTGGAACGACCCGAACCCGAGTGAATACCACCGCGTCGCGCCCTTGCCAAAATCCGTGCCGAATACCGGCAGGAAGGCCAACGCGACAAAGGCCGCCAGAAACCCGATAACGCCATAACGGCGCACCTGATTTGGTGTCAGCAGGGTAAAGGACAGCATCACGGTCAAAGCCACGCCGCCGAACAGCACCTGTCGCTCGACATAGTGAAATGCCGCCAGCCCATTGCGCTCGGCCAAAGGGGGCGATGCCGCCAGACCCAGCAATATGCCAATCCCGAACAATGCGAAAACGCACAGGATCGACACCTTGTCCACACTGCGCCACCAGCGCGGCAAAATGGGATCACCCCGCCCCGCTGGCAATGCGCCATAGACCATTTCCGTCATGGATATACCGCCTGAAACTGCCTTGATCGCCCGGGTTGTCCCGGGTCTTGGAGCAAACCTATCAAACTCGCGCCGCTCAATCCAGAAAAACAGCCCTGCGAAACGGCAAAATCCAGCCGTGAACCCGGTTTTCTATGCTATGATGCCCCTGTTTGGTTCATTTTATTCGAGGCAAACCATGTTACCCAGAATATTGACCGCAATTCTGTCCCTGCTTCTCATCCCCGCCTGCACCGACCCACAATGGGGTATCCGACAGGATGGCGAATTTACCGGTCGGGTGTTTCTGATGTGGACGGGCCCCGGCACCGGCACGAACGGCGATGGCAAGTTCGTTTACATCCCCGATCCCGACAATCGCCTGACATTCACCCGCAACGTGGCATATCCGGACTACAACACGATCAGCCCGGGCGTCATGTATACCGATGGCGGTTCGGTCCCTCGCGTAGCACAGGTCTTCAAAGGGCTCCAACCTTGGGGCTATGCGCCTGCCTATATGGTCCATGACTGGTTATTCGTGGCACAGGATTGCATCCGTTCAGGCGATGCCAATTCGAACGAAGCCAAAATGGCAGGCATGCCGTTCGATGAAAGTGTCTATATCTCGACCGAGACCTTGCAGGCTTTGATACGTCAGGGACAGATTGCCGATGGCGATGTGAAATCTCCCGCCGTGATCGCATCTGCCGTTGGCGGTCCCTGGACAAGGGCAAGATGGACCTCCGGCGATTGCAGACGTCTGACTGAAAAAGATCAGGAAGCCGTCGACAAGTTCCTCAACCGCCGGTCCTATCGCTCCATGCGGCTGGGCGACACAATGCCTGGCAGCTCTGGCCTGAAACTAGTCAGCGTGATCGAATTCTAGGCCTGCGCCAGATGCGCCGCGACCAGCGCCACGAACGCATCGCCGCGATGCTCAAAATCACGGAACTGGTCGAAACTGGCCGCTGCGGGCGCCAAAAGGATCGTTTCGCCGGGCGTGGCGTCGGCCAACGCCGCAGCAAATGCCGCGCCCAGATCGGTCAATACTTCGGCTGGCATATCCCCGACCTGCCCGGCGAATTCCTGCGCCGATGCACCGTAGAAATATCCCTTCTCGACGCGACCCAGGACATCGCCCATTCCGGCAATGCCACCTTCCTTGCCCTGCCCGCCCGCGATCCAGCGGATCCGTTGGAACGCCGCCAGCGCAACCGCCGCCGATTGTACGTTGGTGGCCTTGCTGTCATTGACAAATCGCACCCCGTTCTTTTCGCCCAGAAACTGGGTGCGATGGGCCAGGCCCTTAAACGTCGCAAAGCCGGCTTCGATCTGGCGCGGCGCCAGTCCGAGTGACCTGCAGACCGCAAAGGCCACCGCCGCGTTCTGGTGGTTGTGAACCCCCGCCAGCCCGGGCAGACCGCGCAGATCGACCGATGCTGCCTGACGCCCCTTTCGGGTTTCCGCCAAGAAACCTTTTTTTGTTGTGACAGACCAGCCGTGGGCGATCTTCCCCGTGGTCGAAACACGAATGACGCGGTCATCTTCCGGGGCCTCGGACAGTTGCGCCGCCAGGAAGCGGCCCTCGGGTTCATCTACACCGATGACTGCCCGGTCCGGGCCGCCTGCCGTGAACAGCCGGGCCTTCGCGGCAAAATAGCCGCCCGGCCCACCGTGGCGATCCAGATGGTCGGGGCTGATATTGATGAAAGCCGCCACATCCGGCGTCAACGAGCGGGCCAGTTCCGTCTGATAGGATGACAGTTCAAGCACCACGACCTCGCCTTCGCTGCCCGGGTCCAGGCCCAATACCGCGGTGCCGATATTGCCGCCCAGCTGCGCGGGACGCCCGGCTTCGCGCAGGACGTGATGGATCAGCGCCGACGTTGTCGACTTCCCGTTCGATCCGGTCACCGCAACCACCTTGGGCGCGACGTCGAACCAGTCCCAATCCGGTGTGGCAAAGGACCGAAAGAATAGCCCGATATCGTTGTCCACGGGAATGCCAGCCGCCATCGCACGGGCGATGATCGGGTTCGGTTCGGGGTAAAGATGTGGGATGCCCGGGCTTGTGACCAGCGCGGCCACGCCATCCAACGCATTGCCACGTGTCAGGTCGGTCATTGTCACGCCCGCCGACACGGCCTTGGCGCGGGGCTCGGGGTTGTCATCCCATGCCAGTGGTTCGGCGCCGCCGGCGGCCAGCGCAGCAACGGTGGCCAGCCCGGTCCGCCCCATGCCGAGCACGGCGACTTTCTGGTTTTCATAGCCCCGGACCGGGATCATCGCTGCACCTCGTTTTCTGGCGATTTCCTATCCCGTCCGGATCGGCTTGGGAAGGGGTGCGCAGTCATGGCGACAAGCATGTCCAGGCGTGGACACCGCGCTAACCTACGGGAAAGAAAAGGACACGGGTCTATCGGATCTTAAGCGTCGCCAGCCCAATCAGGGCGAGGATCAGGGAAATGATCCAGAAACGGATGACGATCTGCGGTTCTTTCCAACCCAGATGTTCGAAATGATGATGGATCGGCGCCATCAGGAAAACGCGCCGCCCGGTGCGTTTGAAATAGGCGACCTGAATAATGACGGACAGCGCCTCGACCACGAAAAGCCCGCCAATGATGCCCAGAACGATTTCGTGCTTGGTACTAACGGCAATCGCGCCCAGCGCGCCACCCAGCGCCAACGATCCGGTGTCGCCCATGAACACGGCCGCGGGCGGGGCGTTGTACCACAAGAACCCCAACCCGCCGCCGATCAGTCCGGCAGTGAAGATCAGGATTTCACCGGTGCCCGGCACATAGTGGACGTCCAGATACTCGGTGAAGTCGACCCGGCCGACCGCATACGCGATGATCCCCAATGACCCCGCCGCGATCATGGATGGCATGATCGCCAACCCGTCCAGCCCGTCCGTCAGGTTCACAGAATTTGCTGCACCGGCGATGATGAACATGCCGAAAGGCACGAAAAACCAACCAAGATTGACGAGCACATCCTTGAACACCGGCAAGGCCAATTGTCCGGAAAGTTCCGTCGGATGCACCGACATGGCGGCATAACTTGCGATGGCAGCAATCAAAAGGCCCAGCGAAAACCGGACCTTACCGGAAACGCCCCTGGTGTTCGCCTTGGACACCTTGGCGTAGTCATCGGCAAAACCAATCAGTCCGAAGCCGAATGTGACGCCCAGCACGATCCACACGAAAGGATTGTCGAGCCGCGCCCAAAGCAGGGTCGACGTCATGATCGCGCCCAGGATCAGTGCTCCGCCCATGGTGGGCGTGCCCGCCTTTTCGCGGATATGGGATTGCGGACCATCTTCGCGGATCGGCTGACCCTTGCCCTGCTTGCGTTTCAACAGGTTGATCAGGGGGCGACCGAACAGGAACCCGAAGACCAACGCGGTGAAAAAGGCACCACCAGCGCGGAAGGTTATGTAGCGGAAAAGGTTGAAGAAGTCGCCGCCATCGGACAGGTTTGTCAGCCAATATAGCAATTTCAGTCCCCTTGTTCGTCGCGGTTGAGCGGATGGCCCAGTTTCCGGAGCGCGTCAACCACAAGGCTGACACGTGATCCTTTGGATCCTTTGATCAGAACCACGTCGCCGGCATCCACCAGCCCGTGCGCCGCAGCAGATGCCTGTTCTGCTGTCACGAAATGCCGCCCTTGCCGCTTGGCATTCAGCGCCGAATGCAGGGCTGCCATGCGCGGCCCAACGGTGTGAACCGTGTCCAGCGTTTTCATTGGCTTGAGTTCAGCCAAACCGGCATGCATCCGGGTCTCATCAGCTCCAAGTTCAAGCATGTCGCCCAGAATGGCGATACGGCGCCCATGCGCGACGCGGCCCTGACCGTCGACGGGCCGGCAAGCGGCCAAAACCTCCAACGCGGCCTGCATGGATGCGGGGTTGGCATTGAAGGCATCATCAATCAGGTCAAAGCTCTGGTCATCATGGACGATGTCGAGCACGATCGTTTCGCGTTTGCCCCGGCCCTCGGGCGGCTCCCAGCGCGCAAGGTCGTGGGCGGCGATGATCGGATCGGCGCCCAGCGCCTCGACCGCGGCCAACACGCCGATGGCGTTCATGGCAAAGTGGCGGCCCGGCGCAGAGAGCTTGAAGGTGATTTCGCCGCTGGTGTTCAACCGTGCGTGGATCACTGAGCAATCGGGATGTTGTTTGAAATCAATCAGATGCCACGGGTTGTCGGTTTCACTGCCATACCAGAACCGCCGCAGGTCGCC
>JBNKYL010000086.1:0-6235 GCA_050300875.1 Paracoccaceae bacterium
CGGATCCTTGACCAGATCAAGGCGCGCGAGGCGGCGGGCTATTCCTATGACACCGCGCAGGCGTCGTTCGAATTGCTGGCGCGGGGGGAAATGGGGCTGTTGCCGCGGTTCTTCGATGTCGAACGCTACCGCGTGATTTCCGAACGCAGGCGCAATGCAATGGGCCATGTGGTCGTGGAATCAGAGGCCGTGGTGACGCTGCGCCTGTCCGATGGCACCGTGCGCACCGGCTATTTCAAGAATGACCATCCGCAGGAAGAACAGGATGACGGGCCGGTCAATGCGCTGTGGCAGGCCTTGCAGGCCGATCTTGGCCCCTATCAGCGCCAGATCGACGACATCAAGCTGACCGACTTCAAGGTGCGGATCACGCAAGGCGGGACCGAGGCCGTGACCCGCGTCATCATAGATTTCATGGATGCGACAGGGCGTCGCTGGTCAACCGTGGGCGTTAGCCCCAATATAGTGGATGCCTCGTTCGAGGCGCTGATCGACGCGATCACCTGGAAACTGATCCATGACGAGGCAAGGGCTGCATGACCGATAATCCGTTTTTCACCGTCCATTCGGACCTGTTGCGCGAAGGTCCGGGGGATCGCGAAAGCCTGGATTGGGCCTTGAGCCATGTCACCCTGCCCAAGGATGGCGCGATCTGCGATGCCGGTTGCGGCGCGGGCGCGGATGTCGAAGCACTGTTGGAATATGTGCCCGATGGCACGGTTGACGCGGTTGACAGCCATGCGCCGTTCTTGATGGAACTTCAGAAACGGCTGGGCGACGAACCGCGCCTGACGCTGTTTCACGACAATTTCGCGCTGATCAAGGGGCCATATGACCTGATCTGGTCGGCCGGTGCGGTCTATTTCCTGGGCGTCACCGTAGCGCTGAAGCAATGGCGCGATGCGCTGAAACCCGGCGGCGCGGTGGCGTTCAGCCAGGTATACTGGAAGACCAACAAACCATCCGAAGACAGCCGGGCGCTGTGGGAAGATTACGGGCATATGCCCTATGAGGCCGAGGTTTACGATCAGGTCAAGCAGGCCGATTACAAGGTCATCGCGGGGCGTGAATTGCCGGCTGCGGCGTGGGAGGAGTATTACACGCCGCTCGCCGCCCGGATCGCCATGCTGCGCGAAGGCGCGGATAGCGACCTGAAAGTGGTCCTGGATCAGGAACAACGCGAAATTGACGTCTGGCGCGCCAATCAGGGCGATTTCGGGTATCTGCAGGTGGTCTGCACGCCGACATGAGTTTTGCCGCCTGCGCCGAGATCGTTCGCAAGGGCGACCCGGAACGGTTTTTGGCCGCGATGGCGGCTCCCGTGGCGCTGCGCCCTGCGCTGTTTGCCGTCTATGCCTTCAATGTCGAGGTCAGCCGCGCCCCCTGGGTGGTGTCCGAACCGCTGATCGGCGAGATTCGCCTGCAATGGTGGGCCGATATGCTGGACGAATACCGCACCGGCAAACCCGTGCGGTCGCACGAGGTCGCAACGCCCCTGGCAGAGGTGCTGACGCGCGATGCGGCGGACGATTTGGCCAGGCTGGTGCAGGCGCGCAGGCTTGATTTATCCACCGATCCGCTCGAGGGCTGGGATCAGGCGGCGGGCTATGTGGCCGATACGTCCGGAAACCTGATGGCAGCGGCGGCGGCGGTGACGGGTGCCGGCGGTGCGCTGGACGCGGTCCGCACCTATGGCGCGATCACCGGCATGGCCAATTACCTGATCGCCCAGCCGCGCATGGCCGCATCGGGCAAACATGTGCTGGTTGACATTGACGACGCGCGCATTGCCGAAGTCGCGGCGATGGAACTGTCGCGTCTGGTCCCGATGCGGCGCGACTTGTTGCGCGAACAGATCCCGGCGGCCCGTGCCGGGTGGCTGGCCGAACGCCGGTTCAGGGCGCTGGCGCGCGATCCGCAACTGCGTTTGTCTGGCGGGCCGTCCATGTCCGAATTTTCCAAACGTGCCAGCCTGCTGTGGCGCGCTGCCTTGCGCCGGGCCTGAAACAGAAAACGGCAGGCGTTTCCGCCTGCCGTTCCCTGTAACCACGCCCAGACCCCTCAACGGCGGGTCGCTGCATATTCGGTGCCAATGCGAACGGCGTTCTACACTTGGGCTGCAACAGCAGACACCCCAGGCGCATTCCCCAACCCGCCGCCGCGGTACGTTCCCTCGGCATGGCGCAGGTATCGCCCGATTTTTCGGTAACCATCAAGTTTACGTGTGGGCAAGGTTCGGTTTAAGGGCTTCCCAAGAAACAATTTTCGCCAAGGGCGGCTTTGTTCCGAAAGCCAGCGCTTCAGGTGCGGTAGGCGGGGTTTTCCGGGCGCAGGAC
This sequence comes from Paracoccaceae bacterium, assembly GCA_050300875.1. Lineage (GTDB taxonomy): Bacteria > Pseudomonadota > Alphaproteobacteria > Rhodobacterales > Rhodobacteraceae > CBDCFL01. The sequence continues at coordinate 2,337 of JBNKYL010000086.1, forward strand.
CAGCCAGATCAGCGCGGCCCCTGCCAGCGTCAAAAACGGCACCATCGCCAAATTCACCGCCGCCCAGCCATCGACCGGATTGCCGCCTGAACAGTTCATCAAACCGCCCGATGCCAACGAGGCAATCGTGACGCAGCCGAAGACGATCATGTCGTTCATGCCCTGCACGCGGCCTCGTTCCTCGACCGCATGGGCCGCCGTCAGCATCGTCGTGCCGCCGATGAAGCCGAAATTCCAGCCGATGCCCAGCAAGATCAGGGCGATGTAGAAGTTTTCCAGTTCCACCCCCTGCAGCGCCACAACGCCCGCGGCGGCCAGAATGAACAGGCCGATCGCGGCGATCGTGCGGCTGCCGAACCTTGCGATCAGGTGGCCGGTAAAGAAGGACGGCACGAACATCGCCAGGACGTGGGATGACACGATATTGGCCGCATCATCCTGTTCGAACCCGCAGCCCACCACGGCCAGCGGGGTCGAGGTCATCACAAGGCTCATCAACGCGTAGCTGACCATCGACACGATGATTGCCACGGCGATTTCGGGCGTGCGGATCAGTTCCCAGCGGCTGCGGCCCCTGGGCGCGTCATGCGCGGGGGTTGCCGGTTTGGGGATGTCGAGAAAGGCGAAAAGCGGCACGGACAGCAGGTTGATGGCCACCACGGCGAGATACGTGCCGAGAAACGGCACCACCATCGCGCCAGAGGTGACCTTGACCAGTTGCGGGCCGATGATAGCCGAGGCGAGCCCACCGGCCATGACATAGGAAATGGCCTTGGCTTGCAAATCGCCGGTTGTCGTATCGGCGGCGGCAAAGCGGTAGAACCCCTGCGCCGACATATAGATGCCGGTCAGCAACGATCCGATCATGAAGATCGTGAAGCTGTTCGTGTACAGCCCCCAGGCGCCCACCAGCGCGCCAAGCGCGCCGCCGGTGGCCCCGACGTAGAAACCCACGCGCCGCCCGAAGCGTTGCATGATCGCTGACATCGGCGTGGCCGACAACATGGATGCCAGCACGATCATGGATATCGGCAGCGTTGCGAAACAGGCATTGGACGCCAGCGATTGGCCCGCCAGCCCGCCGATGGTGTAGATCATCGGCATCTGTGCCCCCAAAACCGCCTGGGCGAGGATCAGAATGGCGATATTGCGCTTGGTCGCTGCTGGTTCGGTCATGCCTGCACGGGGGTCATTTGCCTGTCAGGATGTGCTAACGCCTGCCCGTGGGAAGGAAAAGCGTAAAAGGCCGGTTACCTTACGTCGATGACATGAGCGAAGGACCCCGATACGCGGCCTTCGACCAAGCCCATATCAGGCAGATCGTTGCCTTCGGCGTCGCGCGCGGTGAAAAGCGGTGCGCCCTCGGCGCGCAGCGTCGTGGCGTAGTGAAATTCATGGCCCGCGTAGTGGCCGGTCATCGGCCCATTCAGCGCGGTCAGGTCGCGATAGCCCAGATGCAGGCGGCGGGTTTCGAAACTGGTGTCCAGCCCCAGCAGCCCCGCCATCTTGTGGCGGGTGCCACTTGCGTCGGTCAGGGTTTCGCCCAACACCATGTATCCCCCGCATTCCCCATAAATATCAGCGCTTTGCGCGGCCTCGCGCAGGCTACCCAGGAACCTGGAGTTGGCCGCGATCCGCGCGGCGTGCAGTTCTGGGTAGCCGCCGGGCAGCTCGATGCGGTCGGCATCAGGCACCGGATCATCGGCCAAAGGCGAAAACGGCAGGATGGTCGCGCCGGAATGGGCCAGCATCGTCAGGTGGTGGCGGTAGGAAAAGGAAAACGCGGCGTCCATGGCGATCGCGACGCGTTGCGGAAAGATGCCGCGTGTTTGGCTGTGATTGGTCAGCGCGGCGGCTTCGAAATCACCCGCCAGCGCCGTCAGCGCGGGCAAATCCACCGCCCGCGACATGATGTCCCCCGCCCGGTCGAGAAAGCCGGTCAGGTCGGGATGTTCGCCCGCCTGCACCAAGCCAAGGTGGCGGTCGGGCAGGGTCAGGGCCGGGTCGCGATAGATTGTGCCCAGCACCGGGATGGTGTCGCCCAACGCGCGGCGCAGCATGGCGTCATGGCGGGGCGATCCGACGCGGTTCAGGATGATGCCCGCCACGCGCACCGCCGGGTCGTGTCCTGCGAAGCCAGCCACCAGCGGGGCCACCGATTGCGCCATGTGGGAGGCATCGACCACCAGCACCACCGGCAGGCCCAGCATCCGCGCCAGATCGGCGACCGATCCCCGGCCCTCGGGCGGCGCGCCATCGAACAGGCCCATCGCGCCTTCGACGATCAGCAGCTCGCGGCCGGCGGCCAGTGACCGGATACGCGCCTCGGTCATCGCCCAGGCATCCAGGTTCATCGCGTCGCGGCCGGTGGCGGCTTCGTGAAAGCGGGGGTCGATATAGTCCGGCCCCGATTTCGCGCCACGCACGTCGATGCCGGATGCCGCCAGCGCGCGCAGGATCCCCAGCGTCACCACGGTCTTGCCGCTGCCAGAACCGGGCGCGGCGATAATCAGGCCCTTGCATTTCATCGCCTGCGCTTATGGCGCATCGTCCACGCCGCGAAAAGCGGCTTTCGCAAGCGCGCGGCCCTGCCTAGAGTGCCCGCAATGACGAAGGACACGCCCAAACTGCGTACTGGTTTCACCACCGGCGCCTGTGCCACCGCCGCCACCCGCGCGGCTTTGGTGGGTCTGTGGGGCGGACGGGTGCCGGACCATGTGACCATCCGCCTGCCGCGCGGGCAGACCCCTGAATTTGCCGTGGCCCATCGGGCGCAGGGCGATGGCTGGGCCGAGGCGGGGATCATCAAGGATGCAGGCGACGATCCGGATGTGACCAATGGCGCGCTGGTCATCGTGCGCGTGGCGGCATCCGGCGGCGGCGTGACGTTTCGCGCGGGCGAGGGCGTGGGCATGGTGACCAAACCGGGCCTGCCCGTGGCGGTGGGCGAACCCGCGATCAACCCTGTGCCGCGTCAGATGATGACGGACGAGGTCGCGGCCGCTGCGGCTGAATACGCGCGCGAAGCGGATATCGAGATCACGGTGTCGATCCCCGGTGGCGAGGCATTGGCCGCCAAGACCTGGAACCCGCGCCTTGGCATCAAGGGCGGGCTGTCGGTGCTGGGCACGACCGGCATCGTGCGGCCGTTTTCCTGTGCGGCCTGGATCGCGTCCATCCATCGCGGCATCGACGTGGCGCGCGCCAGCGGCCTGACCCATGTGGCGGGCTGCACGGGGGCAACCAGCGAACAAACGGTTCAGGCGCTTTACGGGCTGGATGATGCGGCAATGCTGGATATGGGCGATTTCGTCGGCGGGATGCTGAAATATCTCGCCCGCCACCCGGTCGAACGGCTGACCATCGGCGGGGGCATCGGCAAGATGTCCAAGCTTGGACAGGGCGCGATGGACCTGCATTCAGGGCGCAGCCAGGTGGATTTCGCGGTGCTGGCCGATCTGGCGGGCGATCCGCGCGTGGCCGGGGCAGGCACGGCGTTGGAAGCCTTCGAAATGGTGGGGCCGAAGCTGGCCGAAAAGGTCGCAGCAGCCGCGCAATCCGTCGCGCAGGACAAGCTGACGCAAACCCGCGTCGATTGCGTGGTGATCGACCGGGTAGGGCGGATCGTCGGGCAGGCGGGGCCATGACGATCCTGCTGTTGGGCGGCACGGGCGAAGGCCGGGCGCTGGCGCAGGCGCTGGTGGAACGCGGGGTGGACAGCATCACCTCGTTGGCAGGCGCGACGCGCGCACGCGCCGACCTGCCGGGCCGTGTGCGCGTGGGCGGGTTCGGAGGGGAAGAGGAATGTCGCAAATTCCTGCGCGACAACGCCATCACCCGCATCATCGATGCCACACACCCCTTTGCCGCCCGCATCAGCCACCGTACGGCGCGGATCG
>JBNKYL010000087.1:0-30161 GCA_050300875.1 Paracoccaceae bacterium
CGTTTCAACCAGCGGATGGGCATCGCAAGCCGACAGCAGTGCGCGCCGCAGGAAGCGGTCTTCGACCATGTAGCCCATGGGGCCTTCTTCGATTTCCGCGTGATCAAATTCAAGGAAGAACGGCGCCGGGCCTTCGCCAGGCCGGCCGTCTGAAACCTTGATTTCCAGCATGGGCTGCGCGTGTTCTGCCAAGGACGGCCAGACGCCGAGCGCCGACAAAAGGCGTTGCGACGTTAGCGCCAGCGCATAGCCGCGCCCGTCGAACCTGTCATCTTCGTGCACCGCGCGTGGCACGGGGTCGACCAAGGTCACCGCAAGCCCGCAATCGGCCAGCGCCAATGCCAATGCGGTGCCGTTCAGCCCGCCGCCTGCAATCACGATATCGGTGCGATCCGTCATGGCCCCTGATAGGCGGCAAGGGGCGGGATTGTCCATGCCGCGTATTGCCGCTAGCGTCATTGGGTAAGCAGGGGGTGCCATGTCTGACAAATGGTTATGGGCCACGGCCACAGAATTGGGCGACGGGATCGAGGCAGGTCGCATCGACCCGCGCGAATTGACCGAGGCCTATCTGGCCGAGATCGCAGATCACGACCTGACCGACCGCATCTATGCGCGCACGACCCCCGCGCGTGCCCGGGCCGAGGCCGACGCCGCCGCCGAACGCGCGCGGCTGGGGCTGCGGCGGTCGGCGCTGGATGGTGTTCCGATCAGTTGGAAGGACCTGTTCGACACGGCAGGCGTGGCGACCGAGGCCGGTTCTGCCCTGTTGGCGGGCCGTGTGCCGGATGCGGATGCGCGGGTGCTGGCCAATGCCACGCGGGCGGGGCTGGTCTGTCTGGGCAAGACACATATGTCGGAACTGGCCTTTTCGGGGCTGGGCTATAACCCGGTGACTGAAACGCCGCCGTGCGTGAACGACCCCGATGCCATTCCGGGCGGATCGTCATCGGGGGCGGCGGCGTCCGTGGCCTTTGGGCTGGCGGCGGCGGGGATCGGGTCGGATACGGGCGGGTCGGTGCGTATTCCGTCTGGGTGGAATGACCTTGTGGGCTTGAAAACAACGCACGGGCGGTTGTCACTGGATGGCGTCGTGCCGCTGTGCCTGCGGTTCGATACGGTGGGGCCGCTTTGCCGGTCGGTTGCGGATGCGGGCCACCTGTTGGCGGCGATGGAAGGCGGGCGGGCACCTGATCTGTTTGGCGCGGACCTGTCGGGGATGCGGTTCCTGGTGCTGGAAAATGTCGCGCTGGACGGGTTGGCGCCCGAGGTTGCGGCGGGGTTCACGTCGGCCGTCGAACGGCTGAACGCCGGCGGGGCAGAAATAGTGCGTGGCACGGTGCCGGTGCTGACTGGCGCAATGGATCTGTCAGCGGCGCTTTTTACAGCTGAAGCCTATGCGCAGTGGCGCGATGTGATCGAGGCGGCGCCCGACAAGATGTTCGGCGAAATACTTGGGCGGTTCCGCGCCGGCGATGACGTGTCCGGGCCAGACTACGTGGCAGCGTGGGATGCACTGGACATCGCGCGGACCGAATGGGCCGGCGCCGTGGCAGGCTTTGACGCGGTACTGACGCCGACATCGCCGATAATTCCGCCCAACCTGGACCGGCTGGCCAGCGACCATGACTATTATGTAAGCCAGAACCTGGCGGCTTTGCGCAACACGCGGATTGGCAACCTGATGGGGCTTGCGGCACTTTCGCTGCCCACGGGTGTGCCGTCTGTCGGTATCCAGATATTGGGGCGCGCGGGCGGCGAAGCGCAACTGCTGCGCATTGGGGCCGCTGCGGAAAGAGCTTTGGCCTAAAAGCCACACAAATCCTTGGGAAAATCGCAGTTTTCAGGGGCTTTTTCTGGACCGCGGAGTCCGTGGTCGCTATTGTCGCTGCAAACGGGGCGAAACGACCCCGGCAGTTGAGGCAATGATGGCGTTTCCGGAGCGGTTTGCGAACCTGCCAGAATACGTGTTTCCGCGTCTGCGGAGCCTGCTTGACGCCCATGCGCCGGGCGCCGAGCCGCTGCATTTGTCCATCGGCGAACCCCGCCACCCGTTTCCCGAATGGGTGGGTCAGGTGATTGCCGAAAACCTGGATGGGTTTTCCAAGTATCCGCCGAACCCCGGAACAGACGAATTGCTGGTCGCCATGGCCGACTGGTATCATCGCCGCCACGGGCTGCGGCTGCCGACGGCGCAGTTCATGGCGCTGAATGGCAGCCGAGAAGGCTTCTTGACCGCAGCGCTGGCGTTGATGCCGGAACGCAAGGCCGGCAAGACGCCGGTGGTGATGTTTCCAAACCCGTTTTACCAGGCCTATTCCATCGGCCCGGCATCTGTTGGCGCCGAACCCGTTTACGTGGCGGCGACGGCACAAACCGGTTTCTTGCCCGAGTATGACAGCGTCGAGCCGACGACATTGGACCGGGCCTGTGCAGCCTTTATCTGTTCGCCGTCCAACCCGCAGGGCGCGGTTGCCGATAGGGCGTATCTGGAAAGGCTGATCCGGCTGGCGGAAAAGCATGATTTCCAGGTTTTTGCCGATGAATGCTATTCTGAAATCTACGAAGGGGATGCGCCGCCTTCGGCGCTGGCCGTGGCGGCAGAACTGGGCGCAGATCCCGAGCGTGTCGTGGTGTTCAATTCCCTGTCCAAAAGGTCCAACATGCCGGGGCTGCGCGTGGGACTGGTGGCGGGCGGGCCAAAATCCATCGCCGCGATCCGGCAAGTCCGCGAAAATGGCGGTGCGCCGATCCCGCTGCCGTTGCAGAAGGTTGCCGAACGCCTGTGGGCGGACGAGACGCATGTCGTCCAGAACCGTGCGCTTTACATCGACAAATACAGTCTGGCGCGCGAGGTGCTGGGCGACGTGCAGGGCCTGACCCTGCCAAGCGCGGGGTTTTTCCTGTGGCTGGCCGTGCAGGACAGCGAGGACGCGGCCCTGCGGCTGTGGAAAGAAAAGGGCATCCGCGTTTTGCCGGGGGCTTATCTGTCGCGCGACGTGAACGGGATCAATCCGGGCGCGGGATATATCCGGGTGGCGATGGTCGCCCCAAAACAAGAGTTGCAGCGCGGGCTGATCGAGCTGCGCGACTGCCTGTATGATCGAGGGTAATTGACATGGCATCTTATCAGGCACAGGGCCGCGATCCCCTGTTTGACAGCGAAACCCAGGCCTTGCTGGAACGGCGTGGCAAGGAGCTGATCGGGATCGGGCTGTTTGTGACGGGTCTGCTGGTCTTGATGATGCTGTGGTCCTATTCGCCAAGTGACCCAAGCTGGCTGTCAGCCACCGACGCACCGGTTCAGAACTGGCTGGGCGGTCTGGGCGCCTCGTTGGCATCGCCTTTGATGGTGGTTGCGGGTCTTGGCGCCTATGGGATTGCCGCAATCAGCATGGTCTGGGGTGTCCGGTTCATCGCCCATCAGGGCATCGACCACGCCCTGCCACGGGTAATCTTTGCGCCGATCGCCGTGGCTCTGGCATCGGTCTATGCCTCGACCCACGCGCCGGGCGCGGGGTGGTCGCATTCCTTCGGGCTGGGCGGGTTGTTCGGCGATACGGTTTTGGGCGCGGTGCTCGGCGTGCTGCCGGTCGATCCGGGTTTGGGGCTGAAGGCTCTGGCGGCGCTGCTGGCGGTTGGGCTGCTGGCCATGGCCGGGTTTGTTCTGGGATTTACCAAGGCCGAGATTCTGCGCATCGGGCGTTGGATGCTGGTGGGCCTTGTCATGCTTTACGCACTGGCCGTAGCGGGTTTGAAATCCTTGGGACGGGGCATGTTCTATGGATACGTCTGGGCACGCGGCAAACGCGTAGCTTTTACAAATGCACCTGCGAAACGGGACGAACCGGCGCGGGTGCGCCGTGCCCCGGTGATGACCGTGGAGCCGCCGATCGAAGACGCAATCGAGTTCGAGGTTGAAAAACCGGGCCTGATGTCTCGCCTGTTTGGGCGCGGCAGTGCCCCGGACATCGCCGCACTGGATCACGCGCATGACCTGGGCGGCGACCCGGCGATCAGCGCGATGATTTCCGAGGCCATCAAGAAACGGGTCACCTCCAAGCGGGTGATGGAAATCGACCCGCATCTGGCGCGTGTCGAACCGCCCGTGGAACGCGTGTCCGACAAGGTAACGGCGGCGGTTCAAGCGCGGGCCACCACCGCGCCGATCGCGGAACCGGAACCGGTTTCGGCCCCGGCTGCCCGTATCGTGCAACCCGATCCCAAAAAGGTCGTGCAGCACACCACCCGCAAGCCCGCCAGCCCGTCGCGCGCCGCACAGGCCGAAGCACAGCCATCGCTGTTCGAAGCATCCGAGGCGCGCGACTATGCCATCCCGCCGCTGGGCCTGTTGTCCAACCCGGTCAACGTCCCACGCCTGCACCTTTCGGACGAGGCGTTGGAAGAAAACGCGCGGATGCTGGAAAGCGTGCTGGACGACTACGGCGTCAAGGGCGAGATCGTCAGCGTACGCCCCGGTCCGGTCGTGACCATGTATGAACTGGAACCCGCGCCGGGCCTGAAAGCGTCGCGCGTCATCGGTCTGGCTGATGACATCGCGCGGTCAATGTCTGCGCTGTCGGCACGCGTGTCGACGGTACCGGGCCGATCGGTGATCGGGATCGAATTGCCCAACGACACCCGCGAAAAGGTGTTGCTGCGCGAGATTCTGGCAGCCCGCGATTTTGGCGATACGCACATGGCGTTGCCGCTGGCTTTGGGCAAGGATATCGGTGGTGATCCGGTTGTGGCGAACCTCGCCCGTATGCCGCATTTGCTGATCGCGGGGACCACCGGGTCGGGCAAGTCCGTGGCAATCAACACGATGATCCTGTCGCTTTTGTACCGTCTGACCCCGGAAGATTGCCGCCTGATCATGATCGATCCGAAGATGTTGGAACTGTCCGTCTACGATGGCATTCCGCATCTTCTGTCGCCCGTTGTAACGGACCCCAAGAAGGCGGTCGTCGCCCTGAAATGGGCTGTCGGCGAAATGGAAGAACGCTATCGCAAGATGTCCAAGATGGGCGTTCGCAACATCGAAGGCTACAATGGCCGTGTCGCCGATGCGCTTGCCAAGGGCGAGATGTTCAGCCGTACCGTGCAGACCGGGTTTGACGATGAAACCGGTGACCCGGTATTCGAAACCGAAGAACTGATGCCCGAAAAGCTGCCCTATATCGTCGTCATTGTCGACGAAATGGCAGACCTCATGATGGTGGCAGGCAAGGAGATCGAAGCCTGCATCCAACGTCTGGCGCAGATGGCACGGGCGTCCGGCATTCACCTGATCATGGCCACGCAGCGCCCGTCGGTCGACGTCATCACCGGCACGATCAAAGCCAACTTCCCGACCCGGATTTCGTTTCAGGTTACTTCAAAAGTCGACAGCCGCACGATCCTGGGCGAACAGGGGGCCGAACAGCTCTTGGGCATGGGCGACATGCTCTACATGGCGGGCGGCGCGAAGATCACGCGCGTTCATGGGCCTTTCGTGGCCGATGAAGAAGTTGAGGAAGTCGTCAACCATCTGAAAGCCTATGGCCCGCCCGAATATGTCGGCAGTGTCGTGGATGGGCCCGACGATGACAGTGCCTCGGATATTGATCTGGTGCTTGGCCTGGGCGGCAACACCGATGGCGAAGATGCGCTTTACGATCAGGCGGTTCAGATCGTCATTCAGGATCGCAAATGTTCGACCAGCTACATTCAGCGCAAACTGGCCATCGGCTACAACAAGGCCGCGCGGCTGGTTGAGCAGATGGAAGATAACGGGTTGGTCAGTGCGGCCAACCATGTCGGCAAGCGCGACATTTTGGTGCCGGAACAGGCGTGATATCGGATAACCGGCGGGCGCTATCGCGCGACTGGCGGATGCGCGCCTATATAGGGCAAGGGCCGGGTGCAAACCCGCGCCTGCGATCCTATGTGAAGGCCATGACCATGAACGCCCGTCCGATCCTTGCGCTGGTTTTGACCCTGCTGGCGCTGCCAGCACAGGCCGAAAAGCTGAGCCTTTCGGCGATTTCGGACTATTTGAACAGCCTGACCACGGCCGAGGCGCGATTTACACAGCTGAACGATGATGGATCGCGGTCTGCGGGCAATCTGCAGATGTTACGTCCGGGGCGGATCCGTTTCGAATATGATGCGCCGGATGAAAGCCTTGTCATCGCAGGTCAGGGGCTGGTTGCGGTGTTCGATGCAAATTCGAACGAGCCGCCGCAGAAATTCCAGTTGGCCAACACGCCGCTGAAGTTGATCCTGCAAAGCGATGTCGACCTGACCCGCGAACGGCTGGTCGTAGGCCATGAAGAGGTGGGCAACGACACCGTCGTGACGGCACAGGACCCCGAGCATCCCGAATACGGATCGCTGCGTATCTATTTCGCGAAAGGTCCCAGCCTGCGCGGCTGGACGCTGGTGGACGGGTCGGGCGCGCAGACCAGCGTGGTTCTGGAAGAGCTGGAAACCGGCATGCGGATACCCGCACGATTTTTTGACCTAGCGCGGGTGCTCGAAGAACGCGGCTTCGACTAAGCCACCCCGCCGGATCAGGTCAGGCCGCAACTCGTTAATTGACGGTCATAGACAACCGCGCGCGCTTCGACATCGGATGCGACGCCCAGAAGCCAACCCTTGGAATTATGCGTGCCCTTCGAATATCCGCCGCGCCCTTCGTGATAGGCCAGATACTGATTTCGCGCATCGCTGGTCGAAAGCCCCAGCCTTTCGCGGGACGTCGCCATGTACCAGCCCATGAAGTCGGTCGCGTCATGGATGTTCGACCGGCTGGCTAGCCGGTTGCCCGTGGCGTTGCGATAATCATCCCATGTGCCGTCGATCGCCTGACTGAAACCCTTGGCGCTGCTGACGCGCTTTCCGGGGATCACGCCCAGGATCTTGGTTCGCGGTGTCTTGGCGTTGGGGACGAACTTGCTTTCCTGATAGATCACCGCCATTTGAACGGCGACCGGAACACCCCATTTGCGTTCGCTGGCCTGCATGGCGCGCAAGTAGCTCGGCCTTTCTGCCGCGATGCTGCACGCATTGTCCAGGGAACTGGTGGATAACGTCGCGGACCCGGAACTGCACCCGGTCACGACGGCAAACGCCACAAGGGCTGCCATCTTTCTGCTCATCTGCCTCAACCACTCTTTGTTGGTTTTCAAGCATTATAACAGGCTTTGGCGATTCTGGGAATGGTTACTGGATTGCTGCTGCGATGATGAGCGGCAAACTGATTACCGAAACCAGGGTCGAGACGACCACAAGCCCTGCGACCGATTCCGCATCGGCGTCGTATTTTTCGGCCAGCAGGTAGGATGTCACCGCCACCGGTGTCGAAACCTGCAGGATCAGCACCCCGAGGGCCACCGGGTCCAGCCCGAACCATAGCCCGACGCCATAACCGATGCCTGCGCAAATGGCCGCCTTGAACAGGGACATCACCAATGGCCGCCACAGGCTGGACGGGGCCAGTCTGGCCAGTGCCACGCCGAGCGTAATCAGCATAAGCGGGATCGCCATCTGCCCAATCAATTGCAGTGTGTTGGTCAGGAATACCGGCGTGTGCCAGCCGTTCCACAGAAAGACCGCGCCAAGGATCGACGCCCAGACCAGCGGCTCCTTGATTGCTTTTGTGGGTGATCCACCACCCGATACGAGCCAGACGCCAGCGGAAAAGGAATAGACGCCCATGATGGCGAATATCACGACTGCATATGCCAGGCCTTCATCGCCGAAGGCGAAAAGCGCCAACGGCAAGCCCAAATTGCCGGTGTTGCCGAAGATCATGGGGGCCAGATAAGTCTGCATATTGACCCGCAAAATCATGACAAGCGCAACCATGACGGCCGTGATTGCCGCGTAGCTGACCACGGTTGCCATCGACACAGACGAAAGCGAAGCCGGATCGATCTGCGCATTCTGCAACGCGTTGAAGATGAGGCACGGCACAGACAGCGTCATTGCCATCTGGGTGACAAAACGGATCCGGTATTCTAACCCGGCGCGGACCCATACCCAGCCGATCGCCGCCAGCAGAAAGACCGGGGCCACGATCTGCAGGACTGTTGTGACTGTGCTCACAATCTGTTTCTCCCTCGCTGCCGCCGGCCAATGGACAAGCCGCGCCCGAAAGGTCTATTCATGGTTTATGGGGGTTGCAACGTGATGCTGAAAACGCGCGCGAAATACAGTCTTGGCCAGGTGGTCCGTCACAGAAAACATCCGTTTCGGGGTGTTGTCTTTGACGTCGATGCCATGTTTTCCAACACCGAGGAATGGTATGACGCCATTCCCGAAGACAGCCGTCCGCGCAAGGATCAGCCATTTTATCACCTTCTGGCGGAAAATGACCAAAGCTACTACGTGGCTTATGTGTCAGAACAGAATTTGATCGCGGACTATTCCGGGCAACCCGTGAGCCATCCCGATCTGTCTGATCTTTTCGGTGATTTCGAAGACGGGCATTACCCGTTGCAGGTTCAGATGAACTAGGCCGTTTGGCCGCTTTCCGATACAGGCATGACCCTAGTGCTCCGGCGCCGGCGGGCCGCCCTTACCTTGATCTGAGGAAAGTAGACCTCGACGCCGCGAACTGGGTGGGGGCTGTTAAACGCGGCGCCGAGGGAAGCTATATGCAGCTACGGGGTCAGATTTCGCCTAGCATTCTGGCGCGACTATGGGGCATTTACGGCTTTTTGGCGGCAGCGAAGAAAAAGTGCGCTTGCCCTGCAAATCTGCCCCTCAACGCTCAAATGCCCGCAATGCGTCAGTTGTCGGAGCAGCGCCAGAATGCCCGCCAAAATCCGCAAGGCACACCCGCAATACATTGCGACCCGGTTCGCGGACATAGGAGAGATCGGTCGAAAGCTGGCGGATTATGAACCATCCAAAGCCGCCTTCAGGCAGGTCCTCTGCCCTGACGTCCAATGCCGGGGGGCGACCTTCGGGCAACCTTTCACCAGGCATGGGCAAACCAAAATCCCTGATCGTCACGCAGGCGGAAGACTGGTGAAAGGCAAGGTCCATCTCAATGGCGCCAGCTGGACATCCGGCATAGGCATGTTCGGCCACGTTGTTCAGGATCTCCGCAACAACTTGTTTGCACTGCTGTTGGCCGTCTGCTCCGAACCCATGTTCGGACAGCCTGCCGACCAGCCAATCCAGGCCAAGGCGGATGTCGCCCAGGGCGCACGAAAACTGGATGCGCAAGTCACTGTCGGTTTGCCCAGCAGGTGGGAAATGCTCCAACATGTTCATGATTGCATGGCTCATCATCAGCCGGCGCGGACAGCGGAACCTATGGCGCTGGCACGGTCAGCATGAATGGTGAACACGTCTTCCAGGCGGGTGAGGCTGAACAGTCGCGCAACAGGCGGCTGCAAGGCAACCAGTTCGAGCGGTGCAATCGGAGCAAGCATCTTCATTGCCGCGACGGTTGCGCCCAACCCACTGCTGTCGATGAATTCCACTTGTGACAGGTCGAGCGCGACGCGACCGGTCAGCCCGTCAGTCATGCGGCGCAGCATGTCCTTGAACTGGGTCTGACATGACGCATCCAGCCGTTCCGCTTCCACCGTGATGAAGTGGATGCCCGAGCTTTCTTCGCGTTTGAGTTGCATCAATACCTCCGCGCGCTTGGATACGGCGAAACTATCGGGCAATCCTTACCAAGTGGTGTTCATCCGGTGTAGAAGAGGCCCATGGTTCTTGGGCAGGTTTGAAACGAATGCGTGTGGATTATCCGGAACTGGCGAAGGGAATCGCCGCGCTTGTGGCGGGCGAATTCGACACGGTTGCGCTGATGGCGACGTTGGCATGCGAGATCCACCATGCCGATGATCGGTTCGACTGGACCGGCTTCTATCGCGTTGCGGCGCCGGAGTTGCTGAAAATTGGGCCGTATCAGGGTGGTCATGGCTGCCTGCACATCCCGTTTTCCAAGGGCGTCTGCGGCGCGGCGGCGCGAACAGGGGAAGTACAGATCGTCGATGACGTCAACGCCTTCCCCGGGCATATCGCCTGTGCTGCGTCAACGCAGTCGGAAATTGTCCTGCCTGTGAAGGATGCCAGCGGCACGCTGATTGCGGTGCTGGACATCGACAGCGATCAGCCCGCAGCCTTTGACCAGGCAGATGCGCAGGCACTGGCGGCCATTCTCGACGCAACTTTTGGCAGGGCCTGATGTCGGATACTTATGCGCCGCCCGAAGCGCCCCTGACCATTCTGCATCAGGATCACAAGATTTTGGTGGTGGACAAGCCTGCCGGTCTGCTTTCGGTGCCCGGTCGTGGACCGGAACTGGCAGATTGCCTTTTGTCGCGCCTTCAGGCCGCTTTCCCAGAAACGCTGCTGGTTCACCGGCTGGACCGCGACACATCTGGTGTCATGGTTTTTGCCCTGACACCGCATGCGCAACGCCACCTGGGTCTTCAATTCGAAAAACGCCAGGTCAAAAAAACCTATATCGCCCGCGTTCATGGGCATCTGGAACCCAGGTCCGGCACCGTCGACCTGCCTCTGATCGTCGATTGGCCCAACCGCCCCCGTCAGATGGTCGATCATGAAAACGGCCGCGCCGCTGTGACCGATTGGCGCGTGGTCCGCTACCTGGATGGTCAGACGTTGGTGCGGCTCTTCCCCAAGACCGGCCGAAGCCACCAGTTGCGCGTCCACATGAAGGAACTCGGACACCCGATCATGGGCGACCCGTTTTACGCCGATGGCCCGGCGCGCGATGCGCCGCGCCTGATGCTGCACGCCGAGGAACTGCGTTTGCGGCATCCGGATGGGGGCAGGGGGATGACGTTTCGCGTGAAGCCGCCCTTGTAATCCCGTTGTAGCGCTGTCGCGTTCCGCCTATATCCGATCAAGCGCCCGGAGCCCATGTCATGCAAGACAGCGAAATCATTCTGAGCACCTACAACAACCCGAATTCTTTGCGTGCCAGCCTTGCGTCACTTCAGTGGCAGACCGCGGAGCCCGCATCAATTTGCGTTGCAGACGATGGTTCTGGCCCTGAAACAGCGGCGGTCATAAAGGCATTTCGGGACCATTCGCGCGTTCCCGTTCGGCATGTGTGGCATGAGGACGATGGGTTTCGAAAAAGCGAGATTTTGAACAAGGCTGTCGTGACGTCTACGGCGGAATACGTTGTTTTTGCTGATGGCGATGAAGTGCTGCATCCCGACTTCCTGGCACGGCACATCGAGGCGCGTGCGGCAGGCAGGTTTCTTGTCGGCGGGATGATACGTCTGAACGAACCCGCCAGCCGAAAGTTGGAATCGGCAACGGACATTCCCACATCGGCGTTCGCGCCAGCTTGGCTAAAGGCAAATAGCGAACGCTTTCGTTGGACCGATCATTTAAAAACACGCCCATGGCCCAAATTCCTGATGGTGATCCTCGAGAAGCTACTGGTTCCGCCTCGGCGGTCGCTCGGGGGCTGCAACTGCTCCATGTTCCGCGCCGACTTTTTGGCCGTAAACGGATATGACGAGGGGTTGGTATATGGTGGACAGGATAAGGAACTTGGCGAGCGTTTGAAAAACGCCGGGCTGCGCGCCAAAAGCGTTCGATACACCACGCCAGCTTTACACCTTTTTCACGGACGCCCCTACGACAACCGAAGTGGAAGAACGGCAAACCGGGATCAGATCAACAAGACCCGGAAAGACAAACTGAACTGGACGGAGCGTGGGATAATCAAGGGTCCTCGACCGGCTCGTTGATGCCCATCGCATTCAACCTGTCAGGCGGCATGATCGACACAAGATTTTCCCAGGCCCGGCGTCGCGCAGCACCATTCGCAACAAGAGGGTAAAGGTGCTTGAGAAAGATCGTACTATGATCGTTTTCGCGGTTCTGAGCTTCCCAAAAGAGCCGGGTTTCCGAAGGTGAGGTTTCGGCCTCGGTCAGCCAGTTGGCGCCGCGTTCAATGTTGATCAATGGCACGGACTGTTCTGCTGCAATCCTGGCGAACCAAAGATCGCATATGCCTTTGCTGCGGAAATCGGTCAAAGTGAATTTCATGGTGTCGCTGTGAAACGCGGTCGTCCCAGTTCCGAGCAAGTCGACAATCCGCGCATCCGCTGCGCGGTGAAAAATCTGGACATCGCGGTCCGCGAGGTAATCTGCGGGATAGGGTGGAAACGTAACGCCATGCACACCGATTGCTGCGGTTCGCCCGTAGGCTTCAATTGCGGCAACCATTCTGGCGACATAGTCGGGTGGATAGAAAATGTCGTCGTCAAAAGTGAACAAGTATCCCTTTTCATCCACCAATCCGAAGAACTTGCCGTTGTCCCGCAGATCGCCGCGGGCGGCCTTGCCCAAGATTGCGTTGACCTTCGGAACGTTCAGATAATCCGGGATATGTTCATATCCGTTTAGATAGACATGTAGTCGATCAACTTGACTAAGGATCGAAGGCAAAGTCGCTTTGAGCGTTGCCTCGCGCGCTGGAAATGTGGCCATGCCGCCCACAACGTCCTGTCCAAGTGACGGAGATGCGTTCTGGTTTGATGCGCCCAGTTCAAACGGCCGATGCGTTTGGGGGAACCCGATATACGGAACTCGTTTGTCCGCGCGGCATTTTTGATGCCACTCGCGATACTCGAACTGATAGCTGAACCGTTCGTCTGATAGGCTGACCTTAATCCCACATGAGCTGTGAGCATAGGCTTCTGTCTGTTCCGTCAACGAATTCTCGGTGCTTCGAAGGTAGTACAGCTCGTCGGGGACAACAGGTACCGATTCAGAGCCGTGCATCGCGACAATGCGTTCGCGAAACTCGGAATCGCCAGCATATCGGACACTGTCATAATACCCGATTTCGTCTATGAGTGACCGTCGGAAAAGAAGCGTATTTTCGACACCCTTCGGTTCGCTAATGCGTTCAGAAAAGTCTTTCGTCCAACGGCTGCCCAGCGAACGGGTCGCCACCGCGCCGGCCTCTTTTTCAAGCACGCCGATCTGGCGCACCGCTCGCTCCGGATGCATGATGTCATCGCTGTCCACCAGCGTTACGAATTCCCCGGTTGCGGCCAATAGCGCGATGTTGCGGGCATAATAGCAGCCGAAATTCCTTCCCAGCGCGATGGTTTTCACGTTTGGATAAATCGAAGCCAATTTCCGTGCGAGTTCCAACGATTTGTCTGAACTTCCATCGTCAACGATCAATACTTCGGGTCTCACCCCGACTTGCAGGATCGCGGATTTGACGGCCATCTCCAGAAAGGCAGCGTTGTTGAAGCTTGGTATGATGATCGAGACAACGGGCCCATCCGTACTTCGCGCCTTAGGCACCTCGATGTTGGAAAGGAAGTCCCGAACAGCGCTTGCGTCAAAGGGTGGGGCCTTGGCCTCGGCAGGCCACTGGATGCCGGTCACAGCGTTGTTTGCCAACGTTGCACGTCTTTTGCGCAAAACTTTTCTTCGCACCGCCAGAACCACGGCAACAGGGATCAGGGCAGGAAGCAAAAGTGAGATCGTAGGGGCTGCAGCCACGATCAGTGGCTTTCGGAAGCGCTCCAGGCGCCGGTTTCGTTTCTGAAAGCGTTCCAGTTTGCGCCGAAGCGACCTGACTTGATCGTTGGCACGTTGAAGCTGCAGTGTGGCTTCGGTCAGAGTCGGTTGTTCCTGATCGGTCGGCAAGAGTGCCCCAAACTTTACGGTTCAATGATTGGACAGGCCGTCACCAGAATGGTTTTCTGTGTCCTGGCCTTCGGCCGAATTTCAAGGTCACAATCGGGTTTGGCGTGGCGCCGAAGAATAGTCAAGGCTGGTGCGAGCCGGTTCATGCAGCGCGGCCTGGGTCTGCGCCGTGGGCCAGCGCAAGCCTCGCACAACCGTTTTCGATCCGGCGCGTTGGCCGGGTTGGAACCATCGCATTTAGTGTATAGGAAAGCGCAAGTGGCTTTTCAGCGAGTGGCGGCGTGGCAAACATTCTTAGGCAGTTGTTTTCCGGGAAAATACGGCGGCCGAACCAGACGGCCGGGGCCTCGGGGCAGACGAAATTCGTGAACTCGGCCCGCTATTGGGAAGGGCGATATCAGTCTGGCGGAAACTCCGGTGCAGGGAGTTACGGGCGACTTGCGGATTTCAAGGCAGAATTCCTGAACGGATTTGTAGCAAGACATCAAATTCGTAGCCTGATTGAATTCGGACCGGGAGACGGCAACCAATTGTCTCTCGCGGCATATCCAAAATATCTGGGGGTCGATATTTCTCGCACTGCGGTGGACATATGTCGCGAGAAATTCAAGGATGACGCAACGAAGTCTTTCATGACCGTTGCGGAATACGAAGGACAAACCGCTGATCTTGCAATGTCCCTTGATGTGATATTCCACCTGGTCGAAGACAATGCCTACCACAGGTACATGACAAATCTATTTTCTGCGGCCGAAAGGTTTGTGATTGTTTACAGTTCGAATTCCGACGAACCAGTGAAATCGCCTCATGTACGACATCGTCGGTTTACCGACTGGGTCAGCAAGAACTCGCGCGATTTTGCCCTACTTGAACATCTGCCAAATGCTTTTCCCTTTGATCCCGACGATCCGGAAAACACGTCTTTTGCAGATTTCTTTGTATTCAAGCGCAGTTGACCGCAGCTAAACGACACCAACGGGTCCTGCCTTGATCCCAGGCAGCAAAGACTGACAAAATTGCTGCTACCATGCCGCTGCGGGCCGACTGCGGATGGAGAAATGCAGGGACCCCTTTGAAAGGGTCCCTGCAGAATGACTGTTACTCAGCCTCTTCTTTCTTGATCTCTTCGCCGGTTTCCTGGTCGACCATCTTCATGGCCAGCCGGACCTTGCCGCGGTCGTCGAAGCCCAGAAGTTTGACCCAGACTTCCTGACCTTCCTTCAGCACATCCGACGGATGGTTCAGGCGGCGGTTTTCGATCTGGCTGACATGCACCAGGCCGTCGCGCTTGCCGAAGAAGTTCACGAAGGCGCCGAAGTCGACGATCTTGACGACCGTGCCCTTGTAGATGTGGCCTTCTTCCGGTTCTGCCACGATCGAATGGATCATGTCATAGGCCTTCTGGATCGATTCACCGTTCGGGCTGGCGATCTTGATCGTGCCGTCATCGTTGATGTCGACCTTGGCGCCCGAGGTTTCCACGATCTCGCGGATGACCTTGCCGCCGGACCCGATGACTTCACGGATCTTGTCGGTCGGGATCTGCATGGTTTCGATGCGCGGTGCGTGGATCGAGAAATCACCAGCGCCGGACAGCGCCTTGTTCATCTCGCCCAGGATGTGCATCCGGCCTTCCTTGGCCTGTGCCAGCGCCTTGGACATGATTTCAGGCGTGATACCCGCAACCTTGATGTCCATTTGCAGGCTGGTGATGCCGTTTTCGGTACCTGCAACCTTGAAGTCCATGTCTCCGAGGTGGTCTTCGTCGCCCAAGATGTCCGTCAGGACCGCGTAGGACCCATCTTCTTCCAGCACCAGACCCATCGCCACACCGGCAACGGCCGATTTGAGCGGCACGCCGGCATCCATCATGGACAAAGAACCACCGCACACGGACGCCATCGACGACGAGCCGTTGGATTCGGTGATTTCCGACACCAGACGCAGCGTGTAGGGGAAGTCGGTTGCCGCAGGCAAGACCGCCTGAAGCGCGCGCCAGGCCAGTTTGCCGTGGCCGATTTCACGACGACCCGGAGGGCCAACGCGCCCTGCTTCGCCGACCGAATAGGGCGGGAAGTTGTAGTGCAGCAGGAAGTTGGACCGGAAATTGCCGTGCAGCGCGTCGATGATCTGCTCATCTTCGCCGGTGCCCAGCGTGGTCACGACCAGACCTTGGGTTTCGCCACGGGTAAAGAGCGCAGACCCATGGGTCCGGGGCAAAAGGCCGGTTTCGCAAACGATCGGGCGAACCTGATCCAATGCACGACCGTCGATGCGCTTGCCGTCCTTCACGACCGAACCGCGCAGGATGGTCGATTCCAGTTTCTTCAGGGCCGAACCAAGGTTCGCATCTTCCTGCTGTTCCTCGGTCAGGGCGGCAACGATCGCTTCCTTGGCGGCGCCAACGGCAGTCGTGCGTTCCTGCTTGTCCAGGATCGCGTAGGCTGCGCGCATCTGATCCTCGCCTACGGCCTTCACGGCAGCATAGAGGTCGGCGTAGTCTGGCGGCTGGAAGTCAAACGGCTCTTTCGCGGCGCTTTCAGCCAGCGAAATGATCAGGTCGATCACCGGCTGGATCTGCTCATGCGCGAAGGTCACGGCGCCGAGCATTTCGTCCTCGGTCAGTTCGTAGGCTTCCGATTCCACCATCATCACGGCGTCCTTGGTGCCGGCAACGACAAGGTCCAGACGCTGTTCCGGGTTATTGCGCAGGTCCTGCATGTCGTCGACTGACGGGTTTAGGACATATTCGCCATTCGAGAAGCCAACGCGGCAGCCCGCGATCGGGCCCATGAAGGGTGCACCGGAAATCGTCAGCGCGGCAGAGGCTGCGATCATGGCGACGATGTCGGGGTCGTTGACCAGATCGTGTGACAGCACCGTGCACATGACCAGAACTTCGTTCTTGAAGCCCGGCACGAACAGAGGCCGGATCGGTCGGTCGATCAGGCGCGCGGTCAGCGTTTCCTTTTCGGTCGGGCGCGCTTCGCGCTTGAAGAAGCCGCCCGGCACTTTGCCGGCGGCGTAGTATTTTTCCTGGTAGTGAACCGTCAGCGGGAAGAAATCCTGACCCGGCTTGGGCTGTTTTGCGAACGTCACGTTCGCCATAACGCTGGTTTCGCCCAGCGTTGCCACGACCGAACCATCGGCCTGGCGGGCAATCTTGCCCGTTTCCAGTGTGAGCTCTTCGTCGCCCCACTGCATGGTCTTTTTCACAATGTTGAACATTTTCATCTTCTCATAAGCAGGCGCTCCCGGCCCTCCGGGTCCTGCGTTGTCATGGTGGCCCCATTGCCACCGACCCCAATCCTTTTCATGCGCCGGGGTCAAAGCGTCACGTCTCAGATGGCGGGCCTATACAGGGGAATGTTTGCGAATGGAAGCATTCTGTGAACCCGGGCACCAAGTGGGGTTAAGTCTAGTGATATCGGGCCGACGTGACCCGAACTTGGAGGAAGGGGAAATAGGCCTCGGTCCCGAAATGGTTGCCGACGGCAACTTCGGACGGGATCGTGTAGCCGGTGGACTCTGCTTCTTTGGAAACCGACCCACCGAAAGGCTGCAGGCGGTATTCGCCGTGGGCGTATTCTTTGCTCCAGCGCATGGTCGAGATTTCCTGCACCGATCCATGTTCGTCGACGGCGAGCACGACGACGAAGTCGATTTGATTTGGGCCTTCGCCCAGACTGACACGCGCCGCGTCCGGACCGATGTTCCGCCACCTTGCACCGTGGCTCTTAAGAAGTAACGCCAATCGCCCGGGCCGATCTGAGGACAACAAGGCTGCAAACAGGGACAACCATCACTGCAATGCCCAAACGGGGCATTGCCGCCCCCCAATTTCAACACTGACGCCACAACGGATTCAGGTTGTCCGGCCTTGATCAGCACCGAAACTTTGGAATTTGATCCGGCATGTCAGCCGAGCGGACCAGTCATCCAAAGCCGCACTTTCAGTCCGCCATGTGCTACAAATGGGCCGGGCGGTTTGAACGGCAGGCCCGTAGCCCCAGCCAGCCCTGCCTCGGTTGTGATCAAGGCAACGCGCCATCCCTTGAATTCCGTTTTTAACTGCTCCCCCAGCGACGCATACAGCCCATAAAGTGGGCCCTTGTTGCCGATGCGCCCGCCGTACGGAGGGTTGACGATGACGAGGCCCCGTTGCGGGCACGGGGGCGTGATGCCGCCAACAGGCCGGGCTTCGAACTGGCACAAGGCGCCCACCCCTGCACGTTCGGCATTGGCGCGGCTCATTTCGATGGCGCCCGCATCGCGATCGCTGCCGTAGAAGCGCAAGTTGATGTCCGCTCCCGGGCTTGTCGTGCGCATTGCCGCAAAACGTTCAGTGTCGAAATTGGCAAATGCCTCGAAAGCGAAGTGGCGCGAACGGCCGGGCAGAAGGCCCGCTGCAATTTCGGCGGCCTCGATTGGGAAAGTGCCGGACCCGCACATCGGGTCATAGACCGGTTCATCGCCCTGATATCCTGCGGCGCGCAGGAACATGGCCGCCATGGTTTCGCGCATGGGCGCCTTGTTCACCGCCTGCTTGTGGCCTCGCTTGTGCAGGCTTTCACCACTGCTATCCAGGCTGATCGTGCAAAGGTCATCGTCGATACGGACCTTGACCACAACCGGCGCATCCTTGGCAACCGGCGCGCCAAGGGTTTCAGTGATGGCCCGTTCCACACGCGACTGTGCCGCGCCGGCGTGGTAAATGCGCGATTTGCGGCTGACCGCTTCAACGCGCACGGGCACGTCTGCGCGCAGCCAACTGGCCCAGTCAATCTTACGCGCCCTTTTGTCCAGCTGCGCAGGATGCAAGGCACGGAATTCGGCGATGCGGATCAAAACACGCGTCGGTCCTCGCAAGTCCAGGTTGGCGCGCCACAGGTCAGAAAGGGTGCCGGTCAGCTGCACGCCGCCCGGCACGATGCGCACGCCATCGAAGCCCGCCGCGCGTGCTTCTGCTGCGGCAGGGTCCTCCAAACCCGGGGTGCAGACGAGAAATATGTCATTTGTTCCGGTCGCGTTCATGCGCACTCTATGACTGGTCCAGCTCTATTGCGAAAGGGGCAGGGCGTCGGTTCCGGTCCGGATCAAGCAGGTGGGCCGCAATTGCTGGCAGTGGCCCGCGCATGGGCCGCGCGGCTGTCCAGGCCTAGCCCGCATCATCCCGTTCAAGGTTCAGCCAGGCGACTTCGCCGGCCGTCAGGTTGAGCCCCAGGGCAGGCAGGGTCGATGCGATTTCGCCCGGGCTGCGCGGGCCAATCAGGGCAAGCGATGGAAAGCTTTGCGCCAGAACCCAGGCCGTGGCGACGTTGTGGGCAGAAAGGCCACGTTCCTCTGCCAGCCGTTCCGCCCGCGCGCGACGTTCGGCATTGGCCGCGCTGCCGAAACAGGTTTCAGGGGCGGTGTCGGCGGGCAGGCGGTCGCGCAATTCAGCCGGCAGGAAATAGCCACGCGCTTGGCTGGACCAACTGATATGCGCAGCGCCGCCCTGTCGCAGGAACGCCAGCGTTTCCGGCGTGTTCGAGGTGACGCATCCGGGCCAGACGGGGCGTTCCATCACCGCCAGAGACAGGTTGTTGTTCAGAATGCGCGGCGGTTCCAATCCGTTGGCTTTTGCATAAGCCGCGGCTTCGGCAAACCGTTCCACCGACCAGTTCGATCCGCCCCAGATCCCGATCCGCCCCGCCGCACGTTCTGCGGCGATGGCATCGACGAATTCGCCCACCGGCACGTCCAGGTTATCCCGGTGCATGATGTAGATTGGCGCGTGCGAAAGGCCCAGCCGATCCAGGGAAACACCAAGTTCAGCCCCGATCGCACCCGGAAGGCAATAGGGTGAATGCGCCCCCTTTGCGATCACCATGACCTGATCGGCGACCCCGCGCGACCGGATCCATTGGCCCAATACGGTTTCATGCAGGCCACGGCCATAGACATGGGCCGTGTCAAATGTCGTGCCGCCAGCTTCCATCCAGGCATCCCAAACCAGCGCGCCCTCGGCCGGGGTTTCGCGATTGTCGCAGCCCATGATCAACTGGCTGACCGGACGATCCATTCCGGGCAGGGTGACCGCCGAAACCTTCGGCAAGCCGGCAGGCAGGACGCCTGCCAGACGACGCACGGCGTGGGGTTGTTCGGCAAAGGTCGCATAACCCAGTTCGCGTCGCCAGGCATCCAGCACCCGCGCATTCCCCACGGACCCGGCATGTGTCATGCCCGGAAAATCGACTTCGCGCTTGCCCGCCATGATCGCCTGGCTCGCCGCCTCGGCCTCGAAGGCGAAGAGGATCCGCGCGTCGCGTATGTCGATCCGTTTTTCCACGCCGTCGCGCGTCACCACCAGTGTCGCATCCGACGGGCCGGCATTGCGGCCCGGAACCCAGGGGTTGTCCAGCCGCACGCTGCCAGCGTCACAGCTGACTTCAATCAATTCGCCCTGTCTTTGGGCCACGGCGCAAGCTACTTCCGCGACCAGCCCATCGGCGAACTGCAGCAACCCATAGGCTTCCTCGTCCACGCCGGTCTGTCCCAGGCGTCCGGCCCCGCGCACGGCCACGGGATCTGCGAACCGGCCATGGGCAATCCCCGCGATCATCCGCGCCGCCGACACCGGGTATCCACCAACATCCAGAATGCCGCCGCCGGCCATGTCGAAATCATACAGCCTGCTGTCCGGGTTGAACCCGGCGGCAAAGCCGAACACGGCCCGAATATGACGGATGCGCCCCAGCGTTCCTGATTTCAGGATTTCGACCAATTTGGCGATCTGCGGGTGATGCAGATACATGAAGGCCTCGCGCAGAAAGACACCTTCCTGTTGGGCCGCTTCCACCAGGGCCACGGCCTCGGCCTCGTTGAGCGCCATAGGTTTTTCGATCGATACATGCTTGCCCGCACGAATTGCCATCAATGCCTGTTCGGCATGAAACGGATGCGGCGTCGCAACATGGACGGCATCTACATCCGGATCGGCGCACAGCGCGGCATAGCTGTCATAGCGTTTGTCCGGGGCGACCCCGAATTTTCCCCCGAATGCGCTACGGCGGTCTGCCGACCGGCTGGCGATTGCCAGCAACTCGCCGCTTTCGCATTCCGCCAGTCCCTGCGCATAATTTGCGGCGATCGAACCGGGCCCGATGATGCCCCATCGTATCTTCTGCATTTCAGAACCCTCCAATTCGACCGCTTGACATGCTGCAGACGGACCCTAGCGCGGCAGGTCGCCATTGAAAGGGCATTCGTGTCGAAGACCCGACAATTACGACAAAGTCGCCCTTTCCGCGGCGAGTGATCGGACCGACAGGCCGCGCCAAAATTTCGAATGGCCACTGTCGCAACACCCTCTGCTGTGAAGAAGCCGCCCGGCAAGCTTTGTCGTGCTCGAACGATAGGTTATGCGGCAAATTTGGTGGAGCCGCGGTCTACATGATCTAGACTTCACATTGGTTCAATCAGGTGGACATAGGTTCTCTATTTCAAACAAGTTAATGCTCCCGAGCTTCGAGTCTTTCCCATTTTTTCCAAAGTCTGCAGCAACATTCTTGGTCGAAAAATGGGTAGAAGATGTGCTCTGGACAGCTTTCGATGCAAAATACGGCAACTCAGCGGGCCCGGCCGGTGACGTGGCGCTGAAGATGGTTTCCGAGCAGGCACGCGCGGGGAAACTGAGTCTGGAATGCTGACACGCTTGAAGGCATCGACACAAAATCACCCATCCAAAAGCTGGTTGGTCGGGCCAACTCCCGTGTTGGTCGACGAGTCAGGAACAGTCAAGCGCCAAGGGTCGGACCGGCGGGCGGGGCCGCCGATCCGGGGGAGGATCAGCGTGTCAGTTCGGTCCAGATCCGGGTATAGAGATCCTGCGCGTCGGGAGCGCAGAGGGTCTGTTGGATCGCAGCGCCCTGCAGGTCCTGCGGAACAGTCAGTTCAGGCGCGCTGACCAATCCGGGGTCCATGAATTCTTCGGACCCGTCGATGCCGTTGTTGTACATCGTGTAGTTCGAGATCATCGCTGCATTTTCAGGGGCCATGATATAGTTCAAGAACAGCTTCGCGTTCTCGACATTGGCGGCATCGGCCAGGATCGCGACATTGTCCATCCATTCCATATAGCCGGTTGCCGGCCAGCCATAGGCAAAACCATCGTTCAGGCCATGTACGCGGGCGGCAGCCCCGCTCCAGAACACCGAGGCGTTCAGGTCCTCGTTGATGAACTTTTCGAACGACGGGTAGTCGACCGAGGCCCAGTTTTCCTTGGCCGAAAGCAGCAGATCTCGCGCCTGGCTGAGGCTTTCGCGGTCGGTTGTGCAGGGTTCAGCGCCGATATAGCGCAGTGTCATGTCTATCGTGTCGTTCATCGACGGCACGACGTTGATGCTGCCTTTCAGTTCTTCAGGCGGGTCGAGAAAAATCGCGGCAGTGTTGATGTCGCCGTCATAGACCTTTTTGTTCACCATGACGCCGGTGGTGCCCCAGACCCACGGCACTGTGTAGATGCGATCGGGGTCGGTGGGGATGGATTTCCACTGATCCGCGACGTTTTGAAAATTCTCCATCTCGGTGGGGTTGCTTTCCATCAGCAGGCCCTGTTCGACATAGGCCGGAATGAAATAGCCGCTTACGACGATCACATCCATGCCGTGGCCACCGGCCTGAATGCGGGCGATGGCCTCTTCGTTGGCCACGAAATCGGTCAGGGTGACCTCGACATCGAATTCTTCGGAGAACTTTTCGAGCAGATCGGGCGGTGTATAGAGCCCGAAATTGTATATGTTCAGGCTGCCTTCGGCCGTGGCGGCCTGCGCAAACAGGGCCAGACCGGCGGCGAACGCGGTGCGGGTTGGATCAAGTTTCATGCAAAAACTCCGATGTTGGACTAGGGTTGAGGGTTTCTTGTTGGTTATTCCCTGGTGCGAGTGACGAACCACGAGGCCGCGACGATCGAGATACTGGCAAAGAGCAGCAGCGCCGAGATCGCGTAGATTTCCGATGTCAGATTGCGGCGCAGTTCACCCATCAGGTAGGTGGGCAGGGTTTCCTGACCTGGTGATTTGATGAGGCTGCTGACCACGACGTTGTCGAGCGAGATCACGAAAGCCAGCATGAAACCGGCCAGGATGCCCGGTAGCAACAGCGGCAGCGTGACCCGTCGGAAAGTGTAGAACCGGCTGGCGTAGAGGTCCATCGAGGCAGTTTCCAGTGTCAGGTCCATGCCCGACAGCCGCGCGCGGATCGGTAAAAAGGCGAAGGGGATGCAGAACGTTGTATGGGCCACGATCACGTAGATGAGACCCTGGTAGCCCGTCGCCTGCTTGATCTGCGCCATTACAACCATCAGGGCGATGGCAAAGACGATTTCGGGCACCAACAGCGGCTGGTTCAGGATGACGAAGATGCCGCCTTGTCCCTTGATGTGTCTGCCACGGGTGACGGCCAGTGCCGCCGCTGTGGCCAGGCCGGTCGACAGCGTGGCAGCGGTCAGGGCCACGATTGCCGAGTTGAGCGCAGCGCTCCGGAACGCGGTATTGTCCAGCGCGGTGGCAAACCAGCGCAGGGATGCGCCCTCCCACCGACCCGCCGCGTCGCTCGCGTTGAACGCGTTCACCACAAGTATCAGCACCGGGATGTAAAGGGCGAGGAAGGTGACGATCGCGATGGGCGCGGCACCGGGCATATGGGTGACATCGAAGCGCTTTTCAGCCAATGGATTCCCCTCCCTTGGCGACGCGGCGGACGTACCAGACCATGGCACCCAGCACGACGAGCGTCAGGGTAATCGACAGTGCGGCACCCAAGGGCCAATTGCGGCCCTGGCCGAATTGCAAATCGATCAGATTGCCCCACATCATCGCGCGACCCCCGCCCATCAGGCGCGGTGTGACATAGGCCCCAAGGGCGGGAATGAAGACCAGGATCGAACCGGCAGCGATGCCCGGCCACATCAGTGGAAGCACCACCCGACGCAGGCAGTAGAACCGCGAGGCGTGCAAATCGTAGGCGGCCTCGGCGAGGCGGAAATCGAACTTCTCGATCGCTGAATAGACCGGCAGCACCATCAGCGGCAGGTACACATATGTCATTCCCACCAGCACAGCACCGTTGGTGAACATCATCTGCAATGGCTCGTCGATGATGCCCGTCGCCAGCAGCAGGCGGTTCAGTGTACCATCGGCGCGGATCACCTCCTGTATCGCGATGGTGCGAACCAGCAGATTGGTCCAGAACGGCACGGTGATGAGGAACATCCAGTAGGCCCGGGTGGAAGCCGGACGCGTCGCGATGAACCAGGCGGTAGGGATGCCAAAGACAAAGGTGAGCGCGGTGGTCACCAGCGCCAGAACCACGGATCGCCCCAGGATGGTCAGATGGGCGGTCGCGGGGATATAGCTGTCGTCGAAGAAATCTCGCTCCAGAAAAACCGATCTCCAGCCGTCAAGCGAGAAGCCCCATTCCACATTTCCGTACTGCCCCTTCACCATGAAGGAATAAACGACCATGACGACGAGTGGCAGGATCGAGCAAAGCGTGATGACGGTCAGCGCTGGCAGCGCCAGCGACCAGCGGCGCTGGGTTTCGGCGCGTATAACGGCACTTTCGCTGGCGATCGCGCTATGCGGCATCGGCGGCTTCCTGTGGCAACAGGCGCAAGGCATCCAGCGGCAGCGAGACCTGAAGGCCCTGACCTTCGGCGAGCGCCGTTTCGGCGTGATAATTGTTCTGAGCGCGCAGGCGCAGGGTTTCGCCATTTTGCAGGCGCACAGAGGCCTGGGTGTCATTGCCGGAGAAGACCAGCGTTTCGATCCGGCCATCGAGCGTGATGGCATCTTTGGCAAGCGGGCCGACGACTACCTGTTCGGGACGGATCATGACCGTGACGGGGCCGTTGGCCGCCTCATTGTGTGGCAACGAAACGGGCGGTTGCCCGGCCATGCTTAGCTTGGTGTCCGCGACCATACCGGGCAGGAAATTCGCTTCGCCGATGAATTCTGCAACGAACCGGTTGGCCGGGTGGTCGTAAAGCGCCCGGGGATCTGAAACCTGTTGTAGCGTCCCACCTTCCATCACCGCGATCCGGTCGGACATCGTCAGTGCCTCATCCTGATCATGGGTGACGAAGATGAATGTCAGGCCCATTTCGCGCTGTAAACGTTTGAGCTCGACCTGCATCTGCTTGCGCAGCTTGAGGTCAAGCGCCGAAAGGGGTTCGTCCAGAAGCAGAATGCGCGGGCGCGGTGCAAGTGCGCGGGCCAGCGCCACGCGCTGCTGCTGACCACCCGACATCTGGCTGCTCTTGCGGTCGCGCAGATGCGACATCTGCACGATTTCGAGCATCTCATCCACCCGGCTTGCAACTTCGGACGGTGGAGCGCCGCGTGCCTCAAGCCCGAAGGCGACATTCTCGGCGACAGTCATGTGCGGAAACAGGGCGTAGCTTTGAAAAACGGTGTTTACCGGGCGTCTGTTGGGCGGGATCATCGCGATATCCTTGCCGTCTAGCACCAACTGCCCGCCGCTGGGCTGCTCGAAACCGGCGATCATCCGCAGCAAAGTGGTTTTTCCACAGCCCGACGGCCCCAGCAGGGTAAAGAATTCGCCTTCCTCGATGGTAATGTCGATCGACTTCAGCGCGTGAAAGGCGCTGTTTCCGGCGCCGAATGTCTTCGAAAGCGAACGTATGTCGAGCATGTCTTGCCACCCAGATTTCCGCCAGAACGTTATTGACAAAAATGTTTTAGTCAATACAAAATTTATTAGACACAAAGATTGGATGGTCGATGACGATGCAGGCAGAACTCGGGCTTCGGGATCGCAAAAAGGCGCGTCGCCGCGAGGATATAATTGCCGCGGCCATTGAGCTTTTCGAAAAGAAGGGCATCGATGCGACCACGATTGCGGATATTGCTGAAGCCTGCGACGTGTCGGCGCCGACGGTGTTCAACTACTTCGGGTCCAAGGATGGTATACTGGTCGCCATCGCCGAAGAGGGCACGCAGCGAAAGCGCGAAAGCGGTTCGCGCAGACCGCGCCTGGATGGTGTTCCACTGGCAGACATCGTGCTGGATCTGTTCTCGGAGATATCTCAAGAGACGCTGGACATCGCGTCGCGGCGGGTCTGGCGCTATGCCGAAGCGTCGGTCATCCGACGGCCCGAGACAGAGCTTTCGGCGCGGTTTCGCAATATCTCGCACCTGCTGGTCGAGGCGATTGTCGAGCGGCTGGAAGTCTACGACCTGCACACGCGCGCGGGCACATCAATAGACACCGGCTATCTTGCGACCGTGCTCTATGATTTGTGGATGCCCTGCTACCTGACCCTGATCACCGAGCCGCAGACCACGCTGGCCGATCACAACGCGATGCTGTCGCAACGGATCACGCCCATTTTGACCTATATTTTTGACGACAAAACGCTGGCGGCCACCTACCTGCGCAAGACCGGAGAGACAGTATGACGCCCTCATTCGTTTTCACCAACGCGAGCGTATTGACGATGGACCCTGACGCACCACGTGCGACCGCAGTTGCGGTGAGCGGCGACCGGATCAGCGCCGTAGGCTCGGACGCCGAGATCGAAGCGCTGGCAGGTCCGGGCACGCGCCGGATCGATGCGCAAGGCCGAACGCTGTTGCCGGGATTTGTGGAGTCTCACGTGCATCTATTCATGGGCGGCTACAACGAAACCGTCATCAAGGCCGACCGGGTCAACGGCATTGAAGAACTGCGTGCGGCGATCAACGACTACGCAAAAGCCAATCCGCACCTGACCTTGTTGCTGGGGCAGGGCGCTGACTATGCCATTATTGGAAGGGACCGGCCGTTAAACCGGCACGAACTGGACGACCTTTGCCCGGACCGGCCCCTGGCGATCATGGCCTACGACTTTCACACGGCCTGGGCCAATACCGCCGCGCTTGAAGCGGCGGGCCTGTTGGACGGACGCGAACTGCCGCCGGGCAGCGAAGTGGTGATGGGCGCGGACGGCAAGGCGACCGGTGAGTTGCGGGAATTCTTTGCGTTCCTGCCAGTGCTGGAGATCCGCAATGTCGGCGGGCGCGAAGCGCTCGGCATGTCGGGGATCGAACCGCCAGTTCCCCCGACCGAAAAGGAACGCAAGGAAGACCGCGAGACCATCAAGGTTGGACTGCGTCATGCCGCGCAACACGGCATCACCTCGCTGCACAGCATGGACGGCAACCGCTACATGCTGGAGATTCTGCGCGAGATCGAGGAAGAGGGCGAGCTGATCTCGCGGCAACGGGTGCCCTTCCATCTGACAACGGAAATGGACCTGTCGGAACTGGACCGCGCCAGCGCGATGACGCGGGATTTTTGCAGCGATACGCTGTGTTCCGGCTTTGTCAAAATCTTCCTCGACGGGGTGATCGCAAGCGGCACGGCGGCAATGATCGAACCCTATGCAAACCGACCGGATCATCATGGCGAGCTGCTGCATACGCGCGAGGATTTCATCGCGGCCGCGATAGAGATCGACAAGCGCGGGATGCAGATCGCCATCCATGCCATCGGTGACGCAGCCGTGCGCTTGGCGCTGGATGGCTACGAGGCGGCGGCGAAGGCCAATGGTCCGCGTGACCGGAGGCATCGCATCGAACACATTGAGATGCTGCATCCCGACGATGTGGAGCGTTTTGCCAAGCTGGGGGTCGTGGCTTCGATGCAGCCGCCGCACGCCCCTGTGCGCGAGGACGAAACAACAGTCGGGATCGGGCCTGACCGGGCACGTCTGGCCTATGCCTGGCGCGAGATTGCAGACACCGGCGCTGTCCTCGCTTTCTCGTCGGACTGGCCAATCGTGCCGATCTCTCCACTTGCCGGAATACAGGCCGCAATGACGCGAAAGAACTGGGTCGAAGGATTGCCCGATCAGCGGCTGGACCTTCACGACGTGTTGGCAGCCTACACCCGCAACGGTGCCTATGTCGGTTTCGCGGAAGAGCTGACCGGAACAATCCGGCCCGGCATGAAGGCCGATCTGGCGCTGCTTTCAGGCGATATCGAAAAGACTGACGCCGAACGTATCGGCGATATGGCGGTCGACCTGACACTTTTTGACGGACGTGTCACCCATGAGCGCTGATTGCCCCGACATCACCACGCTGGGCGCATCACTGTCGCCCGGCCTGCCGCGCCTGACGCGGGTCTGTTCGATCCGGGCAGAGATCGGCCCGCCCACCGAATTCGACACCAGCCGGGGCACGGGCCGGGCGATGTTCCCGATCACCGGGGGCGAGGCCGTCGCGGCCGACTGGCGGGCGACTATTCTGCCCGGCGGTGCGGACTTCGCGCGTCGTCTCGCCGATGGCACCTACGAGATCGAGGCGCGCTATGTCCTTGGGCTGGAGGATAGCACGCTGATCATGGTCCACAACGCAGGCCGCATGGTGCCGCAGGCGGACGGCAGCTATCACGGGCGCACCCGCGCCGAGCTGGAGGTGCCTGAAGGCCCCCTCCAGGGGCTGGGCGACATGGTGCTGTTTGGCACGGCCTATGCGCCTGCGGGTGATGAAGAGAATGTCTACATCGAGCTCTGGCATGCCCAGATCTGAGGCCCCGGCTTTCTGGGACCTCGCGATGCGACGAGCTGGCCGCGTCAAACACTTTCCAAAGGGAATGCTATGAGCCATCAGGAACACGCCCGCCCCTCTGGGGCAAGTCTTGACCTCGGCGCGCTCTGCGCCAAGGCCCGCGACATTGCTGAGAGCGAGGCCGACCTTTACGAACAGCGTCGGCCCAAGAGCAAAGCCATTTTCGTCAACCCCGCGCCGGGGTTCTACGATCAGGTGCCACAGCATTGGATGAGGGATTGGCCCATGCCTTTCCCGTTTGCGGTCGCCGGAGCCACAGGCAGCACCCTGACCGATGTCGACGGCAACGAGCTTGCCGATTTTTGCCTTGGCGATACCGGGGCCATGTTTGGGCACGCTCCCCAACCCATCGTCGACGCATTGGCCCGGTCGGCCCAGCGTGGCCTGACAACGATGTTGCCCTCGGGCGAGGCGGCAGAGGTCGGCAGACTGCTGGTGGATCGCTTTGGCCCCTTCGTCTTCCAGCTCGCGACCACCGCCAGCGACGCCAACCGCTTCGCCATTCGGGTCGCGCGCGCGGTGACAGGGCGCAACAAGATCCTTGTGTTTGATGGCTGCTATCACGGGGCCGTCGACGAAACGCTGGTCGATTTCGAGGATGGCAAGACGGTGGCCCGCAAGAACCTGCTGGGTCAGGTCGTCGATGTCACCACGACCACCGTCAGTATTCCGTTCAACGATCTCGATGCGCTGCAAGCCGCGCTGGAAACCGGCGAGATCGCTGTCGTTCTTGCCGAGCCGGTGATGACGAATTGCGGGATGATCCTGCCTGGCGAGGGATATCTGGAGGCACTGCGCGCGCTGACCCGGGCCACGGGCACCTTGCTGCACATCGACGAGACGCACACGATTTCGACGGGCCTTGGCGGCTATACAGCAGTGCATGGTCTTGAACCGGACATCTTTGTCGTCGGCAAACCGGTCGGCGGCGGCGTGCCCGTCGCAATCTGGGGCATGTCCAGCGAAGTCGCCCAGGCAATATCCGACATCCGCGCCAAGATGACCGGCATAGGCCATTCCGGCATCGGCACGACGCTGTCGGGCAGCACGCTGCAAATTGCCTGCCTGCGCGCCTGCCTTGCCGAGGTCATGACGGCGGAGGTCTACGCGACGATGAACCACCATGCCGACCGGCTGGAACGGGGGTTCACCGACGCGATCCGCGCCGCCGGGCTGCCATGGCATGTCAGCCGCGTTGGCGCGCGGCTCGAGATCGTTTTTTCGGCCCAACCCGTGCGCAATGCGGCAGAGGCCCGCGCGGCGGCAATCGACGACATCCAGCATGCCTTGCATATCGGCCTGCTCAACCAGGGCTACCTCGTGACACCGTTCCACAACATGGTGCTGGTCGCCCCGACCACGACGGACGCGCAGATCGAGGGGCTGCTTGACGCATTCGAACGGGTGCTGACCCGCCTTGTCGCAATGGAGGTCGTGTGATGAACGGTGGCAGGCCGAACGAAGCTGCTCCGATCGAGGAAGCAGAGGCATTCCTTGCCGATCACCCCGACATCTCGGCGTTCGATCTTGTTTTGATCGACCCGAACGGGATCGCACGCGGCAAGATCATCCGCCGCCATGAACTTCTGGGTTTGTTCAAGTCAGGTCGGCATTTGCCGGGCTCAATCCTGGGGCTGGACGTCTCGGGCGAAGATGTCGACGAAACCGGGCTGGTCTGGGACGACGGCGATGCCGACCGTATCGCCTGGCCGATCGCCGGATCGCTGGTTGAACTGCCCTGGACCTCCCCTAAAAGGGGCGAAGTCCGGGTCAGCCTCTACGAGCTTGACGGCACGCGCATGGCGGCCGACCCGCGCCACGCACTGTCCCGCCAGATCGAGGCTTTCAATCAGATCGGGATGAACCCGGTCATGGCCTTCGAGT
>JBNKYL010000088.1:0-11022 GCA_050300875.1 Paracoccaceae bacterium
GCTGATGATCTTGTCGGCCTTGCCGGTCGCGTAGCGCAACGCCGCCAGGGTATCGGCGGTTTCGCCGGACTGGCTGACGAACAGTGCCAGCGTGCGCGCGCCGATGGGCGGTTCGCGGTAGCGGAATTCGGATGCCACGTCGACTTCGACGGGGATGCCGGCCAGCTGTTCCAGCCAGTATTTCGTGGCCAGGCAGGCATAATATGCGGTGCCACAGGCGACCATGACGATCCGGTCGACCTGGGCGAAATCAAGCGCCTCGCCGGGCAGGATGACAGATGCGCCGTCGGCGGACAGGTAGTGCGAAATTGCTTCGCCCAGCACGGTCGGCTGTTCGGCGATTTCCTTGGCCATGAAGTGTTTGTGACCGCCCTTGTCGATCTGCGCCGCGTCGATGCGGATGGTGGTGACAGCGCGATTGGCGCGTCGGCCCGCGGCATCCATGATTTCGACGCTTTCGCGGGTCAGGACGGCCCAGTCGCCCTCTTCCAGATACGTGATGCGGTCGGTCATCGGTGCCAATGCGATCGCGTCCGAACCCACGTAGACTTCGCCATCGCCGTGACCGATCGCCAACGGGCTGCCTTTGCGGGCTGCGATCAGCAGATTATCTTCGCCTTCGAACAGGAAGCAGAGCGCATAGGCGCCATCCAGCCGCGCGATGGTCTGTTCAACCGCGTCGCGGGGGGACAGGCCCTGATCGATGAAGGATTGCGCCAGAAGGGCCACGGTTTCGGTGTCGGTATCGGTGGTAAAGGCGATGCCCTTGTCAGCCAGCGCTTCGCGTATTTCGCGGAAATTCTCGATGATGCCGTTATGGACGACACTGACCCGTCCGGCCCGGTGAGGGTGGGCGTTTTTCACATTCGCGGCGCCATGCGTGGCCCAACGAGTGTGACCGATCCCGGCCTTGCCGGGCAGGGGTTGGTGGACCAGCAGGTCGGTCAGGTTAACCAGCTTGCCCACGGCGCGCCGCCTGTCCATCACGCCCGCATCGTTGATGGTCGCCACGCCGGCACTGTCATAGCCGCGATATTCCAGCCGCTTCAGCGCATCGACGATGATCGGGGCTGCTTCGTGATCCGAAAGGACCCCTACAATACCGCACATTTCTAGCTTCCTTTCTGCCGTTTTGCCTTGGCAGCCTTTAACTTTTCGAACAATTTCACCGCGAGCCCCGGTTTGATGTCCATGGGGGTGCGGCCGATGGCCAATGCCCGATCGGGCACGTCCTTGGTGACCACAGTCCCCGTCGCGGTCATTGCGTCATGGCCGACGCGGACGGGTGCGACCAACATCGTGTCGGAGCCGATGAAGACACGATCGCCGACCTCGGTCCGGTGTTTCATCACCCCGTCATAGTTGCACGTAATGGTGCCCGCGCCAATATTCGTGCGTTCGCCCAGCGACGCATCGCCAATATAGGACAGGTGATTGACCTTGGTGCCTTCGCCGATCAGCGCGTTTTTGATTTCCACGAAATTGCCGATATGGACGTCGTTGGACAGCTCCGCCCCAGGCCGAAGCCGGGCAAAGGGTCCAACGATTGCGCCTGCGCCAACATGGGCGCCTTCGATGTGGCTGAAGGCCCGAATGCGCGCGCCGGTTTCGACCGTGACAGCGGGGCCGAATATCACATTGGGTTCGATCACCACATCGCGGCCGATGACGGTATCGGCGCTGAAGTGAACGGTATCCGGGTCGATCAGGGTCACGCCATTTTCCAGCGCCTCGGCACGGGCGCGTGCCTGAAACAGCGCCTCGGCTCCCGCCAGTTCGGCGCGGGTGTTGATGCCCAATGTTTCCGCCTCGTCGCAGGCGATGGCGGTGACGGACATGCCGCGAGCGTTGGCAAGTTCGGCCACGCCGGTCAGATAGATTTCCCCACTGGCATTGTTGTCATCCAGGCCGTCGATCAGGTCAAAGAGCGTCTGCGCATCGGCGCAGAGAATACCGGAATTGCAGAAGGCGATGGCGCGCTGGTCTTCGGTGGCATCCTTGTATTCGACGATGGCGGTCAACCGGTCGCCATCCATGACCAGCCGCCCATAGCGCGCCGGGTCACGGGGTTCGAAGCCCAAAACCACCATGTCGTGGTTTTGGCGGGCCTCGACGATCCGCGCCAAAGTCTCGGATCGCACGAATGGCGTATCGCCGAACAGCACCACCGCATCGCCCTGAAACCCAGCCAGCGCATCGCGCGTGACGGCAACCGCGTGCCCCGTGCCCTTTTGTTCTTTCTGCACGGCAATGGTGATATCAGGGTCGAACGCTTCGGCGGTCGTGCGGACCTGATCTGCACCATGGCCCACGACCAGAATGCGCCGATCCGGTTCCAGCGCGTCGGCACTGGCCAACGCATGGGCAAAGAGCGGACGATTGCCGATCTGGTGCAGGACCTTCGGCAAGTCGGAATTCATTCTGGTTCCCTGACCTGCGGCCAGGACAATGAGGGCGATTGGCATGATTTGCCTTATACTTCTTTTCTGCTCGTTGCCTTTTACCTTTTCAGAAATTTGCGGCAAGTTCATGCCCATCAAATGTCTTTGCGAACGGTAACATGCGATGGCGGGAACTTGCTGGATCGGGCATGTCTAGGGCGGTGATCTTCGACCTGGATGGAACGCTTGCAGACACGTCCCATGACCTGGTCGCGGCGATCAACGCAGCGCTTGGCGTGCTGGGATTTCCCGTGAAATTTGACGCCGCCACGCGGGGCGGCGAAGCCATGCAGATCGGTGGGCGGGGGATGTTCAACCATGCCTATGCAGAAATGGGCGTGTCCCCGAGCGCGGCGGAAAAGGAATCGCATTATCAAGTGCTTATCGAAGAATATTCCAAGGCGCCCTGCGTGCATTCACGGCTTTATTCAGGATCCGCCGCTGCCTTGGGGCGGCTGAACGCGCGGGCGGCGCGGATCGGGCTTTGTACCAACAAGCCCAGCCGGCAGGTCGGCCCGGTGCTAAGAGGTCTGGAAATCGCGGACCACTTTCAGGCGGTGATAGCGGCGGACACCTTGCCGGTGCGCAAACCAGACCCCGAGCCCCTGATCGAAACGGCAAACCGTTTGGGCGCAGATGTGAAACAATCGGTGCTGATCGGCGATTCCAAAACCGACGCGGAAACTGCTCGCCGGGCGGGGTCCGCGCTGATCCTGGTGGGGTTTGGTCCATTGGGGGCGGATGTTGCCGCGCTTGACCCTGACGCGATCTTGGATCACTTCGACGATCTGGATCAGGTTTTGGATGATCTGTGGGGCAAGGGCGCGCGATGACAACGAAATTCACAGGATCCTTCACGCAACAGGAGCCAATTCCTGAAGATGCGATAGAAGCGGCGGTGGCGGTAATGCGCCACGGGCGGCTGCATCGTTACAACGTCGCCGCGGGCGAGGTTGGGGAAACGGCCCTGTTGGAACAGGAATTCGCTGCCTTTACCGAGGCAAAATACTGTCTGGCGGTGGCATCGGGCGGCTATGCACTGGGGTGCGCATTGCGGGCCATCGGCGTTGCGCCGGGGGCACCTGTGCTGACCAATGCCTTTACGCTGGCCCCGGTGCCGGGCGCGATCGCGGCTGCGGGCGGTGCGCCGGTCTTTGTGGAGGTGACGGCTGAACTCGTGATCGACCTTGATGATCTGGCGGACAAGATCGCGTCAAGCGGCGCGCGCATCCTGATGCTGTCGCATATGCGCGGCCATACCTGCGACATGGATCGGCTGATGGCGATCTGTGACGGCGCAGGTGTGAATGTGATCGAGGATTGCGCGCACACGATGGGCGGCGGCTGGGCTGGGGTGCCATCTGGGCGGCATGGGGTGATCGGGTGTTATTCGACGCAGACCTACAAACACATGAATTCCGGCGAAGGCGGGTTAATCGTTTGTGACGATGACACGCTGATGGCGCGGATGATCATGCTGTCAGGAAGCTACATGCTGTTCGACCGGCATCTGGCCGGGCCGCCGGCCGAGGTGTATGACGAAATCCGGTACGAGACACCGAATGTATCGGGACGCATGGATAACCTGCGCGCGGCGATCTTGCGTCCGCAACTGGCGCGGCTGCCGCAGCGGATCGAGGCATGGAACGCGCGATATCGGGCGGTGGAAACGGGTTTGCGCAACCTTCCGGGCGTGAAGTTGGTGGAACGGGAACCCCCTGAGGCCTTCGTTGGATCGTCGATCCAGTTCTTGCTGCCAAATTGGACAGCGGACCAGATCAAGGATTTGGTCGCGCGTTGCGCGGGACGCGGGGTCGAGCTGAAATGGTTCGGCGCAACCGAACCCGTCGGGTTCACGTCGCGCCACGACAGTTGGAGATATGCGCGTGCCCAGTCGTTGCCGCAGACGGATGCCGTGCTGGCCGGTCTGCTGGATATGCGTATTCCGCTGACATTTTCGCTGGAGGATTGCGTATTGGTCGCATCAATCCTGGCCGAGGAGATCCGCGCCGCGTGATGGCGTTCGGGTGGCGATAGCCGATCGGGGCGACGGGACGGGTCAGTCGGTTGGCGCGACAGCCTGCCAAAATGTCAGATGATTCCCGAAAGGATCTTCGATCGAAAGTTCGACCGTACCCCAAGGCGTTTCCTGCGGGTTACCGGGGCGGGCGTTTCGATAGCTTTTGTCACGCAACGACTTTGCCCATGTGGAAAGACCATCGCATTGAATGCGCACCCGCGCGCCGGGCGTTGCATCGCCAAAATGTTCGGACAGGTGCAACTCGCACGCGCCATGTCGGATAGCCATGTAGAGCGGTGTGTTCTGTTCGAAGCGATGTTCGAACAGAACCTCGAAGCCAAGGAAATCGAGGTAGAATCCGCGTGCCAGGGCCTCGTCGAAGCTGCGCAGGACAGGGACGGGGCTGGAAAGCGCGGGTTTCATTGATCAGCCTTTGCGTTCGTCGAAGCTCTTGGCGATGAAACCGGGCAGGTGATCGCCCAGGCCCACGACCTTGTCGTCGCGGGTGTCCGATCGTCCCCCATCGCGTCCCCGGCTGCGCGGCTTGCGGTCCGGCTTGGGCTCGGCTGCTTTGTCTTCCGGCTTCGGTTCCGACCGCTGCGTTGCCGGCTTGGCCGATTTGCCGCGCGGCTTGGGTTCCGGTTTTTCGGCTTTGGCGTCGTCATCGGCGGGGGCAGCGTTGCCCAGCGGGTTGTCGATACGTTTGATGTCCTTCTGGATCAGCGCTTCGACCGCGGCCAGCGATTTTTCGTCGCGCGGTTCGCAGATCGTGATCGCCTTGCCTTCTCGGCCAGCGCGCCCCGTGCGGCCGATGCGGTGCACGTAGTCTTCGGCATGCCCGGGCACGTCGAAATTGAAGACGTGGCTGACGGATGGCACATCAAGCCCGCGCGCGGCCACGTCAGAGGCCACGAGGATGCGCAATTTGCCTTCGCGGAAACTGTCCAAAGTGCGCGTGCGCTGCGACTGATCCAGGTCACCATGGATCGGCAACGCGTCATATTTGTACTTCTTCAGGGACTTGGACAGGATGTCCACATCCGTCTTGCGGTTGCAGAAGACGATCGCATTGGTCAGCTTGTCGCCTTCCCGGTCGATCAGGGCGCGCAGCGCCGCGCGCTTTTCGCTGGCGGCACGGTCACGGCGAGACCCGCGGAACATCACCACTTCCTGTTCGATGGTTTCACTGGCCGTGGCCTGGCGTGCCACCTCGATCTTGACCGGGTTGGACAGGAAGGTGTTGGTGATGCGTTCAATCTCAGGGGCCATGGTGGCGCTGAAAAACAGCGTCTGGCGGGTAAAGGGCGTCAGTGAAAAGATCCGTTCGATATCGGGGATGAAGCCCATGTCCAGCATCCGGTCGGCTTCGTCGACGACCATGATCTGCACGCCGGTCAGCAAGAGCTTGCCGCGTTCGAAATGGTCCAGCAAACGGCCGGGCGTGGCGATCAGCACGTCGGCGCCTCGGTCGATCACCGCGTCCTGTTCCTTGAAGGAAACGCCGCCTATCAGCAGCGCTTTGGTCAGTTTCAGGTGCTTGGTATAGGTGTCGAAATTTTCGGCCACCTGGGCGGCCAATTCTCGGGTCGGGCAAAGCACCAGCGAACGCGGCATCCGCGCGCGGGCACGTCCCTTGGACAGGATCGAAGCCATGGGCAGCACGAAGCCCGCCGTTTTGCCGGTGCCGGTCTGGGCAATGCCCAGCACATCGCGGCCCTGAAGCGCGGCGGGAATGGCCTGTTCCTGGATCGGTGTGGGGGTTTCGTAGCCTGCTTCGGCCACGGCACGCGCGACTTTGGGGTCCAGCCCCAGTTCGTCAAATTTGGTCATGTGAGTTGTTTGGTTCCTGCGTTACGTTGCGGCATCTATGGCCGCAAGTTCGCGCGGCCCGGGCTGGCCGGATTGCCTGCCCGTCGTTGATGGATGTGCGATAGAGGTAAACACCAAAAAGGTCAAGGAAACGTGGGGAAATGCGCGATTCTGCCCGTTTCTACCGCGGGTTTATGGACAAAGCCGGTGAAGATAAGCGATTTGGCCCCTGCGATTCAGGCACAAGCAGGAGCGACGACAGCCTATGTTCGACAAGTTTGCCGTAGAGCGGGCGTTGCGCAAGATTCATTCCTGGTTGGGCGTCATCATCCTTCCGTGGGTGATCTTGGCCGGGTTGACCGGGTTGTACTTGAACCATCCTTCGGCGGTTGACTGGTTGTGGAAGGGTGCGGGCGAACCGTCGCCGATGAGCTATGACGCCATGCCGAGCGCGCGCCCTGTTCAGACCATTGCCGAGGCCTTTGCAATCGGCGAGGCACTGATCCCAGGTGCGGTATTCGACCTCGAAACCGGCACGCCCTATCGCGGGCGGACGGTCTATGCGCTGGATGATGGACCCGACCTGATCCGTATCGATGCAGCGACCGGGTTTGTCTGGTTGCAGCAACGTTACAGGACCAGTTTCATTGCGCCGGACGGCACAGTTCTGCGCAGGGATCTGCGCTGGCGGCGGGTGTTGTTGTCGCTGCATGAACGCGGCTGGGTGGGCAATGCGCTGGGGCGCTGGCTGGCCGACCTCACGGCTGCGGCGCTGGTCGTGTTCGGGGTGACCGGGGTGTACCTGTTCCTGGCCCCACGGCTGCGCAAATGGCGCAACAAGCGGGCAAGGCTCGCAGCGCAGGCCTAGACCATCATTTCCTTGGTCGCCGCCAGTTTCAGTTCGGGGAAGTCGCGTTCGATGCGGTCAATGTCCCATTGAAGGCGGGTCAGATAGACGACATCGCCGTCGTGGTCGTGGCTGATATGCTGTTTGTTTGCGTCCACAAACTTATCCACAGCCGCCTTGGGCCCGGTGACCCACCGGGCGGAAGTAAATTGCGATGCCTCGAAACGGACAGGCAGGCCGTATTCCAGCTCGATCCGGCTGGCCAGAACCTCGAATTGCAGCGCGCCGACGACACCGACGATGAAACCCGATCCGATCATCGGTTTGAACACTTTGGCTGCGCCTTCTTCGGCGAATTGCATCAACGCCTTGTCCAGATGTTTGGCCTTCATCGGGTCGCCCGCCCGCACGCCCTGCAGCAATTCAGGCGCAAAGGACGGAATGCCCTTAACCCGCAGCTTTTCGCCTTCGGTCAGCGTATCGCCGATGCGCAATTGCCCGTGGTTGGGGATGCCGATTATGTCGCCGGCCCAGGCCTCTTCGGCCAGTTCGCGGTCAGACGCCAGGAACATGACCGGGTTGGTGACCGCCATGGGTTTGCCCGACCTGACATGGGTCAGTTTCATGCCGCGTTTGAAGTGCCCGGACGCCATGCGGAGGAACGCCACGCGGTCGCGGTGCTTGGGATCCATATTGGCCTGGACCTTGAAGACGAACCCGGAAACCTTTGATTCTTCTGGCGAGATCTGGCGGGGTTCAGCCGATTGCGGTTGCGGGACGGGACCGAAATCACCGATGCCACGCATCAGTTCCTGCACCCCGAACGAATTGATGGCAGACCCGAACCAGATCGGCGTCATGGTGCCATCCAGAAAGGCCTGATGGTCGAAGGCGGGCAAAAGCTCGCTGGCCATTTCGACCTCTTCGCGCAGTTTTTCAAGCTGCCCGGCGGGGATGTGTTCGGCCAGTTTCGGGTCATCCAGCCCGTCGATCTTGATGCTTTCGGCAACCTTGTTTCGGTCCGCGCGGTCCATCAGTTCGAGCCGGTGGTTGAGCATGTCGTAGCAGCCCAGAAAATCGCGTCCCATGCCGATGGGCCAGCTGGCGGGCGTCACGTCAATGGCCAGGTTTTCCTGGATCTCGTCGATGATTTCGAACGTGTCGCGGGCTTCGCGGTCCATCTTGTTGCAGAAGGTCATGATCGGCAGATCGCGCAACCGGCAGACCTCGAACAGTTTCTGGGTTTGGCTTTCTACGCCTTTGGCGCCGTCGATCACCATGACCGCGGCATCCACAGCAGTCAGCGTGCGATAGGTATCTTCGGAAAAGTCGCTGTGGCCGGGAGTATCCACAAGGTTGAAGCGATACTTGTCGAAATCGAACGACATGGCAGAGGCAGAAACCGAGATGCCGCGATCCTGTTCCATTTTCATGAAATCCGACCGGGTGCGCCGGGCTTCGCCTTTGGCGCGGACCTGGCCTGCCATCTGGATCGCACCACCATAGAGCAGGAATTTTTCCGTCAGCGTGGTCTTGCCCGCATCAGGGTGGCTGATGATGGCAAAGGTGCGCCGCCGGGCGATTTCGGCAGGCAATTCGGGGTGGTTATCAGAACGGTCCAGCATGGCCCCGCGCATATAGGCGAGCCGCGTGTCCCGCGCAATCGGGTTCGCGTTCCGTTCGCATTTAAACCGAATTTCAAACTTTTTGCGCGATATGGGTAACCATGTTTGATCGCATGTTCATATCGGCCCTTGGTCTTGCGGCGTTGGCTCTGTCCGGTTGCGGCGGCGCGACGCCGGGCGGCGGCACGGTGCCATCGGTCAACTATGCAGATTATGCGGCCATGGATGCTGCGATGCGCGCCGCTCATTCATCCTTGCCCTATACCGACCCCGCGACATTGCCGGGCAGCGGCACCGCTTCATATTCGGGGGTCGTGGCTCTGACGGCAGGCACGCCATCGGGACCGCTGGATCTGAACGGCGCCCTTAATGTCACGGCCAATTTCGGCACATCGACCATATCGGGGCAGGCAGGGTCGTTTCTGGATACCGCAAATGCGGCCTATTCGGGCACGCTGGCCCTGTCGAACGGCCTGATCGACCGCGGGGCAAACCCGGCGACCCAGTATTCGGTCACCGCCGATATGGGCGGCACCCTGACAGGGCCTGTCGGCGCGCTTCAAATCACCGCGCCGATGTCGGGTGATTTTCTGGGGAATGGCCATTCGGCCTTTCAGGGCGGCATTTCGGGGACAGCGACGGGGCCGGGCGGAACGGATTTTCTGTTCGGCAGCTTTATCGCAACACAGTAGCCGCGCGGTCGAGTCCTGTGGCACGCCGGATGGCTTCGACGGACACCTGATCCGGGCGTTCGCCAAGCCGCAACTGTACCGGATTGCCCGCCATTTCGAGATGCGCGCGCACCGCCTTTCGGGCGCGCAGGGGCGCGTCCCGCCCATCGTCGAAGACGCCGATCCCCCGGCTTTCAGCGGCGATGCCTTCGGCATAGATGATGGCATGGTGGTCAAACAGCAGTTGGTAGTAATCCAGGTGCCCGCCCGGCTGTTGCACCACCGAGCTGCCATTGACCAGCAGCCCTGCCTGCACCGACACCTCGGCGCGGCCCAGCCCCAATTCGTCCTGCCGTTGATAGATGTAGAGCCGGTGATGCGGGCTGACGCGCAGGTCGCGGATATTGCCCAGCAGGCCCTGACGGATTGTCACCGGGGCAAGCGGGCCCTCGGCACGCACGGTCTGGTGGCCTATCCAGCGAATGCGCTGTGGCCCGTGATCGCGGGTGATGACGCGGTCATCGACCTTTAGCTCTTCGATCGGGCGCATGTCGCCACTGGCCAGCAGAATATGCGTACCCGCGGCGAAGGATGCCGACGCAAAACGCGCCAGCGCGGCCA
The DNA here is from genome assembly GCA_050300875.1 of Paracoccaceae bacterium. GTDB lineage: Bacteria > Pseudomonadota > Alphaproteobacteria > Rhodobacterales > Rhodobacteraceae > CBDCFL01. The sequence continues at coordinate 10,035 of JBNKYL010000088.1, forward strand.
ACCCGCCTGCGCGATCTGCTTCGACCAATGCATATTCGCTGCGCGGGGCAAATTCGGCGAAACTGGCAAGGTACGGGCCGTTTTCAGGCGTATCCACGTCGGCCAGCAAAACGGCGTCAAAGGCTTGCCCGTCATCCAAGGCCATGAAATTCAACCGGGCAACGGCCTTGATCCTGTGTCCCGGATGGCCGATGCCCGTGCCCGAGTCGACGCGAAACGCGCCACTTTCTGGCCCGGCCAGCAAGGACAGCCGCCGCATGCGCGCGCTGGGGGCGGGTTCGTACCGGTCTTCGTGCAATGGACCCCAATCTTCGCCCAAAAAGTCGCGCAAATCGGCACCGGATCGCACGCGGATCTGGGCGATATCATAGACAAGCAGACTTTGACGCAATTCCATGGGTGGGCTCCCGCGATAGGTGTTTCAGGTTTCCCGTGAGGCCGCGCATCGGTCAAACGCCGCGCCATCATCCGCATGCCATTGTTGCTCTGGCAGGGCGAATGCGGCGCGCATGACGCGACTGTGCGGCCTTGCGGCCCGGTCGGATGCCGGGCTAGGTTCTGTGCCAACTAGGGGAGGCTTCGATGGATCTAGGAATTTCCGGTAAGCGCGCGATTGTCTGCGCCTCGTCGCGGGGGTTGGGTTTTGGCTGCGCACAGGCGCTGGCGCGGGAAGGGGTCGACCTTGTCATCAACGCCCGCAACGCCGAGGCACTGGAACAGGCCGCCGATGCACTGCGCGCCGAAACCGGTGTGACGGTTACGCCCGTCGCCGCAGATATCACCACGCCCGACGGCCGTGCCGAGGTGCTCGAGGCCGCCGGACAGGTGGACATTTTGGTCAACAATGCCGGTGGCCCGCCGCCGGGGCTGTGGATGGACTGGGATCGCGACGCTTTCATTGCCGCAATTGACAGCAACATGCTGACCCCGATCGCGATGATCCAGGCGCTGGTGCCCGGCATGATGCAACGCGGCTGGGGCAGGGTGG
>JBNKYL010000089.1:0-56970 GCA_050300875.1 Paracoccaceae bacterium
ACTGGCGTGGTATCAGTGGCAGAAACACGGGCGCTGTACGGGGCTGTCATCGCAGGACTACTACGGTGCGGCGCGCAAGGCATTCGACGCGGTGACGCGCCCCGCGATCCTGCGCGACCTGACGCGCGACGTTACACTGCCTGCGCATTTGATCGAAGAAGCGTTTCTGCGCGACAACCCAGACCTGACTGCCGATATGCTGACCGTCACGTGCATATCCGGGATGATACAAGAGGTCCGGCTGTGCCTGACCCGCGACTTTGAACCTCGCATCTGCGGGGCGGACGTGATCCGCGATTGCGACATGAACAACGCCCTGTTCAAGGCGCGATAGGCTTGGCGGTCACGTCACGCGCAGAACGATCTTGCCGATGTGGTCACCCGCTTCCATTCGGGCATGGGCCAGCGCTGCATCTTCCAGCGCAAATTCCTGGTCCATGACCGGGGCGACACGGCCCGCATTCAGCAAAGGCCACACACGCATGCGCAGGGCTTCGGCGATCTCGGCCTTGGCCTGCACCGATTGCGGGCGCAGGGTGGACCCGGTGATCGTCAACCGCCGCGTCATCACCTGTGCAAAATTCAGCTCGACCTTCGGACCTTGTAGAAAAGCGATCTGCACCAGCCGACCGTCATCGGCCAGCGCGCGGACGTTGCGCGGTAAGTAGTCGCCGCCCACCATGTCGAGTATCAGGTTCGCCCCGCCCTCGGCGCGCAGGACATCGACGAAATCTTCGTCGCGGTAGTTGATCGCCCGTTCCGCGCCGAGATCGGCGCATGTGCTGCATTTGTCCGGGGATCCGGCGGTGGCGAAGACGCGAGCGCCGAAATGGCGCGCAAGCTGGATTGCGGTGGTGCCGATCCCGGAGGAACCGCCATGCACAAGAAACCGTTCGCCCGCCTGTAACCCGCCGCGCATGAACACGTTGGTCCAGACGGTGAAATAGGTTTCCGGCAGGCAGGCTGCCTGTTTCACGTCCAGTGCGATTGGCACGGGCAAGGCATGTGCGGCGGGCGTTACGACATATTCGGCATAGCCGCCGCCGGGCAGCAGGGCGAAGACCTCGTCACCCACGGCCCAATCCGACACGCCCGGGCCAATGGCGGCCACGGTGCCCGCGGCTTCCAGCCCTGGCAGGTCGGACGCACCCGGCGGCGGCGCATAGGCGCCCGCGCGTTGCAGTGCGTCGGGGCGGTTCACACCGGCGAATGCCACTCGGATCAGAAGCTCGCCCTGTTTGGGGACAGGCACCGGTCGCCGCGTCGGGATCAGAACCTCCGGCCCGCCCGGTTCTGCGATTTCGATGGCGCGCATCTCATTGGGCAGGGTCATCAGTGGCCGTCCTTTGTCCAACCGGGATAATCCGGGAACGGGCCGGATCGCGGGGCGTGTATGCGGGACATCAAGCCGTCGGCCAGGTCCATCATGGGGCGGAACAGCGGGGCCTTTCGCATCTGGCCCTTGAATTGTTCGAACTGCATCACATTGGCGATGCGGCGGTCTATGAAATCACGCGTGGCCTGATCGTCTTCGGATGTGTCGCCCAGCCAGAACAGCACCGACGATGCGAAAACGCCGGACAAGATGGCGCGTTTAGAATACCAGTTGCCATCGCGGGACGTGTCGCCAAGTGCCGCCCAGATTGCATCGGCCGTTCCCCAGATCAGCGATGCGCCTTCGGCGGCGTGCTGGGGCAGGGCGAACAGGGCCATGCCGCGGCGCACGGTTTCCTTGTCTGTCGCCCGGATGCGACGCCAGATCAGGTCCGCAACCTTTTCGGAATAGCGCCTGTCGGCCATGTCAGCGGTCACTTCGATGATCGCGTCGCCGCGTTTGTGGTATGCTACGGCCAGGTCGACGGCACCGCGCGGGCAGGCGGCCGTGGCCTCCTGCGGGGACACGCCCGCGTCGGCGATCGCGGCGGTGAAGGTTTCGGGTGACCAGCCGTCAAAGGCCACATGGGCCAAAGCGGCTTCGAGCAATTTGTCCAGGATTGGCGTCATGGCAACGGCCCTTTTCGCGATCATCTTTTACGGCGTGCACTGCGCGCGCCTGAACAGGACTATTCCTTTTGCACGACGCCGTCGATGCCAAGGATGAATTCGCCGCCCATCGCGCTGGCTGGCGTATGGAAACCGGGTTCGACGGTGCCGTTACCCACCGCAATTGCGATGCGGGCGGCAGTCATGGCCGTCAAATGGTAGCCTTCGGGCGTTTCGATGCGCAACTCTGCCGACTGTCCGTCGGTGTTTTCCACCCGGCCATAGACGCGCGCGCGCCAAGTCTTCCGGGCTTTGGCGTCCGGGCCGGGCGGCATCAGCCGTAATTGCAGTGAAGTCAGCCAGCGGCCAGCGGTCGAGGCCAGGAACCGGCGCGGCCAGGGACCCATTTCCAGCAGTCTACGAAACTGTGGCGACGCTTCGATGTAGACCTTGATCGTCGGGATGCCGGTGGTGTGCCACGCCGTGACGATGTCGCCCCAAGTGGTTGCATGGACTGTCACCGGACCATTACCGAAATTGACTGTGGTTGTCTGGCCATTTGGCAGTGCCGTGATCTTGCCGCCAAGCCGGGCGAAGACGGGTTTGTCAATATGGGACATGACGGTTCGGGCCGTGCCGCGTGACGCCTGGTTCATGCCGCCGAAAGCCAGTGTCAGGTGGTCCGCATCCGGCAGGCGCGCGGCGAGCAAGGCGGCGACGCAGTCGGTTGGCACAACGTCGAAGCCCACGCCGGGCATGACGGTTATTCCTGCGTCTCGGGCGGCGCCGTCCAGATCGGCGCAACCGGCCAGCACGTCCGGTTCACCGGTGATGTCCAGGTAATGGACGTGGTTGCGCAGGCAGGCCCGTGTGGCATCTTGCCAAGTCTGCGCAAAGGGGCCGGCGGCGTTCAACAGGACATCAACCCCGGCCAAGGCCGCCTCCATGGCTGCAGCGTCGGTCAGTTCCGCGGGGCGGGCCGTCAGCCCGAGTTCTTGCGCCAACCGTTCGACCGCGCCGGCATTTCGCCCCGAAAGGATGGGGGCCATTCCCAGCGCCACCAGTTCCCGCGCTATGAGTTCGCCGGTATATCCGTTGGCTCCGTAGATGAGGATGGATCCTGTCATGTCGTCTCCTTGGCGGCTTGCGGCGTCTTGCGGCGCAAGAATTTCAGCCCGGACCAGTCCGTGTCGACCGCACAAACCTTCACATCAACCCATCCGGTCGGCAGAATCACTTCCCGCAGCGTGTCTTCGGTTACGTCGCGAAACAGGGGCGAGGATTTCTTGGGCCAGCTGACCCAGACCATGCCGGGGTCTGCGGCGCTCGACAGGGCCTTGTCGATGCGGCGGCGCAGCTCTGCCTTGGTTCGGCAGAACAGGTGTACCACATCTGCGCCCTTTGACTTGGCCACGAAACGCACCCCGTCCACGCCATCGACAAGCGTGCGGTAATGATCCGGTGCGCCGATCAGCAGGCAGGTCATGCCGGGTTTCAGCCCCATTTTCTGGTAGAGCGGCTTGCCCGAATATCCGGTCGTCGACATTTTTCCGCCCCTGGTTTCTGGATAGGTGTAGTGTAGACAGATCGACCGCGCCCTGCTATAGGGCCGCTTCCTGCAAATTCTTGCAAACTCAAACCTAGAAAGGTGGTGACAACCACAATGCAGGTCAGTGTACGCGACAACAATGTCGATCAGGCGCTCCGCGCTCTGAAGAAAAAGCTGCAGCGCGAGGGTGTGTTTCGCGAAATGAAGCTTAAGCAACATTTCGAAAAGCCGTCCGAGAAGAAAGCGCGCGAGAAGGCCGAGGCCATCCGCCGTGCCCGCAAGCTTGCCCGTAAAAGGCACAGCGCGAAGGGATGCTGTAAGCTCTTGACACTGGGCCGGGGCAACCCGGCCGATCAGACGACCCCCGAGCGAAGGCCCGGGGGTTTGTCTTTTTCGGACCATCACAATTACGTTGGGGGCTTCCCCTTGGCGGCGGGGCGTCATAGCTTTGCGGTCCAAGCCGGGTATGAAACCGATTTCACGAAGGGCAGTTTGCGATGAGCGGCAATGACTACATCCCCCCCAAGGTCTGGACCTGGGAAAAGGAGAGCGGCGGGCAGTTTGCGTCGATCAACCGCCCCATTGCCGGGCCGACGCATGACAAGGACCTGCCGGTCGGAAAACATCCGCATCAGTTGTATTCACTGGCCACGCCCAATGGTCAGAAGGCTTCCATCCTGTTCGAAGAGCTGTTGGCAGCAGGCATTTCAGATGCCGAATACGATGCCTGGCCGATCCGCATCGGCGATGGCGAACAATTCGGCAGCGGGTTCGTGGACATCAACCCGAATTCCAAGATCCCGGCCCTGGTGGACCATTCCACGCCGACCCCGACGCGGGTTTTCGAAAGCGGTGCGATCCTGATTTACCTGTCCGAGAAGTTCGGGGCGTTTCAGCCCGAAGATCCGGCCAAGCGTCCTGAGATGTTGTCCTGGCTGATGTGGCAGATGGGATCAGCGCCTTTCCTGGGTGGGGGGTTCGGGCATTTCTATGCCTATGCGCCCGAAAAATTCGAATATCCGATCAACCGCTACGCGATGGAGGTCAAACGCCAGTTGGACGTGCTGGATCGTCATCTGGCCGGCTCGCAATTCATGGTGGGCGATGAATACACCATTGCCGATATGGCGATCTGGCCGTGGTATGGCGGCTTGGTAAAGGGGTGGCAATACGGCGCGGCGGAATTCCTGGACGTCGCGAGTTACACCAATGTGGTGCGCTGGGCCGAAGAGATATTTGCGCGCCCGGCCGTCAAGCGCGGACGCATCGTGAACCGGCTGATGGGTAATCCGGCTGAGCAGTTGCATGAACGGCATGATGCCAGCGATTTCGACCTGCGCACCCAGGACAAGATCGGCACACAGGACTGATCGGGATCAGGCCGCGCGCTGCCCGTCGGCTTCGGTGGTCAGCTGGAACCGTTCCATGGCAGAACGCAGGTTTTGCGCAAGGTGGGTCAGGTTCTGGCTGACGGCGGAAGTTTCTTCGAACATCGCGACGTTTTGCTGCGTAACCGCATCCAGTTCGGAAACGGAACCGTTGATTTCCGAGAAAGCGCGCGACTGCTCGGCGGAAACGTCGGAAATCTGGCTGACGAATTGCGAGATTGCTTCGATGGCTTCGACGATCGAAGCCAGGGCCGTACCGGTCCGGTTCACCATGGCAACGCCGTCCTTGACCTGTGCGCCGCTCTTGGCGATCAGTTCGCTGATTTCGCGGGCCGCATCGGATGATCGTTGCGACAGCGCGCGCACTTCGGACGCGACGACGGCAAATCCCTTGCCGGCCTCGCCTGCGCGGGCGGCTTCGACGCCGGCGTTGAGCGCCAGCAGATTGGTCTGGAAAGCGATATCGTCGATGACGTCGGTGATATCGGCAACCTGGCCGGACGTCTTTTCGATCTCGCGCATGGCATCTATGGCTTCGCCGACAACTTCATGGCCTGATCGCGCGCTGTCAGATGCGGTGCCGGCCTTGGCTGCGGCTTCACGCGAAAGGTCAAGCGATGCGGCCATGCGCTTGGTCAACTCGTCAATGGACCGTGCAGCCTGTTCAAGCGCGTTTGCCTGACCTTCGGTTCTGCGAGACAGGTCGACCATTGCACCGCTGATGCTGGCGGCTTCGTTGTCAATGGAATTTGCCGATTGCGCCGCGACAACGACCGCATCGTTCAAGTTTTCGATTGCAGCATTAAAATCCCGTCGCAGGTCTTCGTAAGCTTGCGGAAATTCTTGTTCGATCCGTGCAGAAAGGTTGCCTTGGGCCAAGGCGACAAGGGCGGATTTCAGTGCCGCAACGGTTCTGATCTGTTCGGCTTCTTCGGCGGCCCGATTGGCGGCCTGGCGTTCTTCGAACTCGCGCAATTCCTTGGCGGATGCTGCGCTTCGCTGTTGTTCGGCCTGAATTTCTGCCCTTGCCGCCATGGCTTCCACTGTGGCGGCTTCGGCTGCGGCCTTGTCCCGCAGGGCGGATCTTTCTGTTTCTTCGGCGCGGGCCAGGGCGGCGCGAGCCTCTTCGCCTGCTTGTGCCAAGGTCGAGGCGCGTTCGGCGGCCTCGGCTTCCAGTTGCAGGCGCATCCGCACCGTTCCGATCAATGCGATGGTTTCGAGCGCAACGATGGCGCCGTGCATCAGCGTGCGACCGATATTGCCCATCAGATCGACGGATGGATAGATCAGGGCAGGCATCGCAATACTGAGCGACAGGTGATGCAGTACGATCACGCCGGCGGCAATGATCAAGGCCAGAATGTCGACCATTGAAACACAGGCCGCCATGACCGCAAAAAACATCATGTGTGTATCGACCTGCCAGGGGTGCCCGGAAAATGCCGCCGTCAGGCAGATGGATTGTCCGACCAGAACCACAGCGACGCTGATGCGCATGGACTGGCCCCCGATGCGAAGGGCAATTTGACCGACAACAGAGAAAGAAAGTGATGCCAGGCCGATGGCAAGCACGGAAGTCCCGGCAAACCATGCGGCGGTGGTGTTGACCGCCAGCATCACCCAGCTGACCCAGATAAGGTAACCTGCCGCGCGGCCGCTGAGTGTTTCGATTTCGTTGCTTCTGTTGGTCATCTATCCGGCCTTTCCACAGATCTCGGCAAGTGTTGACGCGGCAATGACGGCCCAGGCGCCATGCGCCCGAGCGACGTCCGCAGTCATGGCGGTCGCGTCCACAAAGATGGCCATCGGAGCCTGGCTTGGTCCGATGATCTGCCCTTCCAGGGCGGTCAACAGCGCCTGGCGATCTTGCCAGGGCGGCAAGATCACGAGCGCCAGTTCTTGTGGCTTATGAGGTCGCGAAACCACGGCAAGGACCGGCCCGGCAGAAGCCGCCATCAAAATAAGCAGTGCAACAAAAAACCCGCCGCGCATTGACCCGACCTTTCCTTCCCGGCTTTCCTAGCGCGAAGGACTTAACAGGTGCTGAACTGCTGGAAAGCGGGTCAGACCGGCAGAGCCGTGGTCTTGAAAACCGTTCGCAGCGCGAAGGATGAATGCATCTGCGCAACGCCCGGCAAACGTGCAAGGTGACGGCGGTGGATCTGGGCGAAGTGGTCGGTGTCAGCGGCCACGACCTTTAGCAGGTAATCGGCCGTGCCCGCCATCAGGTGACATTCGAGCACGTCGGGGATCTTGGCCACCTCGCGTTCGAAGGCGTCCAGCACCTCGTCCGTCTGGCCCGACAGGGTGATTTCGACAAAGACCGTCGCGGGCCGTTCGAGTTTGCGCGGGTCCAGCAGTGCCACGTAGTCGCGGATCAGGCCGGATTTTTCGAGCGCCTGCACACGCCGGTGGCAGGCTGACGGCGACAGGTTCACCCGGTCAGACAACTGTGCGTTGGTCATCCGCGCGTCCTTCTGCAAGGCGCGCAATATACGGCGGTCTGTTTCGTCAATATCCAACATTGCGCGAGAATTTCCTGTCCAAGGGCATTATCGCACAACTTTTAGCCAACATGACACGTCTGGGCCACCCCAGAATTCAAAGCATTTGTGCCCCTCCTACGGCATTGTGAACTGAAGGAAGAGGAGAGCCCCCATGAAACTCGGTTGCCCCAAGGAAATCAAACCGCAGGAATTTCGCGTCGGTATGACGCCCAACGCCGCGCGCGAGGCCGTGGCCCACGGCCATGACGTCGTGATCGAAACGGGTGCCGGAATTGGCGCCGGGTTTGCCGATGCGGACTATGTCGCGGCGGGTGCGGCCATCATCGACACGGCCGAAGAGGTTTTTGCCACGGCCGACATGATCGTGAAGGTCAAAGAACCGCAGGCAGTCGAGCGCAAGATGCTGCGCGAAGGCCAGTTGCTGTTTACCTATCTGCACCTGGCGCCGGACCCGGAACAGACAAAGGACCTGCTGGCGTCAGGTTGCACGGCGATCGCCTATGAAACTGTGACCGACCGCAACGGCGGGCTGCCCTTGCTGGCGCCGATGTCGGAAGTGGCTGGCAAGCTGGCCCCGCAAGTGGGGGCCTGGACATTGCAAAAGGCCAATGGCGGGCGCGGGGTGCTGATGGGCGGCGTTCCCGGGGTTGGTCCGGCCAAGGTCGTGGTGATCGGCGGCGGCGTGGTGGGCACGCATTCAGCGCGCGTGGCCGCCGGCATGGGGGCCGATGTGACGGTGTTGGACATGTCACTGCCGCGACTGCGCTATCTGGACGACACGATGCGGGGGGAGTTCAAGACTTCCTACGCGTCTTCGGGCAATACGGCGGACCTGGTGGCACAGGCCGACATGGTGATCGGTGCGGTGCTGATACCGGGTGCCGCCGCCCCGAAACTCGTCAGCCGTGAACAGCTTTCGACCATGAAGCCCGGCGCGGCGCTGGTCGACGTGGCCATCGATCAGGGCGGGTGTTTCGAAACTTCGCGCGCCACCACCCATGCGGACCCGATCTATGAGGTCGACGGGATCATGCATTACTGCGTGGCAAACATGCCAGGCGCGGTTGCGCGGACGTCGACCATTGCGTTGGGCAATGCCACCATGCCGTTCATGCTGGCGCTGGCCGACAAGGGGTGGCGCAAGGCGTGCGAGGATGACGAACACCTGTTGAACGGGCTGAACGTGCATGCCGGGCAACTGACCTATTACGCCGTGGGCAAGGCGTTGGGACTGGATGTCCTGTCGCCCGGCCTTGCGTTGAAAAAGTAGCAAAGCACGCGTCCCAAGCCGCAGCCCAGCCCTTATCGAGGGCTGGGGGCGTTCCATCGGAGGCTTTGCCCTGGCGGTGACAAATGTCCAAGGTGACCAACCCGCGCGCATGTGCTAAAGATGCGTGGAGGTTAATTGATTTAGGGACTGTTTATTTGGACAGAACCAGCAAAGAGGTTCTGAGGGAAGTGTACGACGTTTTGTCGGGACTGTCTGAGTTTATCCAGAATGTGCAAACCACGAATCTGGAAAAATTGGATGCGTCGCTTTGGGATTACAAGCGCCGATTGGATGCGATTATCGCAGACATCGCCCGCGATCATGGTGCAGCCATGAACAGCAACGGCAAACTGGACGGTAACGCCGATCCCTCAGGACAGACACATTAGCAACCAACGCGGCGTCAGCTTGCGTATGGATCGCCTTGCTCATCAAGTATGAGTTTCAGTTCGGACAAGTGACGTTCGGCCTGTCCGGGGTAGTCATCGATCTCTGCCGCAGTTTTTTCTGCGATCTCGTCGGACAGAACGCGCAGTGGCTGGCCGGTTTGAAGCGCGCGGATATAGGTTTCGGCGGCGCGTTCGAAATAGAACAGGCGGTTGAACGTGTCAGCGACCGTGTCGCCCAGCACCATGACGCCGTGATTGCCCATGATCAGCGTGCGCACCTTGGGGTCGCCCAGCATCGCCGCACAGCGCGCGCCTTCGTCTTCGAACGCCAGGCCGCCATAGTTTTCGTCGACAACCTGCCGGTTGAAGAACATCGCCGAGTTCTGGTCGATGGGGGGCAGGCGGCTGTCGGCGAGGCTCGCCAGCACTGTGGCGTGAATCGAATGGACGTGCATCGCGCAGCGGTGATGCGGGCAGAGCCGGTGGATGGACCCGTGCAGGCCCCAGGCGGTGGGGTCGGGCGCGTCTGGCCGGTTCAGGGTGTCGGGGTCGTTGGCATCCAAAAGCAGCAGATCCGAGGCGCGGATGCGGGAGAAATGCATCTGGTTCGGGTTCATCAGGAATTTCGTGCCGTCATCATTGACCGACAGGCTGAAATGATTGGCGACGGCTTCATGCATGTTCAGCCGCGCCGTCCAGCGGAAGGCGGCGGCCAGATCAACGCGTTCGTCCCAGTATTCGATGTTGGCCGGGTTCGGTGTGGTGAAGGAGGACAGGGCCATGGGTGGCTTCCCTGGTTGCGGTTTCATGGGCAACCTGCATCAAAGAAGAGGCTGGCGCAATGGGCCTAGCTGGCGGAACGTTCGGCCACCTTGGTGCCATCGGTCAGCCCTGCGGAGGGGTAGAGCACAATGCGGTCGCCTTCTGCCAAGCCGTCGGTCACGGCGGCCTGCAAACCGTTGTTCTGGGCGACCGAAATGGCCTGTTCTTCTGCCACGCCATTGGCGTTGACACGGAACACCGCCCAGTCGCCTGATGCGTTGCGGAAGAGCGCACTGGAGGGCACGATCAGCGCATTGTCGTCCGACCAGACAACGATGCGCACTTCGACCCGGTAGCCGTGGCCAAGGCTGGCGCGGTCCTCATAGGGGCTAGTGAAATTGATGACCGCGCTGACGCGCTGTTCTTCGACGCCGAGCGCGGAATACTTTGTATAGCCCCAGGGGTCGATGGAATGCACGACGCCGTCCAGCGTGTTCGAACCGCCCCATTTGTCGATGATGACCCGGTCGCCAGGCTGCACCCGAACGGCGTCGGTTGAAAGAAGTTCGACAATGATTTCAAGGTCATCTTCGACATTGCCAACCTCGAGTATCGGGGTGCCGACGGGCAGGGTGGTTTCGCTTTGCTGCATCACGCGCAGCACTCGCCCGGTGGCAGGTGACATCAGTGGCGTGGCCTTGATCACATCGGCGCCGATGGCCGCGGCGATAGCCTGATCGTCAAAGGTGATCATCTGTGCCTGAGCGTTTTCCAGTTCGGCCTTGCGCATGGAAATGGCGGCTTCGGCCGTATCCAGCGTGGCTGAGGCCACGACGGCCTGTTGCTGCGCCTGTTCCAGCATCGCCTGACTGGCGGTGCCGGTTTCGGCCAGTTGTTCGACGCGGGACAAGTTGGTTTGCGCCAGGTCATTATCGGCCATTGCCTTGTTCAGGTCAGCTTCGGCCACGCGCAGGGCGGCCTGTGCGGCGTTGGCGGCAGCGCGGGCCTGTTCAGAGGTGCGCACGTCCAAAACCGATGGGTTGGTGGGCAACATCCGGGCCAAAACGCTTTCGCCGCGGGTCACCGGGTCGCCGGGTTCAACCTCGACCCTCAACAATCGGCCTGCCACGGGGGTGGACACGACATAGGCGTTGTGGACCTGCGTACGTGCGTCTTCGTCGATGGTGACGATCATCGACCCGCGCGCCACGGTGGTCATGTCGACCAGCATCGGCTTGGGCCAGAAAGCGGCGACCAGCGCAGCACCCAGCAGGGCCACAACTGCAATGGTGAAGTACCGGCGTGATCGACGTGCGGCCATGTTCTTTATTCCCTTGTCTTGAGTGCCGAGACGAGCTCGATCCGGTTCAAATCACGTCGGACCAGAATACCCGACAGCAAGCTGGCGATGACGACTGCCATGATGCCCCAGCCATAGCTTTCCACTGAAAAGAGAGCCGGGATCTGGTAGAGGTCGGTCGAAAAGGCCCGCGCGATCAGATGTGACAGGCCATAGCCCATGATCCCGCCCAATGGCAGGGCCGCAAGCGCAACGAAAGCCAGTTCGCCGAGCAGAACGAAGGCGGTTTCGCCTTTGGTGAAGCCCAGGACCCGGAGGCTGGCAAGATCGCGCAGCCGTTCGGCAAAGGCGATGCGGGCCGAGTTGTAGACGATGCCGAAGGCGATGATGCCGGCCACGGCGGCCATGACGAAACGCATCGCGCCTGCCCCGGAATCCATCTGTTTTTCGAGCGCCGTGCGGGTGTCAGCCTTCAACGCCACACCGGCAACGAAGGGCATGTCCTTCAGCGTGCGATAGGCTTCGCCGCGCAGGGCGGGGTCGATGGTGACATAGGCACCGGAAACACGGTCAGCTTCGCGCAAGGTCCGGTTCAGCGCGTCGATCTGCATATAAGTGGGCGCGCCCAGCAGGCTTTCGGCGATGGACGCCACTGGGATGCGCACTGTCGGGCGGCGGCCTGAGGTGATTTCGACCGTTAGCACGTCGCCAGCCGCAACGCCGAGGATGTCTGCCACTGGCTGGCTGAGCACGATGCCGGCTGCGGGCAGGTCGATGGGGGCCTGATTGTCGTCGAGAGCACGGAAGAGCGAGGGATCTGCATCAAGCGCGCTGATCGCGCCGCGATAGGATGCGGTGCCGTTGCGGAACACGGCAGGCACAGCGCGGAAGGGTTCGGCGTGCAGGATACCTTCGACGTGCTTGACTTCGTTCAGCACGGTTTCGTTCATCGGCATGATGAAGCTGACCGTGGCATCTGACCGATCGATTACGCCAAAGGTGATGTCGATCACGTCGTTGAAACTAACCAACAGTCCGATAGTTGACACCGACAGCGCCATGCCTGTGGCGATGCCCAGTGCGGCGCTGGCCATCCGGATCGGATGGCGCATGATGCGGCGCAGGACCATGCGGCTGGGTTGGTCGAAAAACCGGCGGGCCATGGGGCCGAAGGACTGGGTTTTCGAATAGTCGGGTGGGGCAGGCGGGCGCATGGCGACGGCGGGTGACAGGCGGAACACGCCCGAAAGCACGAAGAGGCTGCCTGCCACGGCGGCCATCACGGATACTGCAATGCCGATCACGAACGTTGCGGGGTCAAGAGAGAAGACCAGGAAGGGAAACTTGAAATAGATCTGGTAGACCCCTGCCATGGCCCGGCCCGATGCAATGCCCATCGCGCTGCCCGCCAGCGCGCCGAGGATGGCGATGACCAGCACGAATTTCAGGTAGTGCCAGGCGATTTCGGTAGACGAGTAGCCGAAGGCTTTCAACAGCCCGATTTCTTCGCGTTCGGCCTGAATCATGCGGGTAATGACAATGAATAAAAGGAAAGCCGCGACGCCGAGAAAGATCGGCGGGACCGAAACGGACGAGGCCTTCAGCCCGTTGATTTCTTCGCTTACGTATCGGTTGGATGTCTGGTCAGCCAGCGGGTAGGCGCCGGTGCCGCCGAAGCTGGCGACCAGGCGGTCGATATCGTCGATCACCGCGCTTTGCGTGGCTTCGTGGGACAGCGCGACGAGCGCTTCGTTGAACGCGCCGTTCAGGTCAAAGGCGGCGGCGAGCGTCGCCTTGTTGGCCCAGATCACCGCGAAACGGCGATCATCGGGCATCATTTCGCCGGGCGGGGTGGCGTAGAGAAACTCTGGCGACTGGGCCAGCCCGGTGACCGTGAAGCTGCGGCGCACGCCATTCACGGTAGCGTGCAGCGTGTCGCCTGCGCCCAGACCCTGTGCCGAGGCGAAACCTTCGAGCAACAGAACCTCGTCCGGGCGCGTGGGTTCGGGAACGCGGCCTGCAGACAGGTAATAGTCGTTCAGTCGGGGATGGCCGGTTTCAGGGATCGAAATGACCTGCGCGCGGATGGGCAGGTCCTGGCCCGGCATGTCGATAAGCGCGGCGCCGACAATGCGGCCTTCGACCGCGCCGATACCCGGGATTTCCGCGATCCGGTCCAGCAGCCGTTCCGGCGCGCGGGTGACAGGGGCGAAGATATCGGCCAGCCGATAGCGTTCGTAATAGGCCGCGCGGGTGTTTTCCAGCGTGTTCACCAGCCCGCCCATCATCACGATCATCAGCGTCCCCAGCGCGATGACGAGGCCGATGGCCAATGCCTGACCCTTCATCCGCCACAGATCGCGGGCCAGCTTGTGATCGAGCGGGCTGATTACCAATGAATATCCTCGGGGTCTTGGCGGGTTTCATTCACGGTCACTTCGCGGATCTTGCCATCGGCGAAATGGATGACGCGGTGGGCAAGTGCTGCGGTTGCGGCGGCATGGGTGACGATCAGGATCGTGGTGCCGAGCCGTTCGTTGACGTCGTGCAGCACCTGCAACACGGCACGGCCCGTCTTGCTGTCGAGCGCACCGGTGGGTTCGTCGCAGAACAATACCTCGGGCTGTTTGGCGATGGCGCGGGCGATTGCGACGCGCTGCTGTTCGCCCCCAGATAGTTCGGCAGGGAAATGGTGGCTGCGCGGCCCGAGGTGGACGAGGTCCAGTGCTTCGCGCGCGGTCAGCGGGTTCGGCGCAATTTCAGTGACGAGTTCAACGTTTTCTTCGGCCGTCAGGCTGGGCATGAGGTTGTAGAACTGAAAGACGAAACCGATGGACTGGCGCCGATAGGCCGTCAATTCGCGATCGGTCATTGCGGTCAGTTCGCTGCCTTCGAACCAGGCCTTGCCTTCGCTGGCGCGGTCAAGCCCGCCCAGGATGTTCAGAAGCGTTGACTTGCCGCTGCCGGAAGCACCGAGAAGCACGACGATTTCGCCATTGGGGATTTCCAGGTCGACGCCACGCAGGGCGTGGACGGCGGCCGTGCCGGTGCCATAGGTCTTGGTCAGCCCTTCGGTCCGAAATGCGGTTCTGGCCATGTCTTGCGCGTCCCATCTGCCTGGCGCGTGGTTGTGGTCAACCGCCACAATGCCCCAGGGAGCTAGACCGCATCTTTGCCCTATGTCAAACGGCCCGGGCAAGGCACGGGCCGTTAGAGCGGATTGATGTTTCTGTAATGGACCCTGTTCAGGCTTCCGGGTCGAAATCCGTAGGCATGTAGCGTCCGACGTAACAACGCAGGTCGTATTCGTTGTTGCGGAGCGCAAGGCGCATTTCCGGCACGTCGCGGCCGATGCGGTCGCAAGCTTCGCGGATCAAGGTTTCGACCGTGGCCTGCACTTCGCTGACCAACGGTGAACCGACGGACAAGTCCGCCGCGAGGTTTGACACCAGCAATTCGTCCTTGTGGTTGGCTTCGGCTGCACGCAGGGCTTCGACGACCATGCTGACCGAAAGGTCGAAATCGCCATCCAAAAGGGTTTCGCCGTCCATGTCGATACTGGACCACGTCACACGAAAGGCTGCTTTGCGCATCTTGGACGTATTCCGTTCAACCCGAACCTTTGGCTGGGCATAGGCAGCATAGTCCGAAGTGGTGCGATGTGCGACGGCGGCGTGCATCATATTTGGTTCCTTCGATTTCAGAGCGGCAACCATTTGTTCATGTCTTGTTAACCATGCTGGCCCATTTTTTATGGCGACATTATGGCGTGACTTTAGCCAAAATTGAATTGATTCCGTAGGGTTGGCGGGAATTCGCCTATAGCGTGTGCAGCGCTGCACGCGCGTCGGCGCTTGCGCGCCTATCGGTTCTGCGACAGTCTGTGGCCAAAAGGGCAGTTGGGCATGGCAGAAGATATCGCGGCGCGCATTCATGGGGTCGATGTGCCCAAATCCCCCTTTCTGAACGACCGGCGGATTGCCCGTCTGAACAGCGGCCAGTATGAGGGCCAGGAGATCGCGGGCGCGTTGCATCTGGTCCGCAAGGGCGACCGGGTGATGGAGTTGGGCGCGGGGCTGGGCGTTGTCGGTGCCGTCGTGTCGGCAAATTGCGCCCCTGAAAAGGTGCTGTCCTACGAGGCGAATCCGGCGCTGATCCCGCATATCCGTGCGCTGTACAAGGCCAACAAGCTGAGCCGCCGCAACAAGGTCGTCAACGAGGTCCTGATGTCGGCGCCGGATGCTCCGGTAAAGGTGGATTTTGTCGTTCACAATAGCTTTCTGGGCTCGTCCTTGCATGGGGATCGGGATCGTGCGCGCGACGTCATCGAAGTCCCGACAGCGGATTTCAACGTGGTCCTGGCCGAGTTTGCACCCAATATTTTGATCCTGGATATTGAAGGCGGCGAGCTGGATTTGCTGGAACACGCCCGGTTGGACGACGTGCGCGGTATCGTGATCGAGTTCCACCCCAAGGCCTATGGCGTGGACGGCATGCGCCGGTGCAAGGCGATCTTGCGCGACGCCGGCTTTACAAAGAACGACACACTGTCCTCACGCATGGTCTGGGTGGCGGAACGGGCAAACGCATAGTCATTCGTCGCCGCCTTTGTTGACCGGTTCGGACCGGCCGGGATCGCACCCTTCGTCGCCGTTGCCGCGCCCTGAATTGCAGCGGCTGCCGCCAGCATTTCCGTTGGGTGCCGGATCGTTCCCGCCGCTTCCACCGGGGTCTGTCCAGGGACCGGTGTGGTCGGTGTTGGCATTGGGGCCTTCAGGACGGTCGCATGATGTCGGGGTCTGGCAGCGGTTGTCCGTGGGCGGGGGGGGCGTCGAAACGCCGTTGCCGCTGGGGCTGGGACCGGACCCACCGGTCGATCCGGTGGTGGTACCCGATCCGGCATTTGTTGACCCGGAGCCGGGATTGGCGCCCCCACTCGGCATCGCGACCAGCCGCGCGGTACGGTCGGCCTGATGGCGCTGGTGCGTGGGTAGTATTCCATCGACATAGGTGACGGCGCGGCGATTGATCAGGGCCGGTTCCACCGCGTCGAGGATGGGTGCGCCTTCCCCAAGGGTCTGACGGATTTCAAGCCGGGCAGGTTGGACGCCCCGAGAGATCAGATGATTCACGACAGCTTCGGCGCGGCGCAGTCCGAGCGCAAGGTTGTAGCTGTCCGACCCCATCAGGTCGGTATGCCCGTAGACGGAAAACCGCGCTTGGGGATGGGCGAGAATCCAGTCCGCCTGTTGGTCGAGCCGGGCCTTTGCCGTTGCGTCCAGATCCCATTTGTCGAAGGCGAAGTTTACCACGTATGGCGTTTCGGCCATGAATTGCCGTGCCAATTGGGTCAACACGCGCGGTTGGCCGAGTTCCTGATGAAGTGCTGCGCGGGTGACTTGCGGCGTGTCGGAACAACCGGCGACCAGAACACAAGATACAAACAGGGCCATACTGGCCCGCAAACGAAACGGCATGAACATCCCCTTCAATCGACATTCGCCCGACCGGCCAAGATGCCCCAAAACGCCTGACGGCCCCGTCGCTGCGTTTGGACATCAATCCCGTGACCCGTCGGTTTTGGTGGTCAGATGTATTCGGGGAATTGGTAGAAGATCGGTTAACCAGAAACTGAATTTTCACTTGATTTCAGGTTCTTGCGGTGCCGCTAGGCCATCCGCCTTGCGCCACAAGGGTCGAGGCTGGCCATTCTTGAGCGTCACGAACCGGCCGCCCCCGCGCAACGCGGAAACAATGCGGGAAATATCCCGAACATTGCACCCGAATTCGAAACGAATGGCTTGTGCCCGACCAGACAACAGTGCCGCCAGCGTGGAGCTAGTTGTCTTGCTGGGTGGGTTCGGTATCGGTCGTGACGGTTTCGGGTTCGGTCAGCGCGCCGTTTTGCCATGTGCCGCTGGCTTCCTGGCCGCTTGCATAGCGAATGGTGCCGAAACCTTCGCGTTTCCCGGCCACGAAACTGCCCTGATAGACATCGCCATTGGCATAAGTGGCCACGCCTTCGCCAGAGATTTCGCCCGATTTCCAGTCGCCGGAATAGGTGAATCCGTCATTCATGGTAATCGTGCCGGTGCCTTCGCGCTTGCCGTTAATGAAACCGCCGACATAGACCGAACCATCGGCGTAGGTCGCGCGGCCCTGGCCGTGGCGCTGGCCATCGAGCCATTCACCTTCGTAGCGGTAGCCGTCGGGATAGGTCAGCACGCCTTGCCCATGGTTGCGGGCGTTGTGAAACTCGCCGTCATAGATCAAGCCGTTGGCATAGGTCGCGATGCCCTTGCCTTCGATCACGCCGGCGGCCCAGTTGCCTTCGTAGGTGTTGCCGTCCGGATAGGTGATCTTGCCGATGCCATCTGCCAAATCATTGCGGAACTGGCCGACATAAACGGACCCATCGGGATAGGTGACCTGACCCTGTCCTTCGATCCGGCCCGCAACCCAGTCGCCGACATATTCGTAACCATCCGTGCCGGTGAATTTGCCCTGTCCGTGGCGCTGGTCATCGACAAAGGCGCCTTCGTAAATGTCGCCATTCGCATAGGTGACGCGGCCCTGACCCTGGCGCTGGCCGCCGACCAGTTCGCCTTCGAACACGTCGCCATTGGGTTGGGTCAGCTTGCCGGTGCCGGTGATTTCGCCATTGGCCCATTCGCCGGTATAGGTCAGCCCGTCCGGCGTGTTCAGCGTGCCCATGCCATGCCGCAACCCGCCGATCAGCGCGCCCTGGTAGGTCGATCCATCGGGATAGGTGATGTTGCCCTGACCTTCGCGGACGCCGTCGATCCAGTCGCCTTCGTAGACATAGCCATTGGGGTTTTCCATCCGGCCGGTGCCGTGATGTTCGGCGTCCTTGAAGCTGCCTTCGTAGACCACGCCATTGGAATAGCGTGCGATGCCGGTGCCGTTGATCGTACCTTCGACCCAGTCGCCTTCATAGGTGCCGCCATCGGCAAAGGTGATCTTGCCGCGTCCGTGCGGCTTGCCCGCGACAAAGCTGCCTTCGTACACCGAGCCATTGGGGAAGCGCGCCACGCCCTGGCCGCGAATCTCGCCATTGACCCAATCACCTGAATATTCATAGCCAGAGGGAAGGCTATAGGTGCCGCGCCCGTGCTGCTTTCCGTCAAGGAACGTGCCTTCGTAGACGCCACCGTCTTCGTATTGCTTGGTGATTACCGTCTGGTTGTCCTGTGCGAAAACAGGCGTGGCCAGGGCAAACATGCCCAAAGCAACGGTTCCCGCAGCGTGTCTTGCCCAATATCCCACGGCTCGCCCCCGTTTTTTGGTCTGCCGCCCCTGCAGGCGGCGGGCAAACCCTAGCGGCAGGTCGGCGGAGTGACAATTGTTTTCCGTGTGAGCGGCAGGAGAGGTGGGTTTTCACCGCTGGTCAAGCTGGTATGACGGGCAGAACTGGACAGGACCGGCAGAATGACGAACCGTTTCCGACTGACACTGGCGCAGCTGAACCCGACCGTGGGCGACATCTCGGGCAATATCGCCAAGGCGCGTGACGCATGGTCGATGGGTGCCGAGGCCGGGGCAGATTTGGTCGCCCTGCCGGAAATGTTCGCGACAGGCTACCAGTGCCAGGACCTGATCATGCGGCCGCCATTTTATCGCGAGGCGGTGGCCGCAATCGAGGCTTTGGCGGTCGATTGCGCTGAAGGGCCGGCGCTGGGCATAGGCGGGCCGCAGGCCAAGGAAGGCAAGCTATACAACGCCTATTACATCCTGTCGGGCGGTCGGGTGCAGACTGTCATTCAGAAATTCCATCTGCCGAATGAGGACGTTTTCGACGAGGTTCGGTTGTTCGAACCGGGGCCGATTCACGGACCCTATCGCATCGGGCCGCTGCGTATCGGGACACCGATCTGCGAGGATGCCTGGCACACGGACGTGACCGAGGCTCAGGCTGAGAGCGGCGCGCAGGTCTTGCTGATCCCAAACGGATCGCCCTATCGGCGGGGCAAGCATGCCTTGCGCCAGAACCTGATGGTATCGCGCGTGATCGAAACCGGTCTGCCCCTGATCTATCTGAACATGACGGGCGGGCAGGATGATCAGGTGTTTGACGGCGCGACATTCGGATTGAATCCGGGCGGCGCGCTGGCCTTTCAGATGCCGCAGTTCCGGGATGCCGTAACGCATGTGGACCTAGTCGAAACCGATAAGGGCTGGCGCATCGACGAAGGCGAAAAGGCCGATCTGCCAGATGAATGGGAAGCTGACTACCATTGCATGGTACAGGCGCTGTCGGACTACTGCGCCAAGACCGGGTTCAAGAAGGTGCTGTTGGGCATGTCGGGTGGCGTGGATTCGGCGCTGGTCGCAACCATCGCGGCCGATGCGCTGGGCCCCGACAATGTGCGCTGCGTGATGCTGCCGTCAGAATATACGTCCGAGCACAGTCTGGAAGATGCACGCGCCTGCGCTGATGCGCTGGGCTGCCGATACGACACCGTGCCGATTGGTCCGGCGCGTGCGGCGGTGACCGAAACCCTGGCCCCTTTCTTCGAAGGGCTTGCACCGGACGTGACCGAGGAAAACATCCAGTCGCGTTTGCGCGGCCTGATGTTGATGGCAATGTCGAACAAGTTCGGGTCGATGCTGCTGACCACCGGCAACAAATCCGAGGTCGCCGTCGGATACGCCACTATCTATGGCGACATGGCGGGTGGCTATAACCCGATCAAGGACTTGTACAAAACCCGGGTTTTTGAAACCTGTCGCTGGCGCAATGCCAATCATCGCGACTGGATGATGGGGCGCGCGGGCGTGGTGATCCCTGACCGGATCATCACCAAGCCGCCATCGGCGGAGTTGCGCCCGGATCAGAAAGACAGTGACAGCCTGCCGCCCTATGACCAGTTGGACGCGGTGCTGGAAGGGTTGATCGACCTGGAAATGTCGGTGGCGGACTTGGTGGCGAAAGGGCATGATCGCGCATTGGTCCAACGTATTGAGAGGTTAATCTTTCTCAGTGAATACAAGCGTTTTCAATCGGCGCCAGGAGCGCGCCTGACCATTCGCGCATTCTGGCTGGATCGCAGGTATCCAATCGTGAACCGTTGGCGCGATCGCAGCTAGCTATCAGGCAAGGCACCAAATGGTCGCCGACTTTCGATGCGCGGGCGAGGGCGCGACGCGCGTACCGTCGGCCTGCATCCTCAGAACATCGCTTTCCCCTTCTCCTCTTGCAGGTTATTTATCCGCCATGACTTGGACATTGCCCAATATCCTGACTGTCCTGCGCCTACTGGCGGCGCCTGGGGTTGCGATCATGTTTCTGTATTTCAGTCGGCCCTTTGCGGATTGGTTTGCGCTGATCCTGTTTCTGGGTGCTGCGATAACCGATTGGTTCGACGGCTATCTGGCACGGGCATGGAAACAGGAAAGCAAGTTCGGTGCGATGCTGGACCCGATTGCCGACAAGGGCATGGTTGTGATCGCACTGATGGTCATCGTGGGCTATTCCAGCGAAAGCTGGACGCCCTGGTTGGTGCTGCCTGCGACGTTCATTCTGTTCCGCGAGGTGTTCGTATCGGGCCTGCGCGAGTTTCTGGGTGCTGACGCGGGTCGGCTGAGAGTTACGAAGCTGGCCAAATGGAAGACGACAACACAGATGGTCGCCGTGGCGGTTCTGTTCGCCAAGGGTATTTTCGAACATCACATCGTGATGAATACCCAAGGCATGGACGGAGCTTTCATCGCTGACATCCTGGCGGGGCGAGAAGAGGATCTGTTCGGTCTGAAGAGCCTGATGCAAGGGTGGATCTGGACCGGACGGGTGGGGCTGTGGCTGTTGTGGCTGGCGGCCATTTTGACACTCGTCACCGGATGGGACTATTTCCGCAAATCCCTGCCTTACCTTCGTGAAGAAGGGGACACCCGATGAAGGTTCTGTATTTCGCATGGCTGCGCGAACGCATCGGTTTGCCGGGGGAAGACGTCGAAACCTCAGCCGAAACAGTGCGGGACCTGGTCGAAGAGCTGCGCAGTCGCGAAGAACGCTATGCTTTGGCATTTTCTGACCTGTCGGCGGTACGTGTTGCGGTCGATCAGGACCTTGCCGATTTCGATGCCCCCTTGGCGGGCGTGCGCGAAGTGGCGTTCTTTCCGCCAATGACCGGTGGCTGATATGGCCGTCATTGTGCAGCAGGCCGCGTTTGACCCAGGCGCGGAACTCAACCGGTTCGGGATGGTCGCTGGTGCCGGGGCAATTGTGAGCTTTACCGGTATCGTGCGTGCCGATAATGGCGTGACGGCCATGGAAATCGAACACTACCCGGCGATGACGGAACGCGCGATCGGCCAGATCATCGAAATCGCGACGTCACGCTGGGATTTGTTGGACTGCCTTGTCATCCATCGTTTCGGCCGGCTGGAAGCCGGTGAAAACATCATGATGGTCGCAACGGCCGCCAGTCATCGCGCAGGGGCCTTTGCCGCAGCGGATTTCCTGATGGATTACCTTAAGTCGCGCGCGCCGTTCTGGAAGAAGGAATATCGCGCCGATGGCACTTCCTGGGTCGAAGCGCGCGACGCAGACGAAGCGGCGCTTGGACGTTGGGACCAGGGCGCGGTCACAGGATCAGGCGATACCGCAGAAAGCCGTCGTTCGTGATCCCGATGGCACGCGGGTTCAAGTGCCGTATTTCATCTTCAAAAGGTCGGGCACCGGGCGCCGTGTCATACCACACCCGCGTGCCATCGAGTGGTTGGAACCCCCATCTTGATCCTGCCATACCCGGTTCGCCGGAGGGGCGATTTTCCAAGTAACTGGACAGGACGTCGGACATGCGCGGGCGGACCAGGTCCGCGTCCAACAGGTCCGGCCAGCGACCAAGCAACTGCGCCAGCCGCGCAACCTGGTAATCGTTGGTCAGCACAACAAAACGGTCTGTTGGGTCGATGGCGCGCCCATCGTGGTGGATCGTGCCAATGCGCAGGCCCGAGTTTGCCGGCGCAGACAGATCAAGGTCATAGTCCAGCCCAGAGATGTCGACAAATCGGTAGCTGGGAAGTTCCGGGTCCAGCAATGGTTGAAGTTCGGTCTGGGTTCGGTCGATCTGCGCAAACTTGCCGCTGGCGTTTTCAAGCCAAAGGGCGATTTGCGCGCCGGTCAGCACGACGGGGACCAACAGGTTTGGAAACGGGCTGAACCGCCAAAGATCAGCGCGGCGCACCGGCCCCGCAGGGACATAGCAGTAATTGTGCGGCCCGTTGGAGCCGCCAGCAAGATACGGCGTATCGGCAGACAGGATGGGCAGGACGATTTCCGGCAATACTTGCCGCGCCCAATGGAATTTCGCCGCGGCCACAAAACGGATCGCTGGTGACGGGCCGAGATGCGAAAAATAGTCGTGAAGCGCGCTGAGACTGCTGCCAATCTGGGTGGCGAGCCCTGCCTTTGCCGCGGCGCGGGCTGGGGCCAGCAAGGCTTTGGTCGGGCAATCTTCGTCGATGCTTGCAGTTGGGCACAGCGCGACATTGGATTGTGTGACCCGCCAACCAGACCCTTGATCGGTCAACCTTAGGTCGATGATACCGATATGGCCCGCATGACTACCGGGCAGCACGGTCGGCGTGTTTGAAACAAGGCCTGAAGTGGCGTCGGAGCTTTCGCCCGGGGTCCGACGCGGCGCCGGGAAAAGTTGATGCGTGTGACCGAGGATCAGCGTGTCGAACTGGCCAGATTCGGCAATGTCCTGGATTTGGGCCGGGATTGCCCCATCTGGCGCCAATCCGATGTGGCAAAGGCCGATTACTACGTCAGCGCCGTCCTGTCGCAGTTTCTGAGCCTGTTCAATTGCGGTCTGCGCGAATTCCGTTTCGCGCGAGTCCAATGGGAATCGGGCCCAGTTGTCGGCAACCGTGCCAGGGGCCGTCAGTCCCGTGACGCCTATGGCAAGGCTGATCTTGCACCCCGTACGTGTGGTCACGTCGCGGTGAATGATTTGGCGTTTTCGGAAGCGAACGCGGCGGTCGCCCAAGTCGACATTTGCGCAGAAGATCGGAAAATTCGCCCCGGTTAGGGCGCGGTCCAACATGTCCAACCCAAAATCGAAATCATGGTTCCCGAGCGCCGCGCCGTCATACCCGAGTGCGTTCATGGCTTGATATATCGGATGTGTGCCGCCCGGCCAGTCCACGCTTGGACATGCGAAATGATCCGCGTCAGCCCCGCCCTGCAAAGTGTCACCGTTGTCGAACAACAGCGTGTTGGGATGGCCGCACCGCGTCTGGCGAACCGCTCCGGCGATGCGGGTCATGCCCGGACGGTCCTGACCGCCAAGCTGCATGTGCAGATCGGTCGTGGCGATGATGCGCAGATCGATTTCGGCAATATCGTTCGTCGGCGTTTGGTTTCGCAATCAGGAAATCCGGACTCGTTTGGGGTCACACGGACAGGTTTGCGCAATGCGTTGAACAATGCAACCACAGGTTGATGAATGGCGCAAATGCCGGGTTGAGCTTGGTGCAAGCGCATGGAAATCTGCCACATAGCTGGCGAATGGGAGCGGAATGTGAAGATTGCAGAAACAGTTACCTTCGGCGGCGGCGGCCGGCTTGACCGTGCAGCGCACCTGCGCGGGCCGGAAGACCAGGCACGACTGGTCGCGGCGGACGTTGCGCGGGTCATCGCCATCTGGCGCGGCAAGCCGTTGATGGACCTTGCGGATGAGGATGCGCCCCGTCTTGCACGGTTGCCGGTCGGTCACACGGTGGTCAAAAGGCATGGCGACGGACTTGTCTTCCTCGGTTTGGACGATGGTGTGCCGGTCTTCGGGGCGGACCTGTCGGGTTGGGAACCGTCGGACTTACCCGAAAGCCTGGGGGCGTTTCTGGACCCGTCCCAGCAAATGCACCCCGACTTGCCGCATGAAATGCGGTTCGCGGAATTGCGAGCACATATGGCGATGTTGGGCGATGCCGATGCCGAGTTGGCCGTGGCTGCCAAGTCGATCCTGTCCTGGCATGAAACGCATCCGTTCTGTTCGCGCTGCGGCGCACCGAGTGCCATTTCCCAGGCTGGGTGGCAGCGTAACTGCACGACCTGTAATGCCAGCCACTTCCCGCGCACTGACCCGGTCGTGATCATGCTGATCACGCATGGCAATGACCTGTTGTTGGGACGGTCGCCGGGCTGGCCCGACGGCATGTATTCGTTGTTGGCAGGGTTCATGGAACCCGGCGAAACCATCGAGGCCGCCGTGCGCCGCGAGGTCGCCGAGGAAACCAGCGTGAAGGTCGGGCCGGTGCGATATCTGGCATCGCAGCCCTGGCCGTTTCCGTCATCCCTGATGATCGGCTGTTCGGGCGAAGCTTTGGGCCGCGAGATCACGCTGGACCCGAAAGAGCTGGAAGACGCGATCTGGGTCAGCCGGTCGGAACTGGCGGATGTCTTTGCCGGTCATCCCGGGCGGATCAAAGCCGGGCGCAAAGGGGCCATCGCCCGGTTTCTGATGGAAAATTGGCTGGCGGACCGGCTTGAATAAGACACGGTCACGCAGGTAAAGCCGAACCTATGAAGTTTTCGAAGCGCCAGGACATCGATGCCCCCGTGGATGCGGTATTCGCCGCTGCCAGCGATTTTGCGCGGTTCGAACGCCAGGCGCGGCGGCGTGGCGCAGCGGTTCAGCGTGCAGACCAGCAGCAAGTGATCGCGCCGGGCCTGCGTTGGCTGGTCGAATTTCCCTATCGAAAAAAACAACGCCGGGTGCGCGCCGAACTTGTGGGCCTTTCGCCGACGGACCTGGTGGAATTGCACGCCGTATCGGGCGGGGTCGAAGCAGGGTTCAAGATCGAATTCTTCGCCCTTTCGCAGAAGCGAACGCGCATGAAGGTGGGGCTGGAACTGCGGGCCAAGAATTTGCAGGCAAGGTTGCTGATCCAGTCGCTGAAACTGACCAAGTCGCGCCTTGATGTGCGATTTGCCGATCGGGTCGGTCGTTTTGCACGCGAAGTGGAAATTTCCTATGACCCCAGCCGGGCGCTGGGGCCGCATGTCTGACGCCAGCAAGCGTTTGCGCTAGTGGCGCTTGTGATCCGCAGGATAGACGCCGAGCAACGAAAATTTTGATGTGAAATAGTCGAGCTCTTCAAACGCCAGTTTCACGTTGCGGTCATCCGGGTGGCCCTCGATGTCCGCATAGAATTGCGTCGCGGTAAAAGACCCGTCGACCATGTAGCTTTCAAGCTTGGTCATGTTGACGCCATTGGTGGCAAACCCGCCCATGGCTTTGTACAGAGCGGCGGGAATGTTGCGGACGCGGAACACGAAGCTGGTGATCATCCCATGTTCGCCGCGCTTGGTGTAATTCGGTTCACGGCCCATTAGCAGGAACCGCGTGGTGTTGTGATCGTGGTCCTCGATATGGCGGGCCAGGATGTCTAGCCCGTAGATATCCGCCGCCAGGTCCGACGCCAGCGCACCGATGTTGCGGTGGCCTTCGCGGGCCAGATCGGCAGCTGCACCGGCGCTATCGGCTGCGGCTTCGCCGCGAATGCCGTTCTGTGACAGGAAAGCCTTGCATTGCGGCAGCAGGACCAGATGCGCGCGCACGGTGTCGATGTCGGAAAGTTGTACCCCGGGCAGCGCCATCAGGCTGATATGCACGCGGACGAATGCCTCGTCGACGATGTGCAGACCCGATTCGGGTAACATTCGGTGGATGTCGGCCACACGCCCGTAAGTGGTGTTTTCGACGGGCAGCATCGCCAGGTCCGCGTCGCCGCGCCGTACGGATTCGATAACCTCTTCGAAAGTCGCGCACGCCAGAGGCTCGAAGTCGGGGCGGGCGGTGCGGCAGGCTTCGTGTGAATATGCGCCGGGTTCCCCCTGAAAGGCGATTTTCTTGGTCATTGCGTGTATTCCAGGCAGCGGCCCGGTTTCGGGCGATTGGTCGCGCCTCTTACACCTTGAAAATCCGTGCGTGAAGCGGATAGAAGGCTGCGAAACGGATCAAGGGTAGAACGCGACATGTTCGACACAATGACAATGACCAAGATCATCGGCGGCCTTTGCGGGACGTTCCTGGTCTTTTTGCTGGGCAACTGGGTGGCTGAATCGATTTACCATGTCGGCTCGGACGGGCATGGCGAAGAACATGCGATGGCCTATCCGATCGAAGCCGAAGGCGGCCATTCCGCCGAGGCGGAGCCGGAAATGGAAATCGACTTTGGCGCATTGCTGGCTGCGGCGGATGCGGGCAAGGGCGAAAAGGTCTTTGGCAAGTGCAAGGCATGCCATAAGCTGGAAGCGGGCGCCAACGGCACCGGTCCGACACTGTTCGGCGTGGTTGACCGGCCAGTGGGATCTGTCGGTGGCTTCAGCTATTCCGCCGCAATCGCGGGCCTGGGTGGTAACTGGACACCTGACGCGCTGAACGGCTTCCTGGAAAATCCCAAGAGCTATGCAAATGGCACGAAAATGTCGTTCAACGGGCTGCCGAAGCCGGAAGATCGCGCAAACCTGATTGCCTATCTTTCGACCATCGGCGGGTAATCCAGTCAAAACTTCGAATGCCAAGGCCGCCCGGGTGGGCGGCCTTTTCTTTTTCAAGGCCGCGTTTTGCGTGCAATCGTTCACCGTTCGGTGTGTTAACCGTTATTTCACCCACAATCCGCTTGAATCCTGCACATCGCGCAATTTAGCTTAAATTGTACGATCGGGTTGGGGAGCCCGCTTCAGGACGGAGGTATCACCGATGAACGTTGAACGTAGCAAGGCCTTGGCCGCCAGCATGTCTGCGCGTCTGGGTATGGCGGCGATGGCCGGCGGTCTGATCGCGGGTTTGTTCTGGGCGGGGCAGGCCTGGGGGCAGGACACGATCACCAGCCACGGGTTCACCTTTCTGGGAACGCTGAAATACCCCGCCGATTACGAAAGGTTCGACTACGTTAACCCGGACGCGCCGAAGGGCGGCGAAATGGCGATGTGGACGCAAGGCACGTTCGACAGTTTCAACCCATATGCCCGCAAGGGTTCGCCCGGCTGGGGCGCGTCTATGGTCGTCGAACGGATCATGACCGGCACCTATGACGAGATTGACGACAGTTATTGCCTGCTGTGCGAAACGTTGGAATATCCCGAAGACCAGTCCTGGGTGATCTTCAACCTCCGGCCGGAAGTCACGTTCAGCGATGGCACGCCGATGACGGCGCATGACGTGGTGTTCACGCATGAGTTGTTCATGGAGCAGGGGCTTGAAAGCTACCGGCTGGGCGTCGCGCGGATCATTGAAAGCGTCGAGGCGCTGGACGATCACCGCGTCAAGTTCACATTCGTGGCCGACAGCCCCAAGCGGGACCGCATCGGGCAGGCGGGAGCCAATGCCGTGATGTCGCAGAAATGGTGGGAAGAAACCGGTCACCGGCTGGACGAGTCGTTCCTTGATCCGATCGTGGGGACGGGGCCCTATGTTCTGGAAAGCTATGAGATCAACGAACAGGTGGTCTATCGCTACAACCCCGATTACTGGGGCCGCGACCTGCCGATGAATGTCGGCACCAACAATTTCGAAACCTACCGGGTGGAATATTTCGGCGATTCAGCCGCCGCCTTCGAAGGGTTCAAGGCTGGCGAATACACGTTCCGCACCGAAAACTCGTCGAAGGAATGGGCCACCGCCTATGATTTCCCGGCGCTGAATGACGGCTATGTCATCAAGGCGGAAATCCCCGATGGCACCATGGCGTCTGGACAGGCCTTTATCTTCAACCTGCGCCGCCCGCAGTTTCAGGACATTCGAACCCGCGAAGCGATCAGCCTGATGTTCAATTTCGAATGGTCCAATGAATCGCTGTTCTACGGGCTGTATGAGCGGATCAATTCGTTCACCGAAAACTCGTATCTGGAAGCGACGGGCCTGCCGCCTGCGGACGAATTGGAATACCTGGAACCCATCGCGGACCTTTTGCAGCCCGGCGTGATCGATGGCGAGCCAGTGTCGGGCGCCGTGTCGGGTACCCGCCAGTTGGACCGCGCCAATGCGCGCAAGGCCTCGGCTTTGCTGGACGAAGCGGGCTGGATGGTTGGCGATGACGGGATTCGTCGTAATGCGGCGGGCGAAACGTTGCGGGTGGAAATCCTGGAACGCAGCCCGGCCTTTGACCGGATCATCAACCCGTTCGTGGACAACCTTCGGGCCATTGGCGTCGATGCCTCGCTGAACCGGGTGGATCAGGCACAATGGATCGACCGTCGCTATGCGTTCGACTATGACGTCGTCACTGGCAGCCTGTCGCTTGGTTATGAACCGGGGTCAGGAACCGCTCAGACATTTGGGTCGGAAGAGGCGGATGTGTCGGTCTTCAATGCAATGGGTCTGAAGGACCCTGCCGTTGACGCGCTGATCGACCGCATCCGCAATATCGAAACGCAGGAAGAACTGGACCCCGCGGTGCGTGCGCTGGACCGCGTGCTGCGGTCGCTGCGCTTCGTCGTGCCGCAATGGTACAAGGATGTTCACACTGTCGCCTATTACGACATCTTCGAATATCCCGATCCGCTGCCGCCCTACGGGCTGGGCAATATGGATTTGTGGTGGTTCAATGCGGAAAAATACGAGGCTTTGAAAGCCGCAGGCGTTTTGCGCTAGGGGGTAGCCGAAGGAATGGGCGCATATATCGTCAGGCGATTGCTGCTCGTCATTCCGACATTGCTGGGCATGATGCTGGTCAATTTCGCGTTGATCCAGTTTGTGCCGGGCGGCCCGGTCGAACAGATCATTGCTGAACTGACTGGCGCAGGTGATGTTCTGGAAACCATCACCGGTGGTGCACAGGAAACGACCCAGAACCAGTCCATCGGGACCGAGGCGGTCAGCGGGTCCAAGGACTATGTCGGCGCGCGTGGTCTGCCGCCGGAATTCATTGCCGAACTGGAAAAGCAGTTCGGGTTGGACAAGCCGCCGGTCGAACGTTTTTTGATGATGATGTGGAATTACCTGCGCTTCGATTTTGGGGACAGTTATTTCCGGGATCAGAACGTGGTCGAACTGGTGATCGAACGGCTGCCGGTGTCGCTGTCACTGGGCGTCTGGGCGACGCTGATTTCCTATTTGATTTCGATCCCCTTGGGCATTCGCAAAGCGGTCAATGACGGGTCGGCCTTTGACGCCTGGACATCGGGTGCCATCATCGCAGGGGCAGCGATCCCGGGCTTTTTGTTCGCCATTTTGTTGCTGGTGCTGTTCGCGGGCGGGTCCTATTGGCAGATATTCCCTTTGCGAGGGCTGGTCAGTTCGAACTGGGAAGAGTTGAGCCTGCTCGGCAAGATCGGCGACTATTTCTGGCACATGACATTGCCGATCATCGCACTGTCCATCGGGGGTTTTGCGGGCCTGACGCTGCTGACCAAGAATAGTTTCCTGGACGAGATCAAGAAGCAGTACGTGATCACGGCGCGCGCCAAGGGGTTGAGTGAACGCAAGGTTCTGTATGGCCACGTCTTCCGCAACGCCATGCTGATCGTGATCGCCGGATTTCCGGCCATGTTCATCGGCATTTTCTTTTCCGGTTCGCTGATTATCGAAACGCTGTTCTCGCTGGATGGCTTGGGGCGGCTGGGCTACGAGGCGGCGTTGCAGCGGGATTATCCGATTCTGTTCGGGTCGCTTTATATCGGCGCGCTGATCGGGTTGCTGGTCGGGATCATCAGTGACCTGATGTATGTCTTCATCGACCCGCGCATCGATTTCGAGGCGCGCAATACATGAGTGCCGCCCCTGATACCCCCAAGGCGCCGCCGATCAAGACCGGGCGTTGGCAGCTGTCACCGCTGAACCGCCGTCGACTGAAGAATTTCAAGCGCAACCGGCGCGCGGTCTGGTCGCTTTGGATTTTCCTGGCCTTGTTCGGCCTGTCGCTGATTGCTGAATTCATCGCCAATGAACGGCCCGTTTTGGTCAGCTATCAGGGTGAATGGCGGATGCCGATCCGAACGTTCTATCCCGAGACCGCCTTTGGTGGAGATTTCCAGACCGAGGCGATTTACGGCGACATAGAGGTGCAGTGCCTGATCATATCGGGCGGGCATCAGGCCTGTTGGGACGACCCGGAAGGCACGATCGAGGCGGCGCGGGCCGGTTCGATTGAAGGCGAACCGGTGGATGCCGGTTGGATCCTTTGGGCGCCGATCCGCTATTCCTATGACACCCATTCCGACCAGCCGGGGGCTGCGCCGGGTGCGCCGACGGGTGTGCATTGGCTGGGCACCGATGATCAGAAACGTGATGTGGTAGCGCGCGTGCTTTACGGTTTTCGCCTGTCGGTCTTCTTCGCCGCTTTGGTCGTGTCGGTCAGTTCCGTTCTGGGCATTATCGCAGGCGCCTTGCAGGGCTATTTCGGCGGCTGGACCGATCTGATTTTCCAGCGGGTTCTGGAAATCTACGGTTCAACCCCGTCGCTTTACGTCATCATCATTGTCGTGGCGGCGCTTGGCCGGTCCTTCTGGCTACTGGTCATTCTGACGATCCTGTTCGGTTGGCCCGCATTGGTGGGCGTGGTGCGCGCGGAGTTCCTGCGTGCGCGCAACTTCGAATATGTGCGCGCGGCGCGGGCGCTGGGCGTTTCAGACTGGAAGATCATGTTCCGCCACATGCTGCCCAACGCGATGGTGGCCACGCTGACGCTGTTGCCCTTCATCGTGACCGGCGCCATCGGCACCTTGGCGGGGCT
Organism: Paracoccaceae bacterium; assembly: GCA_050300875.1. Taxonomy (GTDB): domain Bacteria; phylum Pseudomonadota; class Alphaproteobacteria; order Rhodobacterales; family Rhodobacteraceae; genus CBDCFL01. Next base: position 30,853 of record JBNKYL010000089.1, read on the forward strand.
GGATTTTCTGGGCTTCGGGTTGCCTTCTTCGGCACCGTCACTGGGTGAGCTGACCTTGCAGGCCAAGCAAAACCTGCAAGCCGAGTGGTTGGGCCTGACGGCGTTCATTACCTATGCAGTGATCATGTCGTTGCTGGTCTTCATCTTCGAAGGCGTGCGCGATGCCTTCGATCCGCGAAAGACGTTTCAATGAGCGGCGTTCTGACGGTCGAAAATCTGTCGGTCGCCTTCCGCCAGGACGGGCAACGGCACGTGGCCGTTGATGGCGTGTCCTTCGACATTGGTCGGGGCGAAACGCTGGCGCTGGTCGGCGAAAGCGGGTCGGGCAAATCGGTGACGGCCCTGTCGACCGTCAACCTTTTGCCGGGCAGCGCAGAAGTCACCGGGTCGATCAGCTACGAGGGGCGCGAAATGGTCGGCGCGTCCGAACGCCTGCTGCGGCAGGTGCGCGGAAATGACATCAGCTTCATCTTTCAGGAGCCGATGACGTCGCTGAACCCGCTTCACACACTGGAAAAGCAACTGGCTGAATCCATTGCTCTGCATCAGGGGCTGGTGGGCGATGCCGCGCGCACGCGGATCGTGGAAATGCTGACCAAGGTTGGCATTCGCGATGCCGAAAGCCGATTGAATTCCTATCCGCACCAATTGTCCGGCGGTCAGCGGCAACGGGTGATGATCGCAATGGCGCTGGCCAACGGTCCTGATCTGCTGATCGCCGATGAACCGACAACCGCGCTGGATGTGACGATTCAGGCGCAGATCCTTGATCTGTTGGCCGATCTGAAACGCACCGAAGACATGTCGATGCTGTTCATCACCCATGATCTGAACATCGTCCAGCGTATCGCCGACCGGGTTTGCGTGATGAAGGATGGCAAGATCGTCGAACAAGGGGCGACAGCCGAGATTTTCGCCAATCCACAGCACCCCTACACCAAAATGTTGCTTGCGGCCGGCGCGACGGGGCTGCCGGACCCGGTGCCTGACGGCGCGGAGGTGGTGGCCGAAACCCGCGATCTGCGAATCTGGTTTCCGATCTATCGTGGCCTGCTGAAACGTGTCGTGGGCCACATAAAGGCGGTCAATTCCGCGACACTGTCTGTTCGCGAAGGCGAAACCGTCGGCATCGTGGGCGAAAGCGGGTCGGGCAAGACCACGCTGGCGCTGGCAATGATGCGTCTGATTTCTTCGGATGGGCCAGTGGTGTTCCTTGGGCAGGACATACAGGGCTGGAAGAACCGGGAAATGCGAGAACTGCGTCGCGATATGCAGATCGTGTTTCAGGATCCGTATGGGTCGCTATCCCCACGCATGAGCTGTGCCGAGATAATTTCTGAAGGTCTGGGCGTCCATGGCGTAGAACCGGGGCAGGATGTGCGCGAAATGGTGGCGGGTGTCATGGCCGAGGTCGGATTGGATCCGGCCATGATGGATCGCTATCCTCACGAATTTTCCGGCGGCCAGCGCCAGCGCATCGCCATTGCGCGCGCAATGATCCTGCGGCCGCGTTTGCTGGTTCTGGATGAACCGACATCGGCACTGGACATGACGGTTCAGGCACAGATCGTGGACCTGTTGCGGGACCTGCAACGCAAGTACAAGCTCGCCTTCCTTTTCATCAGTCACGATCTGCGCGTCGTGCGGGCGCTTTCACACAAAGTGATCGTGATGAAGCAAGGGGATATCGTGGAAGAAGGGACAGCCGAAGCGGTCTTTTCCGATCCGAAATCCGACTACACGCGAACTTTGATGGAAGCGGCCTTCGCTGAAGGGGCCTAGGTTACCCCGTTCGGCCCGCGCATGTGCCGCGTGGCGGTCAACGTTGTCCTTCGCGCAGCCAAGCCCATATCGCCACGCCGGCGGCAAGCAAGAACGCGAGCCAGGTCGGCATCAGGGGTCGCAGGGTCACGGATGTCGTCAAGGATGCCGAGCGTGGTGTCAGGCCGATCCAACCCCTGCCGCCCGCCACCCGGCCTGGCGGGACCCAACGGATCTGCGGCATGCCTGCTGACAATGCGATCGCGTCCCCCCGGTTTGCGGCCAGCACCCCAGCCATCTTTTCGGGTGACGCGACGGTTTCTTCAAACTCCTTGGGCGCTGATGGCCCGAGTGCTGCGACTGTACTGATCGTGCCATCGCTCAGCCGGTAAAGGCCGATATCGGGCCCGTCATAGTCGCCGGTAAACCGGCCCGCGCCGTCCGGGATCAAGGCAAGGCTGTCGGTTTGGCCATCGGGGCGGGTGATGACCAGTTGGTCCGGCGTTTCGGTAAGGCTGCGGCGGGTGATGGTCATGTGCTGACCTTCTGCCGTAACCGACAGCGCCTCTTCCTCCAGCTCCGGCTCTTTCATCATCCAGTGGGCCAGGCGCCGCAGCAGTTCCAGTTGCGGGCCGCCATTCTGGTAGCCGCGCGACCAAAGCCAGGCCTGATCTGACCCAAGCACCGCAACGCGGCCTTCGCCGACGCGGTCCAGCACCAAGAGCGGCGCGTCATTGATACCGTTCATCACCACCTGGCCACCGGTCGGTTCCAGTTCGATCTGGCGCAACCAGTCGCCCCAGTTGCCATCCATGCCTTCAGTGACGGGGTGGCGCTGGCCAAGATCGCTTACCATCGGTTTGAAGGCCTGTTCCAGGACCCGGCCGGTGGGTGCAAGCGGCAGCATGTCGCCAATCGGAGAATGGAAAAGCGAATTGGCCGTGGCAAATTCCGGACCCGCTGCGATCAGCACAGCGCCGCCGCCTTGGACATAGGCGCGGATATTGTCCAGATACTGGTTGGGCAGGATCCCGCGCCGCCGGTAGCGGTCGAAAATGATCAGGTCAAATTCGTCGATCTTGTCGAGGAACAGTTCACGTGTCGGAAAGGCGATCAGCGACAATTCACTGACAGGCACGCCATCCTGTTTTTCGGGTGGCCGCAGGATTGTGAAATGCACAAGGTCCACCGCGCTGTCCGATTTCAGCAGGTTGCGCCAGGTGCGCCCGCCGGGATGCGGTTCGCCCGACACCAGCAGAACCGACAGGCGGTCCCGCACGCCGTTGATCTGCACCACGGCGGCATTGTTGCGATCAGTCAGTTCGCCTGTGGCCGTGGGCAGGGACAGGTGCAGCACATTAATGCCGCCATGGGGCAGGTTGACCTGCAATTCCAGCGCTTCGCCGACCTCGACAGGGAAGGAGATCGGTGGGTCGCCGTCCACAGATATCGCCAGGTCCAAAAGGCCGGGGGCGGCAGGGGCGGCGCCTTGGTCTTCAATACGCACGCGCAGCGTCACTGGTTCGCCAAGGATGGCAAAGGCCGGCGCGCTTTCGACAATCAGGCGTCGATCCCAATCGTCTGGTTGGCCGGTCATCAGCAGGTGCATAGGTGCAGGCAGGTCAGGTGCAAGCGGGGCGTCATGGACCAGCCCGTCGCCGACCATGATCACGCCTGCCAGGCGATCCGCGGGGATGTCGGCCAGGGCATTGGCCAGTTCACCCATGGCGAGCGTACCGGCATTGTCCGGCCCGTCACCGACGACCACTTCGCGAAGTTCTGCCCCGTCACGGGCGGCAATCGCCGCGGCAATGGCCCGACGGGCGGTTTCGGTCTGTTCGGGACGGTCGGCGATGGATTGGCTGGCGGTTTCATCAGTCACCATCACGACGATGTCGGATAGGGGATCACGTTCTTCGAGTTGCAAGGAAGGGTTGGCAATCGCGCCCAGGATCAAAGCCGCCGCAATCCCACGCAACGGCCAACCCGCCAGCCCGCGCCAGATACCGAAGGCCAAAAGGCCGAAAAGACCGCCGCCCAACGCAAGCATCGCGCCCCAAGGCAGGAGTGGGTCGAAAATGACGGATGACAGGTTCACTGGCCCAGCCTTTCCAGCAGAGCCGGCACATGCACCTGATCGGATTTGTAGTTGCCGGTCAGCACATGCATCACCAGGTTGACGCCAAATCTGATTGCGTACTCCCGCTGGCGTTCGCCTGTCAGCCCGCGCCCGACCGGGTACATCCAGTTGCCCGCGCCGTCGATCGCCCAGGCCGCCGCCCAGTCATTGCCGCCGATAACGACCGGCGTCACGTTGTCATTGAGATTGCGAAAAGGCATGCCTTCGGCCTGTTCTGCCCCAGGCGGCGCGGCCTCGACCCAGACGGGGCCGCCCGCATAGCGGCCCGGGAAATCCTGAAGCAGATAGAAGGTACGCGTCAGTATGTGATCGACCGGCACGGTTTCCAATGGCGGAATATCAAGCGGCAGAGCAAGCGCGCGCAGTTTTTCCGAATTCATGGAAGCCGCTCCGAGCCCTGCTGTGTTGGCGTCGCGCGTGTCGAACAGGATCATGCCGCCGCCACGCAGGTAGCGGTTCAGCCGGGCATAGGCCGCGTCCGATGGCAGATCCTGCCCGGGCGTCACCGGCCAGTAGAGCAGAGGAAAGAAGGCCAGTTCGTCACGTTCCAGATCGACACCAATCGGATCGGACGGCTCAACCGATGTGCGCGCGAAAAGCGCGTCGGACAGTCCCGTCAGCCCGGCCCGAGACACGGCATCGACTTGCGCATCGCCGGTACGGACATAGGCAAGAACAGTGTGCGTCGTGGCTTGAAGGGCGAAATCCTCGGCCGTTTGCGCTTGCGACGGTTCGGGCGCGCTTGCCATCAAGGCAAAGGTCACAAGGCTTGCGGCGGCTAACCCGCGCGGACCGGTCAGGCGGCCTGAAATCCACAGCGTGGCCAGGATATCGACAGCCAAAAGGGCAAGCGCGGCAGCCAGCGCGTAGCCTTTCAATTGTTCCGGGCGCACGGTTTCAAGCCCTTGCACGGTTATGCGAGCCGGCCAAGTGGCGGGGATCAGTTCGCGATCCGCGGCAATGACGTTGAGCGCCAGAACGCGTTTTTCGCTGGCCCATGTGCCGGGCGGGGTGGCCCGGGATGCGCTGGCATTGATCAGGGTTTCGCCCGGAAGGGAATAGACCTGCGGCGATGGAACGGTCTCGCCAAAACCGTCGATCAGCGATTGGGCGATCCAGGTTGTGCCCGCCATATCCGCCGCATCCGGTCGGGCGGATCGCGTAGATACGGCGAGCCGTTCCAGCATCTGCACGAAAAGGCCCGACAAGGGCAGGCTGGACCATTCGGCATTGGCGGTGACGTGAAACAGAACGACCTGGCCCTGACCGAGTTGTTTGCGCGTGACCAATGGTGTGCCATCGTCCAGGGCTGCGATGGTATGCGATGGAAGGTCCGGGTCAGGCTGGGCCAGCACCTGTGCGCTGATCTGAACGTCATTGGGGATGGTCAGGCCGTAGAATGGCGAATTGGGTGCGAACGCACGCAGGCTGCGGGGGTCGCCCCAGCTCATCGCGCCGCCAATTGACCTGCCGCCAACGCGCAGGCGCACCGGCAGAAGCGGGTCATCGTCCTGTCGGGCGATATCGCTGGCGGCCAGCCGCGGTCCCGCGAAACGGACCAGAAGCCCGCCTTGTTCCACCCAGTCCCGAATGCCCGAGGCTTCGGCTTCGGACAAGACCGCCACGTCGGCCAGAATGATCACATCGGGGTTGGCCGGCAGGATATCGGCCAGCGCGCCATCCAGCAGATCAGCCGTTGGCGATAGCGCTTGGCGCAGGAAATGTGACGGCGACAATAGCAGCAGGCCTTCGCGGTCTTCGCGACCGGAATATAGCGCCACTTCGCGCCGGCGCAGACTGTCGTCGGCCAGCGCCACGGCACCGGCGGAACGCCGCGCCTCGATCGTGAAACGCGTGAAGCGGTTGCGCAGTTCCGGTGGCACGACCAGGTCAAGCTGTGCTTCCTTTTCGCCGGATGCGAACCGAACGGGGGCCTGTGCCAGAACGCGACTGATCCCTGCGGGATCGGGGCCATGCGCGGCAAGAGTCAGTTCGGCATCGCCCACGCTATCTGCGCGGATTGCGGTCAGGCGGACCTTGCCATCTAGGAACTCGGCCGGGCGCAGCGCATAGAGCGGCGCGGGCGTGCCGACCACTGAAACAGGACCGCGTGCTTCGAACGCGGCCAGCAGGGGCGCGCGGTCGCGGTCCAGCCCGTCTGTCAGCCAAAGCGTATCGAAACTGCCGGTCAGGGCCGCGGCCCAGGCCCGAGCTTCCGCACCAGGTTCCCATGGTGCCGGAAGCAGCCCGGGCAGGCGCGATTGCCATTCGCTTGCGGCGGCGAACGGCACTGGACTTCCGGGTGGGGGGGGCTCCGTCAGGCGGATTACGGCCGTTGTTCGCCCGGTGCGCGCGGCTTCTTCCAGTTCGGCGGCGATCCGGTCGCTGCGCGCGTCCCAATCGGCAGCACTGGCCCAGCTTGCGTCGGTGACAATCAAAAGGGGGCCGGTTCGGTCCACGGTTTCCTGCGGGTTCAGGACCGGACCCGCGAAACCCAGGATAAGCGCGGCAATTGCCAGACTGCGCAGAGCCAATAGCCACCAAGGCGTGCGCTGCGTTTCGGGCTGGTCGTCGCGCAGGCCAAGCAAAAGCGATACGGCCGGGAAGATCAGCCTTTTTGGCGCAGGTGGCACCGCACGCAGGAGAATCCACAAGATCGGCAGGCCCGCCAGCGCGGCCAGTAGCCACGGCGCAGTGAACCCAATGCCGAACAAGGAAAACATCAGCCCCGCCTTTCCAGCGCGCGATAGGTCCAAAGCAGCGCGGCTTCGGCGGCCTGATCGGTGCGCGCGGTATGGAACAGCCAGCCGGTGCGCTGGGCCAGGTCCTGCAGGTTCGCGCGCCGGCGCGTCAGACGGTCCAGATAGGCGGGTTTCAGGTCAGCCGCTTTCAAAGTTTCATGTTCCAGCGTGCCGCCCTGGCTTTGAAAGATCGTGCGACCGCGGAAGGGAAATGATTCTTCCTGCGGGTCGAGCACCTGCACCATCGCGCCGCGCACGCCGGTGCGGGCATTGCGCGTGATTTCGGCGATCAGCGGGGCGGGATCGGCAAGAAAATCCGATATCAGCACCACGCGACCATGTGCCTGAACGCCGGACAGGTCAGGCAGTGCATAGTCGGAGGGGTCGCCATCGCGTTCCAAGATTGCCGCGATGCGCGATGTCTGTGTGTCGCCGGCGGCTGGGCGCAAACCTTGCGGTCCGGCCAGACCGACGCGTTCGCCGCCCCGAATCAAAAGGATTGCCAGGGCCAGCGCCAAAACCTTGGCGCGGCGGCCCTTGGGCGGCAGGTTGCGGTTGGACTGAAACGCCATGGACAGGCCGGGATCGGCCCAAATCCATACCGATTGCGCCGCCTGCCATTCCTTTTCACGGACGAAATGGGTGTCCGAACGCGCCGACCGCCGCCAGTCGATGGCGCGTGCCGGGTCGCCCGCATGTGCCGGGCGGTATTGCCAGAATTCATCGCCGCGACCTGCGCGCCGCCGACCATGCACGCCCAGCATCACCGTCGCCGCCAGTCGTTCGGCGTCGGCCAGCAAGGGTGGCAGCGGAGCGGCCAGCCCTTCGGCGCGCGCGCGCAGGGATAGCGGAGTTTGGCTCACGCGGCGTTCTCGACCAGGCCGATACCGGACAGGACTTGGTTGATCAGCCCGTCGATTGTGGCCCCTTCGGCGCGCGCGGCAAAACTCAGTGCCATGCGGTGGCGCAGCACGGGCGCGGCCATGCGCGCGATGTCATCGGTATTTGGGGCCAGGCGGCCATCGAGCAGGGCGCGGGCGCGCACGGTCAACATCAGCGCCTGTGCGGCACGCGGGCCAGGCCCCCAGGCGACGGTTTCGCGAACGATGTCGGGCGCTGTCCCGTCTTCGGGGCGAAATGCGCGCACAACATCAAGGATGCGTTCCACGACGCTGTCACCCACCGGCATCCGGCGCAACATGGCCTGCGCAGCAATCAGCTCATCGGCGGTGAAAACGGCATGGGCGTCTTCTTCGGCTGCGCCTGTGGTGGCCAGAAGGATTGCGCGTTCGGCGTCCCGTTGGGGATAATCAACGTCGATCTGAACAAGGAAGCGGTCAAGCTGGGCTTCGGGCAGGGGATAGGTGCCTTCCTGTTCGATCGGGTTCTGCGTGGCCAGCACGTGGAAGGGCGCGGGCAGCGGGTGCGGTTGGCCCGCAATCGTTACGGACCGCTCCTGCATCGCCTGCAACAGCGCGGACTGCGTACGCGGGCTGGCGCGGTTGATCTCGTCGGCCATCAAAAGCTGGCAGAACACCGGACCATCGATAAAACGAAATGCACGCGAACCGTCTGCCGCCGTTTCCAGCACTTCAGACCCCAGAATATCCGCGGGCATCAGGTCCGGCGTGAACTGCACGCGCGCGCCGTCCAGTCCCATGACCGTCGACAGTGTTTCCACAAGGCGGGTCTTGCCCAGACCCGGCAGGCCCACCAGCAAACCGTGCCCGCCACACAAAAGCGCCGACAGGACCAGTTCGACGACTTCATGTTGGCCGATGAACCGCTTTTCGATACTGGTCCGGGCTTCGGCCAGTTTTTCGCCCAAAGCTTCGATTTCTTCCACCAGCGGTTCGGTCGCGGTCATGACAATGCTCCTGCTTTGGTTATATGGTCCGCATTAAAGGAAGTTATTGCGCGGACAGCAAATGGCAAACGCGGATCAGGCACAAAAGATCGTGAAAACCGGCGCGGAATCGCTGGCCGATGCGGCGCGCAAGGCCAGCAAGCGCGGATTGCCGCCCGTTCATCTGTGGAACCCGCCGTTTTGTGGCGACCTCGATATGCGCATCGCCCGTGACGGCACGTGGTTCTATCTGGGCACGCCCATTGGGCGGTTTGAACTGGCGCGGTTGTTTTCCACAATCCTGCGTCGCGATGGCGACAATTACTTTCTGGTCACCCCGGTCGAAAAGGTCGGGATTACCGTGGATGACGCCCCCTTCGTCGCCGTGGATTTCACCATTGAAGGCGAGGGCCCGGATCAGGTTCTGACGTTTGAAACCAACATGGGCGACCTTGCGCCTGCCGGTCCCGATCATCCGATCCGGGTGGTGCGTGACCCTGAAACCGGCGAGCCGTCGCCTTACGTTCTGGTGCGCGCCAACCTGGAGGCATTGATCGACCGCAAAAGTTTCTATCGGCTGGTCGAACTTGGCGCCCATGAAACGCGCGATGATGAAAGCTGGTTCGGCTTGTGGTCGGGGGGGCAGTTCTTTCCCATCATCCCGTCGGCAGAATTGCGCTAGGGCTTTGGCCAAACAAATTTGGACAGGCTGAAAGGCTACTGACAGAATGCTGTCAGCAGGGGTGTGCGATGTAGGCGCTGCAACACATCCCTGAAAGGAAATGACATGACCCAGCCCACCGTCGTATGGACCGAAATTCCCGTCACAGATCTTGATCGCGCGCAGGCGTTCTATTCGGATGTCTTCGGCTGGCAGATGGCCCGCGACGATACCGGACCCAACCCGATGGTACTTTTCAGTACGGATGCGGCCGGTGTTCACGGCCATCTATATCCGGGCATGCCTGCCGTGGACGGGCAGGGGCCGACCCTGCACCTGATGGTTTCCGATACGGTTGAAGCGGCGGTTGATCGCGTCAAGGCCGCAGGCGGCACGGTGTTGCCGATACCGGTGATCACCATTCCGCCGGGCCGTTTCGCCTACGCGCAGGATCCCGACGGAAATTCGCTGGGCCTGTTCGAACCGAAAGCCGCCTGATGCGCCGGGCCGACCGCCTTTTCCAAATCGTGCAATATCTGCGCGGCGGTCGGCTCGTCACCGCCGCGCAGCTGGCCGAAAGGCTCAAAGTCACGCCGCGCACGATCTATCGCGACGTGGCCGACCTGATCGGATCTGGCGTGCCGATCGAAGGCGAGGCCGGCGTCGGCTACATGATGCGCGACGGCTATGATCTGCCGCCGTTGATGTTCACCGAGGCCGAAATCGTGTCATTGGTGGCCGGTGCCCGGCTGATCCGGGCCTGGGGCGGGGCCAGCATGGCCGCAAATGCCGAAGAAGCGTTGATCAAGATCGGCGCGGTTCTACCCGACCGAGCCCGCGCACGGGCCGAGGCGGTCAGCGTGCACGCCCCCGACATGTCCGGCATGTCGGATGACCTGCGCCGGTTGATCGACCGTATCGAGGCGGCAACCAATGCATCGGTCCGCATTCAATTCGGTTACGTTGATGAAAACGATGCGGCAACAATGCGTACGATCAGGCCCTTGGGCCTTTGGTTCTGGGGCAAGGTCTGGACCGTTGTCGCCTGGTGTGAGTTGCGTCAGGATTTTCGTATGTTCCGCCTGGACCGGATGGAAAACGTGTCAGAGGCGGGAACGTTTCATCCTGAACGCGGGCAGACGCTGCGGGATTTCTATGCGCAGGAAGCCTGGCGCAGACGATAACAGGGAAGGGTGTCTTTCGCGTCAATATTTCGGCGGACGGCCCTGCATGTTCGCCGCGACCGCTTCAAGCTGGTTCGGAGCGCCCAGAATTTCTGACTGAAGCAGTGCCTCGAGATGCAGCGCTTCTGCCGGGGGCAAGGCCCAGGCTTCTTCGACAAGCCGCTTGGCCGCCCGGATCGCATCCGGGGACCGAGCGGCGATTTCGTCTGCCATTGCGAAGGCGCGGTCAAGCGGGCTGTCATCGACATACGTGAGCAGCCCGAAATCAGCAGCGCTGTGCGCGTCCAGAACGCGCGCGGTCATGATGAGCTCTTTTGCCAGATCGGCACGAACGAGTTTCGGAAGGCTCTGTGTGATCCCCATATCAGGGATCAGGCCCCACTTCGCTTCCATGATCGACAAACGCGCATCGGGGGCGGCAATGCGGAAATCCGCGGCCAGCGCCAATTGCATCCCTGCGCCGAAGGCCACGTCTTGAACCGCTGCGATAACCGGCACTTCCAGCGCCTGCCAGCAGGTAACCGGGCGCTGATAGAAATTCGCGGCCTCGCCCGGCGCGGGGTTGAGCATCCGGTCTTTTACCTGATCCAGTTTTCCGACCAAGGTCTGCATCACCGACAGGTCCAGCCCCGCGCAGAAACACCCCCTTGCGCCTGACATGACGACAGCGCGCAAGCCCGGTTTGGTTGCCAGTTCCGCAGCCGCGTCGGGCAGGTCGCCGAACATGTCCAGAGACATGGCGTTCTTCTTTTCAGGACGGTTCAGGATGACGTGGGCGACATGGTCGCCCCGCCATTCGATCCGGACGGTATCTGCCATCGGTCGGTTCCCTTGTTCACATCTGTTGTTTCATATCAGACAGGATTTGACAGCTGCCGTAAACGTGCCATGTCTTGGCGCGCGTCACCTGCCCGGCGCGGGGCCAGTTCGCCCCGGACTTCCACGACCGGAAATGGGCAGGCGGTCCCGTGACATGAAGGATGCACGCGCATGATGATGGTGCGCTGTTTTCTCGGGCCCTCGTCCATCGAAGGGCTGGGCGTTTTTACTGCAGTTGATATTCGGAAAGGTGCTTTGGTCTGGCTGTATGACAGTCGGTTCGACGTGTCCTATGAAAAGGCCGACCTGGCCCGCGTGCCGGCACATTTCCGGGAATTTCTGGAACGATACACCTACGACCATCCATCCGACAACGAGCGCGTCGTGCTGGATTGCGACGAGGGTCGTTTCATGAATCATGCCGTCCGACCGAATGTCGACCTGACGGATCCATATCGTGGCATCGCAACATGCGATATCACTGCGGGTTCGGAATTGACCTGCGACTATGGCACCTTCACGCAAGGGATGATCGAATTTCAACCATCGCGCCACAGGGTCGGACAGGCCATGGCGATGGCCTGATCCCCAAACTCAGGCGCGGCGCCATTGACCCGGTTGCAGCCCGTCCAGCGTCCAGTTGCCCACTTGCCAGCGGATCAGCCGCAAGGTGGGGTGGCCCACCGCCGCTGTCATGCGGCGGACCTGCCGGTTTTTGCCTTCGGTGATCGTCAAAGACAGCCAGCAATCGGGTACGCTCTTGCGGACGCGGATCGGCGGATCACGGGGCCAAAGATCGGCAGGCGGGTCGATCAGTGTCGCCTTGGCAGGTTGGGTGTGCCCGTCTTTCAGATCGACCCCATTGCGCAAACGGTCCAGCGCCGCTTGATCCGGAATACCTTCGACATGAACAAAATACGTTTTGGGGAGTTTGAATTTCGGATTGGAAATGCGCGCCTGCATTCGCCCGTCATCGGTTAGAACCAAAAGACCTTCGCTGTCCCGGTCGAGCCGCCCGGCCGGGTAGATGCCCGGCAGGTCGATGAAATCGCTGAGCGTTCGGCGCGGCGTTTCCGTTGCATTGTCCGTAAATTGCGACAACACGTCGTAGGGTTTGTTAAACAGGATTAGCGTCACGAAAGGCCCTGTGGCATTCGGCACTCGCTTGCGGCCGCGACCGTCTTGGCGATCCGACTGGCGCGCGTCTTTGCGGTCTTGGCCGACTTGATCCAGTACAATAGTTGCTTGCGCTTGCTTTCAGCCAGGCCTTCCCAGCCATTTCGGGCGGCTTTTGCTGTCAGGGCTGCGTCAAGGTCTTCCGGGGCCCGTAGAGCTTCGATATCGTCAAGAAAGCCCCACATTCCATTTTCCTTGGCGACGCGTACCGCCTTTTCTCCCGCGGGCATCATCCGACCTTCAGCGCGCAGCTTTTCAACCCGGTCCTTGTTGGGGATCGACCAGATGCTATCGGCCCGGCGCGGCGAAATCAGCCGCTCCATCCGATCTTCATCCACCCGTCGCATGCGCGAATCGATCCATCCGAAACAGAGTAGTTCATCCACCGACGCGCCGATCGAAACGTAGTGCGGGCTGTGTTTCTTGTAGGTCACCAGCCAGACGGTTTCACTCTGCTGGTGGTGATCGCGCAGCCATTCGCGCAACTCCGCTTGGCTTCGAACTTCGATCCGAGGGGCGTGATCAATCGGTTTGCTCATTTGGCCATCATGTCTGCCGCCGGTTTCGAATGGATAGGCTCGTCAATGCGCCTCGGCCCAGTTGTTGCCCTGGCCAGCATCGACCACAAGCGGCACTGCGAACTGGACGGCGGGCATGGCCGCATTTTCCATGCAATCCTTGGCCGCCGTGATCGTCTTGTCCACGGCATCCTCGTCCACTTCGAACAGCAATTCGTCGTGGACTTGAAGAAGCATTTTCGCAGGCAGCCTTTCGATGGCGCTTTCCATCCGGATCATGGCCCGTCGGATGACATCAGCGGCGGTGCCTTGGATGGGCGCGTTGATGGCAGCGCGGCGGGCAAACCCGGCATGGGGCCCCTTGGCGTTGATTTCGGGCGTATGGATCTTGCGACCGAACAGGGTCTGGACGTAGCCATGGTCCTTGGCGAATTTCACCGTGTCGTCCATGTATTCCTTGATACCAGGGAAGCGTTCGAAATAGCGGTCGATGAAGCCTTGGGCTTCGGCGCGCGGGATGCGCAGGTTGCGCGCCAGCCCGAAGCCGGAAATGCCGTAGATCACGCCGAAATTGATCGCCTTGGCCTGGCGGCGGATATCCGGCGTCATTTCATCCAAGGGCACATTGAACATTTCAGATGCGGTCGCGGCGTGGATGTCCTGGCCGTCCCGGAATGCTTCCTTGAGGCTGTCGATTCCGGCAATATGGGCCAGAATTCGCAGTTCGATTTGCGAATAATCGAGCGAGAGCAGGACCTTGCCGGCTTCGGCCACAAACGCTTCGCGGATGCGGCGGCCTTCTTCGGTGCGCACTGGGATGTTTTGCAGGTTCGGGTCGGTCGAAGCCAATCGCCCGGTATTCGCCCCGGCGATCGCATAGGACGTATGGACACGGCCCGTTTCGGCGTTGATGTGGTCCTGAAGGCTGTCGGTGTAGGTCGATTTCAATTTCTGCAGTTGCCGGTAGTCCAGCACGCGGGCCGGGAAGTCGTGTTCGGTGGCGAGGTCTTCCAGAACGTCGGCCGGCGTCGACCACTGACCCGTCTTGGTCTTGGTGCCGCCTTCCAGCCCCATCTGTTCAAAAAGGATTTGGCCCACCTGCGCGGGGGACTGCACGTTGAAGGGCACGCCCGCAAGTTCGTGAAGTTCAGCTTCCAGCCCTGCCATTTTCTGGGCGAAAGCGTTGGACATGCGGGACAGCGTGTCGCGGTCGACCTTGATGCCCGCCATTTCCATCCGCGCCAATACCGGCACCAGCGGGCGTTCCAGCGTTTCATAGACGGTGGTCACCTGTTTCTGGTGCAATTGCGGCTTGAAATGCTGCCAGAGCCGCAGGGTGATGTCGGCGTCCTCAGCGGCGTATTTTACGGCCTCGTCAATCGGCACGCGGTCAAAGGTGATCGCGGATTTGCCACTGCCGAGCAGCGATTTGATCGGGATGGGTTTATGCGCCAGGTAGCGCTCGGACAGCAGGTCCATGCCGTGATTGTGGATGCCTGCGTTCAAGGCATAGCTCATCAACATCGTGTCGTCGATCGGGGCCACATCCACGCCGTAGCGGGCCAGGATCTTGGCGTCGTATTTCATGTTCTGGCCGATTTTCAGAACGGCGTCGTCTTCGAGCATGGGCTTTAGCATGGCGAGCGCGCGGTCGAGCCCGATCTGGCCTTCGGCCAGGTCATCGCCGCCGAACAACCCTTCGCCACCCGACGCCTTGTGGATCAGCGGGACATAGCAGGCTTCGCCCGGTTCGACGGACAGGCAGATGCCCACCAGTTCGGCTGTCATTTCGTTCAGCGCGGTCGTTTCGGTGTCGACAGCGACGTAGCCGCGCGCGTTTATGCGGTCGATCCAGACCTGCAATGCAGCCTCGTCGCGGACGCATTCATAGGCGTCCGGGTCGATTTTTGGGATATCGAGCGGCTGGACCGGATCGGCGCCTTCGGGTGTCGTGTCCACAATGGCAGGGGTGTCGACGCCCAGTTTGTCGGCGATGCGCGCCGTCAGGGTTCGGAATTCCATCGAAGCCAGGAACGGCAGCAGCACATCCGGGTCCGGGTCGCGGTCTTCCAGATCATCAAGCGTGAAGTCGAGTTCCATGTTGCAGTCAAGCTGCACAAGCCGTCGCGAGATGCGGATCAGCTCGGCGTTTTCGACCAGGCTTTCGCGCCGCTTGGGCTGCTTGATCTCGCCCGCGCGCTCCAAAAGCGTGTCGAGGTCGCCATATTCGTTGATCAGCAGGGCGGCGGTCTTCAGCCCGATTCCCGGGGCGCCGGGGACGTTGTCGACACTGTCACCGGCCAGCGCCTGCACATCGACCACACGTTCCGGGCCAACGCCGAATTTTTCGAATACGCCGTCGCGGTCGACGATTTTGTTTTTCATCGGATCGAGCATGTCGACCCCGTCGCCCACCAACTGCATAAGGTCCTTGTCCGAACTGACGATGGTCACGCGGCCACCGGCGGCCCGGCCCTGACAGGCAAGCGTCGCGATGATGTCATCGGCTTCGAACCCTTCCACTTCGATGCAAGGGATATTGAAGGCCTTCGTCGCTTCGCGGGTCAGCGGAAATTGCGGCACCAGGTCTTCGGGCGCTGGCGGGCGGTTGGCCTTGTATTTGTCGTAGATGTCATTGCGGAACGACTTGCCGGAATAGTCGAAGATCACCGCGACATGGGTGGGGGCGTCATCGCCTTTGCTGTCCTCGACGATCTTGAACAGCATGTTGCAAAACCCGCTGACGGCGCCGATGGGCAACCCGTCGGATTTGCGCGTGAGCGGCGGCAACGCGTGATAGGCGCGGAAGATGAACGCTGAGCCGTCGATCAGATGCAGGTGATGTCCCTTGCCGAATGCCATGTCGCGCTCCCCGTTCACTTGCGACAGGTTTGCCATGTGCGTGGCCAAAGGGCCAGATGTCGCGAAGCGATTTACCGGCGGAATGAAAGACATCCAGTTCTTGATCGCTCGGATTCACGATACCTAAACGTCGATGGGCTAGGCCTGAGAATCAGCGTTCTACTTTGATGGAAGCCAAATGGGTTCGGCGCGCAATGGCGACGAGTTTTGACGTATTCTATCTGGGCAATGTGGCAGATATTGACCCAACCGAAGGAGATATAACTGCTGACAATGCAAATAGTCTGGTTGGCTCTACCTTCGGATCAACGGGCGACCCGTTGTACAGCCACATCAAGACCTTGACGCCGGGCAGCACCGGTTTTTCGGGCGGGCCGAATGATTGGGGTTATGACACAGATAACAATGCCGCAAATGATACCTATAGTTTGGACGGAGGCCCTGATCAGACCCATGATTCCTCGACCGTCTATGCCGCGGACATAACCTATACGGACGGCACGACAGCGACGATCGCGGCGGTTGTCTTTCAGGACACTGCCGGAAACCTCTACCTGGCGCCAAAAACAAGCTATGATAGCGATCAAGCAGCATTGGAAGCCAAACCGATTGAATCGCTGCAACTGTTTGCCATCCTGAGCGATACAGGAGTCCTGACTGCCAGTCGGTATGCCGCCAGTTATGCGGTTTGCTTCACATCGGGAACGCTAATCCGAACGCCCAAAGGAGACGTTCAGATTGAGCATTTGCGGGAAAGCGATCTGGTCACGACATTGGACAATGGCCCGCAACCGGTCAGGTGGATCGGTAGACAAAGCTATGGGCGGTCGGACCTGCATGTGATGCCTCGGCTACGGCCCGTTTTGATCCCCAGAGGTCGAATGGGAAATGGACGGGACCTGTTGGTATCCCAGCAACACGGGTTAATGCTGGGCGAAGACCAACTCATACGTGCAATTCATGCAGCGCGAGCACCCAGATCGGGTATCAGAGTTGCCCATGGCAAGCGTTCCGTCACCTATTTCCACCTGATGTTTGACGCCCATCAAATCATTTTTTCCGAAGGTGCACCCTCGGAGAGTTTTTATCCTGGCCCGATGGCGCAACGCATGTTGGCAACAAAAGCAAGACAGGAGATCGGGCAGATGTTTCCCTGCTTGTTCGATGCCCCTGCCTTGGGTGTCGGGACCGCAAACACATATGGTCCGACAGCCCGGACATTCCTTGGCCCCAAGAACCTGGAGGCGGCATTTGCCAACGCGTCGGGAAGGTTGCGTCGCGCCGATGATCTTCGAAGATGGGCAAATGGGTCGGCCTGGAAAGCTTAGGCGTCAAAGCGAAAGACACGGGTTAGACCCGCGATCTAATTCCACTTTCCGGCCAGTGGATCGTCAGATGGACATTGTTGAAGTCCGGGTCATCCATTGACCCGCCGTGCCAGCACGTCAAACCTTGGGGTGCCCCTTTGATTTTTTGGCTCGGCACCGTCTTGGAACAGGCCACCACGGGCCTGAAAACCGATCATGCGTTGGATCAATTCCAGTGCGGCCTCGTGATTGGCCGGTGCAAGCCCGTGAAGGCTCAGATCTGGCCTGGCAAATTTGATCATACCGCGCGTATGCAGCCACCGCCCACCGTCTTCCTCGGTATAAAGGACGACCACATGGGGATTGACCGGGCTTCCGGTGTTTTCAAACTGGTTGGCGTGTGCCAGTTCAAAGTATAGGGATTTTAGACCGACACGCCGCCTACATCGAGGAACCATTGAATGAAACCAATGCAATCCCGAAGGTAGAGCAGGGACGTGTCATCCTGAACTTGCCCCCTGAGGACAATGCAGCCTGGTTGATCTTGCTTTGCCTGCGCCTGATTTGGGTGGTTCTTGCGAAACTCTTCCCAAACATGGCCGGTGCAGAAATGTCCTATACATTCTGGGCCAAGGACCGAAAGCTCTATCCCGTCTGGAATACCACGTGTTCGATAGGCAGAAGCGGAAACAGCCCAGTCTGTTGGAAACGTGCCAAAGGCGGCCCAGAAAAGCTCTGGTTTTGCGCCGCCCGTTTGAAACTTCGGTCGTTCGTGGTTTTGGGGCCGGACACCT
Organism: Paracoccaceae bacterium; assembly: GCA_050300875.1. Classification (GTDB taxonomy): domain Bacteria; phylum Pseudomonadota; class Alphaproteobacteria; order Rhodobacterales; family Rhodobacteraceae; genus CBDCFL01. The sequence goes on from JBNKYL010000089.1 coordinate 48,662, forward strand.
TTGGCTGCCTCTGCAGGGCTTGATGCCCCGCCTACTGTTTGGCCGCGTCCGAGACCGATTGGTGCACGAATTTCTTGTCACAATAGCCGCACTCGACTTCGCCGGTTTCCCGGTCAAGCGAGAGCCAGACGCGCGGGTGGCCCAACGCACCCTCGCCCCCGTCGCAGGCGACGCGCCATTGGTTCACGATTTCGGTTTCCGGGGCTTCGATTGTCATGCCGAATTCCATCTATGATTGGCTTGTCCCGTATTTAGACAAGCACGGACGTGGTTGCAAAACCCTTCATCGCGGATCAGTCAAAACGTTTCAGCATACGGCCCAAGATGCGCCCGCCGAGAATATGGGTATGATAATGGGGCACTTCCTGTACGCCTGCTTCGCCCGAATTGGCGATCAAGCGGTATCCGCCGCCATTGTCGCCAGGTGCGATGCCCAAGTCGGCGCAAATATTGCCTATGGTGCGTGTGTAGTCCGCAATTTCGGCGTCAGACGCGGATGCCGCGAAGTGATCTGCATTGACATAGGAGCCCTTGGGAATGACCAGAACATGCACAGGCGCCTGTGGCGCGATGTCTTCGAAGGCCAGCGTGTGTTCGGTTTCGGCGACGGTCTTGTTGGGGATCTCACCGCGGATGATCTTGGCAAAGATGTTCTGGTCGTCGTAACTGTAACCCATGGCCCGTCCCTAATCGGCAAACAGATGGTCGGTGGCGGCGATGTCGCGTGCCTGTTCATGGCTGATGTCCAGAAATTTCGCAAGCGGCAGAGCGTTTTCTTCGGCGCTGTCTGACTGCCGGATCTGGTAGAAATTGGGGAACTCGGCTTCCTTGATCTGGTCGCTTTCGTAAAACAGGTCGGCCCGGATGGTCGGCAGAAGCCGCGCCATGGCCTCTGGGCTGGTGCGTTCGCCCGCCAATCCGACGCGCCGGGCATGGCCCGCCAGATATTCGTCGGAAAACGTACATTCGATTTCCAGCAGCTTCGTCACCGAGCGGTCCGTGTAGAAGTCCCGCAACAGGTCCATGTTGTTGGGGTCCAGGCAGAAGATCAGCCTGTCGGTTTCGTAGAAATCGAACAGCATCCGCATCAGCGCGCGACGGTGACGGGTGCGCTTGGCCAGCGTTTTCTGGATACCGCCGAGGTCGGGCAGGGGCGTGTTCTCTTCGTCGAAAACATACTCGATGGCGGGTACGTTGGTGGCCTGGCCAACGGCGTTCAGCAAGCGCTTGCCAACATGCCATTTCTTGCAGGTCACGATCATAAGTTCACGGTCGCGGCCCAGGGTCGATTCCGTTTCCCAGAAGCGCGGCGCAAAACGTCGTCCTTGCCGCCCGCGCCCGGTAAGAAACTTGTATAGCCCGCGGCCCTCGTTCGACGTGTCGAACGTGATCCCGGTTGACGAATAAAGCTGGCCCAATCGCTGTTTGAGTTCCGTCGCTTCGGGCGAGATCTTGCGCGCAAACAGGAAATCCTGCGCCAGCAGCAGGTCATAGTGGTCGTTGTAAAAGGTGACGGGCATCCCGTAGTCGGAAAACATCAGGAAGGTCAGCGTACGGGCCCTGATTTCCGTATCCGGGACCAGATGGCGCACAAGCGTCTGGAAAAAAGTTTCGTCCGGAATCCAGGTGGTGCGAAAGAAACGCATGACGTCCGTTCGGTGGCGGATGAAATCGAGGACCGCTTCGATGGTCTGTCGACGCAGGCACCACCATTGGCTGCCGATCATGATCTGCAAGTCAGCAGGAATTTCGCGTGTCAGGCCCAATCGTTTCTGGACGTTCAGTGACTGATAGAACCACCACTTGTTCTTGCGTTCGTTGAACAGATGCCGGTAGATCAGCCGTTCTTCCTTCAGCCCGGTCTTGATCCAGTCGCTTTCGAAGAAATCGAAACTCTCAATGAAATCGGCGTCTTCCCGGTCCAGGAAGTCATGTGCGTATTCTGCGGATTTGATTGCCATGCAGTCGCCGGACAGCATGTAGAAATGGGTCGCGTCCTCGAACGCGATCTCTGCGGCTTCGACGGCATTCAGTGTCGCCTGAACCAGCGACCATTCTCCCCAACCGCATTTGATCCTGCGTTTGGCGAAGGCGACGTTCGGGTTTTTATCCAGCGCATCGCGGATTAGGCGAAAGTCATCCTGTGATGCCCTTGCGTCGAAATGAATAGAAATGCAGTCACCAGCCGCGGTCAGGCGTTGCGCCTGCGCTATAATTGCCTCAGGGTCTTTGTGGCACAACAAGATGTAGGCAATTTTGGCCATCAAACTGCCAGATTTTTTGGTTAACTGCTCGTCTGATGGCCTAGATAACGTGAAGAAGCATTGAACGGACAGAGTTTTTTTGGTTTTTAGCGACATAATGACCAAAAGCGCCGCGATAGGCGTTCAGGCAAGGACGGCAGGTTAATGGGTTTTCCCGGTACGTGGATGACCGAATCCGAAAGCGTGGTTTACCGCGTTGTGCCGAAATGTGCCTGCTCGACTATTGGTCAGATCATGTTTTATTCCGATCACGGCGAGTTTTTTGATGGCGACATCCATGACGCCAACAAGGGCCTGCACAAATGGTCGCAGGAAGACAGCCAGACCCGAATAAACACGGTTGTGAAAGGGCATGAAGCCTTCGCATTCACTTGCGTGCGCAACCCGTACACCCGCATATTGTCATCGTTTTTCGACAAGATCTGCGGGATCCAGCGCAACGGCAAACGCTATCGCGGCAATCTGGTTCCGCTCTTGATCCAGAAATACGGGATCGAGGTCGGCGACCCGGAGACCGGGTTCGAGTTTGACCAGATCAAATCGTTCCGCCGTTTCCTGCTTTTTGCGCGCGACACCATCCGGTTTCGCAAGCCGATGGATCCCGATATTCACTGGTCCGCAATGTCGGGCCATATCTCGACCTTTATCGTCAATGGCGGGCGCTATGACGCGATCTTCCACACCGAGGCGTTCAATGACGGGATGCAGAAGGTGTTGGACAAGATCCAGACCGCCCATCCTATAGACCTGTCCGACATTCCGCGGTTCAACGAAAGCGAAGGCCACGGGCCAAAGCGCGCGCATCCTGTCGAAGATTATTTCGACGACCTATCAATGCATCTCGTGCGCGAAATGTACAAACGCGATTTCGACCTGTTCAAATACGACATTGACGACCCGTCGAACAAGATGCCCTTGGGCGAGGTCGACCTGACCGAAGTGCACGCGAAGCTGGGCGACTAGGCCTAGACGTCCCAGACGGGCACCCAAGCCCCGTTGATCAGGCGCTCGTTGCGGTCCAGGCCGCGGATGCGGGCCATGTCCGCGTCATCAAGTTTTACATCCAACGCGGCAAAGTTTTCGGCTATGCGATCCCGCTTGGTCGAGGACGGAATGACGATGTGACCTTCGGCCATCAGGAAAGCAAGAGCGACCTGGCCCACGGTTGCATCGTGCTTGGTACCGATTTCGCCCAAAACCGGATCACCGGCGATCAACCCGCGCGACATCGGTGTATGGGCAGTGAGAGGCACCCCCTTGGACTGACAGTAGTCGACGATCGGGCGGTTTTGCAGATAGACATGGATTTCACACTGGTTCGTCATGATCTGGCGGTTGCCGAAGACCTCGATCGCCTCGTCCAGATGCCGTTTGGTGAAATTCGACACGCCGATATAGTCCATCAAGCCAAGATCGTAGCATTCGGCCAGTTGGCTGGCATAGGCTTCGACCGGGTATTTGTCTTGCGGCGACGGCCAGTGCAGCAGGATCATATCAACCCTGTCCATGCGCAGCTTGTCGAGCGACTCGCGAACCGAAGGCAGGATTTCGCCCGGCCCGAATTTTTCCGGCGGAACTTTGGTGGTCACGAACACCTCGGACCGCAATCCGCTGGCTTCCAGGGCCGCGCCAACTTCGGCTTCGTTGCCATAGCCTTGTGCCGTATCCAGATGGCGATAGCCCAGATCCAGCGCCGCGGCCACGCAATCGTAGCATTCCTGCCCCTGGCGCTTGAACGTGCCATAGCCCATTTGCGGAATCGGCCCGATCATCGGTTGGGTGCTCATCTGTGTGCCTCTGCGTTGTGTTGCATGACTGGCTGGCCTATAGCGGCCAAAAAATCTGCGGGAGCATTACGGATATGGAAGCGCGCGTCAAATGGGTAGAGGGACGGACCTTTGTCGGGACGTCCGGCACGGGCCATTCCATCGTCTTTGGCAACCCGCATGATGACGGTCCGCGCCCCGGACCCAGCCCCATGGAACTGCTATTGATCGGAACGGGCGGGTGTTCGACCTATGACGTGATCCATATCCTGGAACGCGGCCGGCAAGAGGTCAGCGACTGCACGGTCGAGTTGCAGGCAGAACGCGCCGAAACCGACCCAAAGGTGTTTACCAAGGTTCACATGGTCTTCACCGTGACAGGTGTCGGGCTTGATCCGAAGAAAGTCGATCGTGCCGTGAACCTGTCGGTGGAAAAGTACTGTTCCGCATCGGCAATTCTTGGTGCTCTGGCCACGATAACTCATGAAGTCATCGTTAAGAATTCTTAACAATTCGGTCTGACCGCGGAAGATATTAACTACACGTTAACCTTTTCGGCGCAGCGTGACCGCGCGATCCCAGAGAGTGTTTTGCGTTGTGCCAACTTGCCGTGGACAGACTTAGTGAACAGGCGGCCGGACATCCAGTTCATCGGCGCAGCCTTGGCATGTGCACTCGTAGGGCTCTCGGTCAATCTGTGGCAAACGCTATTTGAACCGGCCGTTGCTGCCGCAACTGCACAGACTCACCCATTATCCGCGTTCATGATCGCAATCATGTGCCTCGCAATGTTCATACGTGACCCGTCGCGGTTCGGCCTGCGCTTGGCACTCTTGTTGCTTGTGCTGGTCGCTGGCATCACAGCAATCGTCCCAAGCGCCGAACAGACCCCTGCCGACAGCTTCTATCGGCTGACCATGGGCGGATATTTTTCTGGGGAATTGAGCCGGGATACGGCAGCGTTTTCAATGGTTTTCGCGCTTGCGCTCTTGTGGGCCGACTATGTGCCTTCACACAGGCGGATTGCGGTCATCGGTGTCGTTTCCATCGTCGTTTTCCAGATCGTACAAAAGGCTTTTGCCCTTGATCTGCTTGGGCAGGGTCTGGCCATATCGACGATGGCCGCGATGGTTTGCCTGGCCCTGGCGATCCTGACGGAAATTCTCGGGACCCAAGTGATAAGGCTTCCCAGTTTGGGTGACAGACTTGGCCAGTTGACCTTTGCAATGCTCCTGGCCAGCTTGGTCGTGCCCTTGTCATTTGAGCTGCTCATCGAAGGGCGAACGGAAAGTGCCCCCTTGAACTTCAAACGGGCCGCCGTGACTACGGCGATCATCATCCTGTTCGGTGCGTTTTCACTTACCATCATTCGGCTGCTTCGCCGTGTTCAGGAACAGGAAGTCCGCGTCCGGGTTGCCGAAAATATTGCGCGCCATGATCTTTTGACCGGCGCTTTGTCGCGACGCGGCGTGTATCAGTGGTTGCGGCAGGAAAGGGCCCATTCGCATGTTGCAGCAGATCGTATGGCTTTGCTTTTGACCGATCTGGACGACTTCAAGGAGATCAACGACGCATATGGTCATCCGGTCGGTGACCGCATCCTTCGCGAAACGGCAAAGGCGTTCCTGCAGGTTGCCCCGCGTCACACCGTGCTATCACGTTGGGGCGGTGATGAATTTCTGGCGCTGGTTCCTTTTGCTGGCCCATGTGAAATACGCCGCCTTCATTCCGGTTTGCAGGCGCGCTTGGAAAACCTGGTCGCGTCGCCGGGTCACCCCGCGCAAATTACGACGACGATGGGCGTTGTGGCCTTTGACTGGCCTGTCGCACCGTCTGAATTCCAGACACATCTGTCGCGCGCCGATGAACTGTTGTACGCGGCCAAACGTGGTGGCCGCGGGCGGCTGGTCCTTTGTCCGACCTTGCTTGAAGACGAAAACGGCTCCCTGCCTGAACGCGAAAGCAGTTGGGGCGGCGCATCGCAGCAACCCGGCTTCGCAGAAGACAGGCCCAAAAAACTGGACGGGCAGGGGTGACGACCCTTTAGCCGCGCACCGCCTCGATCATCCGTGTCACGTTATCAGGGTCGGCATCGGGCGTGATCCCGTGGCCAAGATTGAAGATGTGCGCGCCGTCCCGGAAAGCATCGACGATACGCCGGGTTTCGTCGATCAGGGCCTGCCCGCCCGATACCAACAGCGAAGGTTTCAGGTTGCCCTGCACGCATCCGTCGATCTGAACGTGCTTTGCCGCCCAGTCAGCGGAAACCGAATTGTCGATCGCCACGCAATCCGCGCCGGTGGCCTTGGCAAATCCGACATAATTGTCGCCTGCTTCACGCGGAAAGGCGATGACCGGAATGCCCGGGTGCCTGGCTTTCAAGGCGGCAATGATGCGCTGTGCAGGTGCCAAGGCAAAATCGGCAAAATCGGCACCTTTTAGTGAACCCGCCCAACTGTCGAAAAGTTTCACGACCTCGGCGCCGGCGTCGATCTGGGCAGAAAGGTATTCAATGGTTGCCTCTTCGATCCGTGCCATCAGCGCTTCGAAAACGGGACGACTGCTGTCTTTCAGGGCATGGGCCGGGCCCTGATCAGGTGTGCCGCGGCCCGCGATCATGTAGGTTGCAACCGTCCACGGCATGCCGGCAAAGCCGATCAAGGTCGTTTCCTTTGGCAGCTCCGCAGACAGGATGCGCACGGTTTCATAAATGGGGGCCAGTGTTTCGTGGATGTCCGCTACAGGTTTCAGTGCATCGACGCCGGTCCGGTCGGTTATGGTGGACAGTCGCGGGCCTTCGCCAGTTACAAACCACAAATCCGCCCCCAGAGCCTGTGGCACCAACAAGATGTCCGCAAACAGAATCGCGGCATCAAATCCGTAACGGCGGATAGGCTGCAATGTCACTTCGGCGGCCAGCTCCGGGGTATAGCAAAGGGACAGGAAATCGCCCGCCTTGGCGCGCGTCGCGCGGTATTCGGGCAGGTATCGCCCGGCTTGCCGCATCATCCAGATCGGGGGCGTCGCCTGTGTTTCACCGGCCAATGCTTTCAGGATGGTTTTCTGCGCCACGATCAACGACCCCTTCTTTGACGTTCCGCCTAAGTCCCGTCCCGGGAACATTTTGTCAACCATGCCCCCATTGCGCGGCCCAAATGCCGCAAGTATGGAAGGCACCATGACGACGCCTCTTCCGACCCCCGACACGCCCCTGAAGATCGGCACCCGCGGTTCGCCGCTTGCGCTGGCGCAGGCCCATGAAACCCGCGACCGGCTGATCGCCGCACATGGGCTTGAAGCGGGCGCGCTGGAAATCGTGGTGATCCGTACGACAGGTGACGACGCCGCGCTGATCGCTGCCGACCGTCCTTTGAAAGAGATCGGCAACAAGGGCCTGTTCACCAAGGAAATCGAAGAGGCGCTCTTGTCCGGCGGCATCGATATCGCCGTGCATTCGATGAAAGATATGCCGGTCGCTCAACCTGACGGGTTGCTGTTGGATTGCTTCCTGCCGCGCGAGGATGTGCGTGATGCCTTTGTTTCGGCGCGGCACAAGGGGATCGACGACCTGCCCGAAGGCGCTGTTGTCGGCACGTCCAGCCTGCGGCGTCGGGCGCAACTGTTGAACCGGCGGCCCGACCTGACCGTGGTTGAATTTCGCGGCAACGTGCAGACACGCCTAAAGAAACTGGATGACGGTGCGGCCGAAGCGACCTTTCTTGCCATGGCCGGATTGCGGCGGCTTGGGCGCGACGACGTGCCGGCGACCCCCATCGACCCGGACGAAATGCTGCCCGCCGTCGCGCAGGGGGCCATCGGCATAGAACGGCGCGCCGAAGATGCGCGCGTGCGGGACCTGCTGGCTGCGATCCATCACGCGCCGACCGGGCTGCGGCTGGCGGCGGAACGGGCTTTCCTTGCTGCATTGGACGGGTCTTGCCAGACGCCGATTGGCGGGTTGGCTGAACTGATCGGTGACAAGCTTGTCCTGCGCGGCGAAATCATCAGCCCCGATGGTGCGATCCTGCTTTCCACAGAAGATTTCTGTGCGCCCGAAAATGGTGCGGAAATGGGCCGCCGTCTTGCCGCGCAGTTGCGCGCCGAGGCCGGGCCGGGGTTTCCCGCCACGCAGCCGCCCACGCCGGAGCCGATTGGGATGCCGGCCGCCGATGCGCCCCCCAGCGCAGCGATTTCGCCGGCCGTCATCCGGTAGTCGCGGATCTGAAAACTGCTGATGTATCCACCCTGGGTCTCGTTGCTCTCATCGGCAAACAGGATC